>NZ_LGHL01000060.1 GCF_001908205.1 Bradyrhizobium sp. NAS80.1
GCTATGCGCTGAGCCGCTTCTCCGGCATGTGGGTCGGCTTCAAGGCGATCTCGGAGATCGTGGAATCAGGCGCGTCCGTCGCGTTGCGCCCGCCGCGCCTCTTCCGCGCGCCCGACTTCACGCCGCCGCCGGGTGGCCTGCACTATCGCTGGCCCGATCTGCCAGGCCCGCAGATCGAGGAGCGGCTGGAGGCCAAGAAGCACGCGGTCTACGCCTTCGCGAAAGCCAATCCGATCGATCGCCACATCTACGACATTCCCCGCGCAACGTACGGCATCGTCACGACGGGTAAGGCGCATCTCGACCTGATGGAAGCGCTGCGGCTGATAGGCCTCGATGAAGCCGCCTGCCGCAGCATCGGCATCGACATCTACAAGGTTGGCATGGTCTGGCCGTTGGCGCTGCATGACGCCATGGCCTTCGTGAAGGGCAAGCGCGAGATCCTCGTCGTCGAGGAGAAGCGCGGCATCATCGAAAGCCAGTTCAAGGAGTACTTTTACGACTATCCCGGCGCGAAGCCCGAGCGCATGGTCGGCAAGCACGACGAAACCGGCGCGCGGCTGATCTCCTGGATCGGCGAATTGTCGCCGCGCGCGCTGGCGTCCGTGCTGGCGCGCCGGCTCGATCCGATGTTTCCGGGCCTCAATCTCGCCGCGCGCGCGGCCGCGCTGCTGCCGGAGGCCGAGCGCACGATCAATGTCCCGGGCGCGACGCGCACGCCCTATTTCTGCTCCGGCTGCCCGCACAATACATCGACAAAGGTGCCGGAAGGATCGAAGGCGCTGGCTGGCATCGGTTGCCACTTCATGGCAAGCTGGATGGACCGCGAGACCTCCTCGCTGATCCAGATGGGCGGCGAGGGCGTGAACTGGGCGGCCTCGTCACGATTCACCGGCCACAAGCATGTGTTCCAGAACCTCGGCGAAGGCACCTATTACCATTCGGGCTCGATGGCGATCCGGCAGGCGATCGCCGCCAAAGCCAACATCACCTACAAGATCCTCTTCAACGATGCCGTGGCGATGACCGGCGGCCAGCCGGTCGACGGCCCCATCAGCGTGCACGCCATCGCACACAGCGTCCGCGCTGAAGGCGTTGCGCGCATCGCGCTGGTGTCGGACGACCCCGCGCAGTTTTCCCCGGCAGACCTTCCTGATGGCGTGACCATTCATCCGCGCGAGGAGATGGACGACGTGCAGCGCGAGCTGCGTGACATCTCCGGCGTCTCGGTCCTGATCTATCAGCAGACCTGCGCCACCGAGAAGCGGCGCCGGCGCAAACGCGGGCAGATGGCCGACCCCAGGCGCTTTGCCTACATCAACGACCTCGTATGCGAGGGCTGCGGCGACTGCTCGATCGAGTCCAACTGCCTCAGCGTCGAGCCGAAGGAGACACCGTTCGGCCGCAAGCGCCAGATCAATCTGTCAGCCTGCAACAAGGACTTTTCCTGCCTCAACGGGTTCTGCCCGAGCTTTGTCACCGTCGAAGGTGCGACGCGCCGGACGAAAAGCGCGAGCCAGATCGACGCAATCGACCGCCCGGCCACGCTTCCCCTGCCCGCTCCCGCCACACTCGACCGTCCCTACGACCTGTTGGTGACCGGCGTCGGTGGCACCGGCGTGATCACGGTCGGCGCCCTGATCGGCATGGCCGCTCACCTGGAGCGCCACGGCGTCTCGGTCCTCGACTTTACCGGCTTTGCGCAAAAATTCGGGCCCGTGCTCAGCTACATCCGCCTTGCCGCGAGTCCCGAGGCGCTGCATCAGGTGCGCATCGACCAGGGCGCGGCGGATGCGCTGATCGGCTGCGACCTCGTCGTCAGCTCCTCGCCAAAGGCATCCGGCACCTATCGCCGCGGCACGCGCGCCGCGATCAACACCGCGGAGATGCCGACCGGTGACGTCGTCCGCTTCCGCGACGCCGATCTCGCCTCGCCCGCCCGCCTGCGCGCGATTGGCCGCGTCATCGGGGACGGCAATCTCGGCACGATCAACGCGAACGCGCTGGCCGAGCGTCTGCTCGGCGATGCCGTCTATGCCAACATCATCATGCTTGGCTTTGCCTGGCAGCGCGGACTGGTTCCGGTCTCGCTGTCGGCGCTGCTGCGCGCAATCGAGCTCAACGGCGTCGCGATCGAGCGCAACAAGCAGGCATTTTCCTGGGGCCGGATCGCCGCCGCCGATCCGGGCTCTCTGCCGAAGGTGGAAGAATCGCCCAAGGCCGAGACGCTGGACCAGCTGATTGACCGGCGCGCCGATTTCCTCACGGCCTATCAGAATGATGCCTATGCGGCGCGTTATCGGGCGATCGTCACAAAGATCCGCGACACCGAAGCCGCCTTGAACAGCACAGCACTGACCGAGGCAGTCGCGCGCGCCCTGTTCAAGCTGATGGCTTACAAGGACGAGTACGAGGTAGCTCGATTGCACATGCAAAAAGGCTTTCTTGACGAACTGAAGCGCGAATTCAAGGACGGCTTCACAATCCAGTATCACCTCGCCCCGCCGTTCCTGCCGTCCGAACGCGACGCACGTGGCCGCCCGCGCAAGCGCGTCTTCGGTCAGTGGATCCAGATGCCGCTCACCATCCTCGCACGATTGAAGGGATTGCGCGGGACGCCGTTCGATCCGTTCGGCTACACCGCGGAGCGGCGCGCCGAGCGGGAGCTGATCGCCTGGTATGAAGGCCTGATCGAACGAATGCTTGGCAGGCTCGACGCGGCGCATTTGCCCAACCTCGTCGCGATTGCGAAGGCGCCGATGGATATCCGCGGCTACGGCCCGGTAAAGGACGCTGCGATCACGAAGGTAAAAGCCGAGGTCGAGCAGCGCCTCGCTGAGCTCCACGAACCGTCGCCGGCCAAGGTGCGCGCCTACGGTCGACGCGGCAATCGGCATGACGCTTGAGAAAGGACTTGGGCACGAAAAAGGACTTGGCGCGAAGAAGGACTTGGGCGGCTTTCGCCGCCGCGCCGCTTATGAATAGGGATTGATCAGCTTCTGCTGCTCGGCGCTGTGGTGCACCAGCATGTCGATGAACGTCCTGACCTTCGCCGACAGATGGTGGCGATGCGGATAGACCGCGTTCATCGACATCTCGACCGGCCGGTATTCCGGCAGGAGGCGCACCAGCCGGCCGGCGTCGAGATCGTCGCTCACCAGGAATCCGGCTGCCAGACTGACACCTGCGCCCTGCAAAGTCGCCTCGCGCAGGGCTTCGCCGCTGTTGGTGATCAGATTGCCCGACACGCGCACCGAGGCCGGCGTGCCCTTGCGATCGAAGAAGCGCCACTCGTCGAAGGGGTAGTTGACGTGGCGCACGCAATTGTGCTCGGCGAGCTCCTCGAGCGTCTGCACGCGTCCATGTGCCTCGATATAGGCGTGCGAGCAGCACAGCACGTGCCGCCAGGTCGCAAGGCTTCGCACGATCAGGCTCGAGTCGGGTGGCGCGACCATGCGCAGCGCGAGATCATATCCCTCCTCGATCAGATCGACATTGGTCTCGCCCATGCGCAAATCGACCTTGACCTCGGGATAGGTCGCGAGGAATTCCGCCATCACCGGCGCGACGAACTGCACCATGTGGGTCGCGGTGTGGATGCGCAGCGTGCCGCGCGGCGTCGACTGCAGCGCGCCGGCGATGTCGTCGGCCTGTTCGAGATCGGCGAGGATCTGGGTCGAGCGGTCGTAATAGGCCTTGCCGATTTCGGTGAGGCTCACCTTGCGCGTCGTGCGGTTGAGCAGCCGCGCCCCGAGCCGATCCTCCAGCGCCTGGACGTGGTTGCTCACCATGGTCGTCGACATGTTGAGCCGGCGGGCGGCGGCGGAAAAGCCGCCATTCTCGACCACACGGACAAAGGCGGTGAGGCTGGTGAAGCGGTCCATGGCTTGAGGCTCCGATTATCCGCCATTGGTGGATAATGCTTCCGTTATTTCCGGGATTATCACAACCACCGGGACAACGCATCTTACACCCGTCAATGGCGTACCGTTCGAAACGGGCCGCCTGGGAAATGCCGAGGATGCCATGTCGAACGCTTCTTATGTCACTGAAACCAATGAGAAAATCAGCCTCCGCCCATCCCGCCAGGCGATCAAGCGGGCGGCCATCGGCCTGGCGCTGGTCCTCGGCATCACCGTGGCAGGCGACTACGGCTACGATTACCTGAAGAACGGCCGCTACCTCGAATCCACCGATGACGCCTATGTGAAGGCCGATTCCACCATCATCGCGCCGAAGGTCTCGGGCTACATTGCCAAGGTGCTGGTCGGCGACAACGAGAAGGTCAAAGCGGGTCAGACGCTGGCGAAGATCGACGACCGCGACTTCAAGGCCGCGCTTGATCAGGCGCGCGCCGACGTCGCCGCCGGTGAAGCCTCGGTGCGCAACATCGATGCCCAGCTCGAACTGCAGCAACCGATCATCGAGCAGAGCACCGCCGATGTCGCTGCTGCGGACGCCAACCTGAAATTCGCGCAGGAGGAACGCGCCCGCTACGACGACCTGATGAAATCGGGCTCCGGCACGATCCAGCGCGCGCAGCAGACCGATGCGGCGCTGCGCGCCAGCAACGCGCAATTGCAGCATGCCAAGTCAGGCCTCGTCGCCGCGCAGCGCAAGGTCGACGTGCTCACCACCCAGCGCGCCCAGGCCACGGCCCAGCTCGAACGCGCCCGCGCGATCGCGCAGCAGGCGGCGTTGAACCTGTCCTATACCGAGATCACCGCGCCGGTCGACGGCACGGTCGGCGCCCGTTCGCTGCGCATCGGCCAATTCGTGCAGGCGGGCACGCAGTTGATGGCCGTGGTGCCACTTGATGCGGTCTATGTGGTCGCGAATTTCAAGGAAACACAGCTCACGCATGTGCGTCCGGGCCAGCCGGTCGAGCTGCGCGTCGACAGTTTTCGCAATCGCACGCTGCGCGGTCATGTTGACAGCCTTTCGCCGGCCAGCGGACTTGAATTCGCACTGCTGCCTCCCGACAATGCGACTGGCAACTTCACCAAGATCGTGCAGCGCGTCCCGGTGAAGATCGTGCTCGACGACCACAGCCTGACCGGCCTGCTGCGGCCCGGCCTGTCGGCAGTGCCGACTGTCGACACCAAGGCGACTGTGTTAGCCGAGCGTGAGGTCACCAAGCGCGTTGCTGGCAATACGTCTCGCCCGAACGGCGGCTGAGGCCGGGAAGGGCCCGGCAGGATTATCAAGTGCTGCCGGACGATCCTTCCAAGACTTCCCCGATTATCGAAACCATCCGCCTAATGCATCCTGTCTCCCTATCCGAGACGAGGCTTCCATGAGCACGCTCCAGCCGACCATTAACGCCGCCTCCGCTGCCGATCTCCCCGCGCCCGCTGCGGCTCCCGCCGCACCGGCCGTGCCAGCCAAGACCTGGATCGCCGTGATCGGCGCCACGCTCGGCGCCTTCATGGCGGTGCTGAACATCCAGATCGTCAATGCCTCGCTCGCCGATATCCAGGGCGCGATCGGCGCCGGCATCGACGACGGTGGCTGGATCTCGACCTCCTATCTGATCGCGGAGATCGTGGTGATCCCGCTGTCGGGGTGGCTCGCGCAGGTGTTCTCGATCCGCATCTATCTGCTCACCAACGCGATCCTGTTCCTGCTCCTCTCCGCGGCCTGTGCGCTGGCACAGGACCTGCCGCAGATGATCGCGCTCCGCGCCGTCCAGGGCTTCACCGGCGGCGTGCTGATCCCGATGGCGTTCACGCTGATCATCACGCTGCTGCCGCGCGGCAAACAGCCGGTGGGCCTTGCAATGTTCGCGCTGTCGGCGACGTTCGCCCCGGCGATCGGCCCGACCATCGGCGGTTATCTCACCGAGAACTTTGGCTGGCAGTACATCTTTTACGTCAATCTCGTACCAGGCGCGATCATGGTCGGCATGCTCTGGTACGCGCTCGACGCCAAGCCGATGAAGCTGTCGCTGCTGCGCGAGGGCGATTGGGCCGGCATCATCACCATGGCAATTGGATTGTCGGCGCTGCAGACCGTGCTGGAGGAAGGCAACAAGGACGATTGGTTTGGCTCGCCCTTCATCGTCAAGCTGTCCGTCATCGCGGCCGTCGCGCTGACCGCCTTCCTGATCATCGAGCTGACGGTGAAGAAGCCACTGCTCAATTTGCGCCTGCTGGTGCGCCGCAATTTCGGCTTCGGCATGCTCGCGAACTTCCTGCTCGGCATCGCGCTCTACGGCTCGGTGTTCATCCTGCCGCAATATCTGTCACGCATCCAGGGCTACAACGCCGAGCAGATCGGCATGGTGCTGGCCTGGACCGGCCTGCCGCAGCTCGTGCTGATCCCGCTGGTGCCGCGCCTGATGCAGAAGTTCGATGCGCGTATCGTCATCGGCGTCGGTTTCGTCCTGTTCGCAGGCTCCAACTTCATGAACATCTACATGACCAACGACTACGCCGCCGACCAGCTCTTGTGGCCCAACATCGTCCGCGCGATCGGCCAGGCCCTGGTGATGGCGCCGCTGTCGGCGGTCGCGACCGCTGGCATCGAGCCGGAGAACGCGGGCTCGGCCTCCGGCCTGTTCAACATGATGCGCAATCTCGGCGGCGCTGTCGGCATCGCGCTCTTGCAGACCGTGCTGACCAAGCGCGAGCAATATCACTCCAACGTGCTGATGCAGTCGGTCTCGATGTTCGAGCAGGCCACCCGCACGCGGCTGGAGCAGCTCACTCAGTACTTCATCAATCACGGCGTCCTCGACCGCGCGGATGCGTCGCATCGCGCCTATGTCGCGATCGGCCATATCGTGCAGAAGCAGGCTTACATTCTTGCCTTCAGCGACACTTTCTATCTGCTCGGCATGGCACTGATCGTCGCCCTGATCGCCGTCCTCTTCCTGAAGAAATCCGGCCAGGCCTCGGCCGGTGGCGTCCACTGAGATCAACCCCTAAGCAAGGAGAACGACCATGAAACCCCGCATGAACTACTACCAGGCGGCACCCGACACGGTGAAAGCGCTGATGGCGCTGGAGACGCAGATCCAGTCCACAGGACTCGAGAAATCGCTGATCGAGCTCGTCAAGATCCGCGCATCGCAGATCAACGGCTGCGCCTTCTGCATCAACATGCACACCGAGGACGCCCGCAAGCGCGGCGAGACCGAGCAGCGCATCTACCTGCTCAATGCCTGGCGCGAATCCCCGCTCTACACCGACCGCGAGCGCGCCGCGCTGGCCTGGACCGAATCGGTGACGCTGATCTCCCAGACGCACGCCCCCGACGACGTCTACGAAGAGGTCCGCGCGCAGTTCTCCGATGGGGAAACGGTGAACCTCACCATGCTGATCGGCGCCATCAACGCCTGGAACAGGATCGCAATTGCGTTCCGCGCGGTGCATCCGGTGAAGGTGAAGGCGTCGGTGGCGTGAGGGGCGGTATCTCCCCACGCAAGACTGTCATGCCCCGCCACCGGGTCTCGCCTTCGGCGAGCCCGATGACAGGCTCCGGCGGGGCATCCAGTATTCCAGAGGCCGTAGTGATCCAACCGCGAAGCCGCGGCGTACTGGATCGCCCGCCCCAGTGCGCAATTGCGCACAAGGCGGGCGATGACAGCGGAGAGTGTAGCCTAAACGGCCGTCGCCTTGGCGAACTCCACATAGATCTCACGAAGGCGCGTTGCCATCGGACCGGGCTTGCCGTCGCCGACCTTCGTGCCGTCGATAGCGACCACGGGCTGAACGAACAACGAAGCTGAAGTGGCAAAGGCTTCCTTCGCAGCAAGCGCCTCGGCTATCGTGAAGGAACGCTCCTCGACGCGGAGCTGGCGCTCCTCGGCGAGCGCCACCACGGCCTTGCGGGTACAGCCCGGCAGGATCGCGTTGGAGTTTTTCCGCGTCACGATGACGTCGTCCTTGGTGAGGATGAACGCCGAGGACGAGCCGCCTTCGGTGACATAGCCGTCCTGCAGCATCCAGGCTTCGCCGGCGCCGGCTTCGGCTGCGGCCTGCTTCGCCAGCACCTGCGCCAGCAGCGCCACGCTCTTGATGTCGCGGCGCTCCCAGCGGATGTCGGGCACCGTGATCACATTGATGCCGGTCTTCGCCGAAGCGGCGTTGATGATGTCCTTTTCGGAGGTGAACATCACCAGGCTCGACTTGACGTCGCCCTTGGGGAAGGCGAAGTCGCGGCCCTTGTCGGCGCCGCGCGTGACCTGGAGGTAGACGAGGCCGTTCACGACCTTGTTGCGCGCAATGAGCTCCTTCTGAAGCTCGGTGATGCGCTCGACCGTCTCCGGCAGCTTCAGCTTGATCTCGCCGACCGAGCGCTCCAGCCGCGCCAGATGCGAGGCGTTGTCGACCAGCTTGCCATCGAGCACGGCTGAGACCTCGTAGATGCCGTCGGCAAACAGGAAGCCGCGATCGAGGATCGAGACTTTGGCGTCCGAGAGCGGGACGAATGAGCCGTTGACATAGGCGATCGGGTCCAAGGCAGGTCTCCTGGCGGGAAAGGGGGATTTACCTGCCCGTATACGGGATTTGGCGAGGTCGATAAACCCTACTCTTCGTCATTCCGGGGCGCGCGTAGCGCGAGCCCGGAATCCATAACCACCATCGGGAGTATGGATCCCGGACTCGCGCTACGCGCGCCCCGGGATGACGGCAGAAAGTTAATGCGACAGAATCTTCGACAAGAACTTCTGCGCGCGGTCGCTGCGCGGCTTGCCGAAGAAGTCGTCCTTCGGGGCGTCCTCGACGATCTCGCCGCGGTCCATGAAGATCACGCGGTTGGCGACCTTGCGGGCGAAGCCCATCTCGTGGGTGACGACCATCATGGTCATGCCTTCGCGCGCGAGGTCGACCATGACGTCGAGCACCTCGCTGATCATTTCAGGATCGAGCGCCGAGGTGGGCTCGTCGAACAGCATGGCGATGGGGTCCATGGCGAGCGCGCGCGCAATGGCGACGCGCTGCTGCTGGCCGCCGGAGAGCTGCGCCGGGAATTTCTGGGCATGCTCCTTCAGGCCGACGCGGTCGAGCAGCGCCATGCCCTTGGTCACTGCCTTACCGTGCTCCCGCCCCAGCACCTTCTCCTGGGCGAGGCAGAGATTGTCGATGATCTTCAGGTGCGGGAACAGCTCGAAATGCTGGAACACCATGCCGACGCGCGAGCGCAGCTTCGGCAAATTGGTCTTGGGATCGTTGACCTTGATACCGTCGATGGTGATGTCGCCCTTCTGGAAGGGCTCCAGCGCGTTGACGCATTTGATCAAGGTCGACTTGCCGGACCCGGAGGGACCGCACACCACCACCACCTCGCCCTTCGCAACACTGGTGGTGCAGTCGGTCAGCACCTGGAAGGTCGAGCTGTACCATTTATCGACGTGGCTGATTTCGATCATGACGGACCCTAGCGAACGATAGCGATGCGCGACTGCAGGCGGCGAACGCCGAACGACGCGACACAGGAGATGGTGAAGTAGACGATGGCGGCAAACAGATACATCTCGACCAGACGTCCATCACGCTGCGCGACCTTGCTGGCGGCCCCGAGGAAATCGGTGATCGACAGCACGTAGACCAACGAGGTGTCCTGGAACAGCACGATGGTCTGCGTCAGCAGCACCGGCAGCATGTTGCGGAACGCCTGCGGCAGCACGACGTAGCGCATGGTCTGGGCGTAGCTCAGGCCGAGCGCGCTGGCTGCGGCTGGCTGGCCGCGCGAGATCGACTGGATGCCGGCGCGCATGATCTCGGAGAAATACGCAGCCTCGAACATGATGAAAGTGATCAGCGAGGAGGCGAAGGCGCCGACGGTGATCGGGCGCGAGGCGCCGGTCAGCCACTGCCCGATATAGGGGACCAGGAAGTAGAACCAGAAGATGACCAGCACCAGCGGCAGCGAGCGCATGAAGTCGACATAGAGGCCGGCGATGCGGCCGAGCGTCTTGTAGCCCGAGAGCCGCATCAGCGCGATCGCGGTGCCGAAGATCAGGCCGCCGAGCGCAGAGAGCGCCGTCAGCATCACGGTGAAGCTCATGCCCTCGTAGAACAGATATGGCAGCGCGCGGACGATGACGTCGAAATCGAAATTGCTGAACATGGCGCTATCTCCCCGTGATGTAGCCGGGGATCGCGACATAGCGCTCGAGTAAGCGCATCGCGGTCACGACGACGGCGTTGACGAGGAGGTAGAGGATCGTGGCGGCGGTGAAGGCCTCGAACACCTGGAACGAGAATTCCTGCATCGAGCGCGCCTGTCCGGTCAGCTCGAGCAGGCCGATGGTGATCGCGACCGCGGTGTTCTTGATGGTGTTGAGGAACTCCGAGGTCAGCGGCGGCAGGATGATGCGGAAAGCCATCGGCAGCAGCACGTAGCGATAGCCCTGCACAGTCGTCAGTCCGAGCGCCGTCGCTGCCATCCGTTGCCCGCGCGGCAGCGAGCCGATGCCCGCCTGCAATTGCACGGCGACGCGCGCCGACATGAAGAGGCCGATGCCGATCGCGGCGGTCCAGAACGGCGCGTTCGGCAATTGCTTCAGCCACAGGCCGGCTTCCTTCGGCAGCAGTTCCGGCAGCACGAAGAACCACAGGAACAGCTGCACCAGCAGCGGCATGTTGCGGAAGAATTCGACGTAGCAAAAGCCGAACCAGTTCGCGCCCTTTAACGGCAGCGTGCGCATCACGCCGACGATCGAGCCGGTGACCAGTGCGATGATCCAGGCCAGCACCGCGGTCTTCAGGGTCAGCGCCAGTCCCGACAGCAGCAAGTCGAGATAGGTGCCGGTCCCCATCGGGTTCGGCTGGAAAAAGATTCCCCAGTTCCAGTTGTAGTTCACGTGTCCCTCGCGCGAACGCGCCCTTCAGAGAGGTTCCGGGCGCCTATGCAAATGTCCGGCCACTCTGGTGTCAAGAGTGACCGGACATCATTCTGATCCCAAGGCTGGATCGGGACTTACTTATAGTCGTCCGGATTCGGCGAGTCCGAGGGCTTGGCGAACTCGTGCTTCAGCTCGTCGGAGATCGGGGTGCTGAGGTTCAGCCCCTTCGGTGGGATCTTCTGGGTGAACCACTTGTCGTAGATTTTCTGGCCTTCGCCGGAGGTGTAGAGCGCAGCGGTCGCCGCATCGACCACCTTCTTGAAGGGCGCGTCGTCCTTGCGCAGCATGATGCCATAGGGCTCGGGCTTGGAGAACGCGTCCTTCGAGATCACGTAGTCGGACGGATTCTTCGAGCCGGCGACGAGGCTGGCGAGCAGGATGTCGTCCATGACGAAGGCGACCGCGCGGTCGGTCTCGACCATCAGGAAGGCTTCGGCGTGGTCCTTGGCCGGGATGATGTTGGCGCCGAGCTTTTTCTCAACGTTGGCCTCGGTGAGCTGCTTGATGTTGGTGGTGCCGGCGGTCGAGACCACCGTCTTGCCCTTGAGGTCGTCGATAGACTTCAGGCCACTCGACTTCTTGAAAACGTAGCGGCTCGCGGTCAGGAAGTGGGTGTTGGTGAACCCAACCTGCTTCTGGCGCTCGGCGTTGTTGGTGGTCGAACCGCATTCGAGGTCGATCGTGCCGTTGGCCATCAGCGGGATGCGGGTCGCCGAGGTGACCGGGTTGAGCTTGACCTCGAGCTTGTCGAGCTTGAGCTCCTTCTTCACGGCGTCGACGATCTTGTAGCAGATGTCCATTGCGAACCCGACGGGCTTCTGGTTGTCGTCCAGATAGGAGAACGGGATCGAGGAGTCGCGGAAGCCCAGCGTGATAGCGCCGGTGTCCTTGATGTTCTTCAACGTGCCGGTTAGTTCCTGGGCTCCGGCCTGGCTGACGGCGAAGGTGGCGACAAGCGCGAGGCCGATGCTACGGATATGTTTCACTTTTTCTCCCCTTTCAAGATGATGCGGGCGGATGCAAGCACAAATCGGACCGAAATAGAATGTGACTTTCGACGGGATCGCGGCTCAGGTTAGCGGTCTTGCTAGTGGTCTTGTTAGTGGTCCTGGCAATTCCCCGAGATCCCAGAACAGCCCGGCCATCACCGTCAAGGCCTCTTCGGTCAATGGCAGCAGGATGTGCTCATTGGGCGCATGCTGGGAGCAGCCGGGATAGGAGTGCGGGACCCAGATCGTCGGCAGGCCCAGAATCTCGGAAAACACGTCGTTGGGCAGCGAGCCGCCGAAGTTCGGCAGCACCGCCGGCGCCTTGCCGGTGGTCTCCTTCACGGAATCCGCAGCCCAGTTGATCCAGGGGCTGTCGAAATCGGTCCGCGAGGCGGCGAAGCTCTGGGCCGCCCGGACCTCGATCATCGGAAAGCCCTTCTGGACCAGATGCGCGCGGATGGCCTCGATCAGCCCATCAATTTTGGTGCCGACCACGAACCGCAGTTGCAGCACGGCATTGGCGCGGCCGGGAATGGCGTTCGCCGGCTTCTCGATATTGCCCGACGACATCGCCAGCACTTCCAGCGTGTTCCAGGCATAGAGCCGTTCGGCCGCCGACAGGCCTTCCTCGCCCCAGTTCTCCGCGAGCGCCGGCTCGTCCTCGGTCGGCACCACCTGCACGTCCGCAAGATAGCTGCGGATCTGGTTGGTGAGCCGCGGCGGCTTCAGCGCGTCGAGCTGGAGGCGACCGTGACCGTCGACCAGCGTCGAGATCGCGTTGACCAGAATAGTCGCGGGATTGGCGAGCACGCCGCCCCAATTGCCGGAATGGTGGCCGCCGTCGCGCAAGGCTACGTCGAGATGGATGCGGATGCCGCCGCGACAACCGAGGAACAGCGTCGGACGGTCGGCCGACAGGCGCGGCCCGTCGGAGGCCATGAACAGATCGGCCTTGAGCGCGTCGCGATTGAGGTCGCAGACCTTGCCGAGATCGGGCGAGCCGATCTCCTCGCCCATCTCGACGATGAACTTGGCATTGAAGCCGAGCTTGCCGCCGCGGGCGTCGCACACCGCGCGCAGCGCCGCCATGTTGATGCTGTGCTGGCCCTTGTTGTCGGCGGTGCCGCGGCCATAAAGGCGAATACCTGACGTCGTCGTGCGCCAGGGATCGCGGCCATCGCGCCACTCGCCCTCCATGCCGTCGACGACATCGCCATGGCCGTAAATCAGCACGGTCGGCGCCGAGGCGCTCTCGTGATGCTCGGCGAACAGGAACGGCGCCTTGCCGCTGGGCGATTCGACGATGCGGCTCGTAAAATCAAGCGCCGCAAAGGCCGGCTGCATCTCCTGTTCCAGATACGCGCGCAGCTCCGCGCCGCGCGACGGGTTCTGGCTTTCGGTCCGATAGGCGACGCGGCGGTCCAGCTCGGTGAGGAACGCGCCGGATTTGAAATCCTCACGGGCGCGGGCGATGGCGTCGGCTCTGGTCATGACTTGTTTTTCGAGACTTTGATAGGAAGAACCTTACCCGACAGGGGTGGGCCTTCGAAAGTGGCGGGGGCTTGGTTAGTTCTTTGGATTCCGTTCTTGCTCTCTTGAGATTGGCTTGCCAAGCGCAGGAGCGCCGCTGATTTTGGCCTTGCCAAGGTCGTGCCATATGCAAGAACGTCGCCAAGCTCAGGCGCACGTCTATCATTCGAAGAGCGCTCAGTACAGCGCCCCGGGGACTATCATGGCCAAGCAGATCAGGCTCAACGCATTTGCGATGAATTGCGTCGCACACCAGTCACCGGGCCTGTGGACCCATCCGCGCGACCGCACCGCCGAATATAACCGCCTGCCCTACTGGACCGACCTCGCCAAGACGCTGGAACGCGGCCGTTTCGACGGGTTGTTTCTGGCCGACGTGCTCGGCGTCTACGACGTCTATGGCAACAGTCCTGACGCGGCCTTGCGCAATGCAGCGCAGACGCCGTCGAACGAGCCGCTGCTGCTGCTCTCGGCGATGGCGGCGGTGACTGAGAATCTCGGCTTCGGCGTCACCAGCAATCTCTCGTTCGAGCCGCCCTACCCGTTCGCGCGACGGATGTCGACGCTCGATCACCTCACCGAGGGGCGGATCGGCTGGAACGTCGTCACCGGCTATCTCGACAGTGCCGCGCGCGGCGCCGGCAAGGACAAGCAGACCGGGCATGACGACCGCTACGACATTGCCGACGAATATATGGAGGTGGTCTACAAGCTCTGGGAAGGGAGCTGGGAGGACGATGCCGTCCTGCGCGACCGCAAGCGCGGCATCTTCACCGATCCAACGAAGGTTCATCGCGTCAACCATGAGGGCGCGAACTACCGCATCAACAACACCATTCACCTCAGCGAGCCGTCGCCGCAGCGCACGCCGGTGCTGTACCAGGCCGGCACCTCGCCGCGCGGGCGGCAGTTCGCGGCCCGCCACGCCGAATGCGTATTCATGTCGGGACCGTCGGCCAAGGTGATCGCGCCGCGCGTCGCCGCGATCCGGCAGGAGGCCGCTGCGCTTGGCCGCAATCCGGCCGAGATCCTGATGTTCTCGATGATGACGATCATCCTCGGCCGGACCGAGGCCGAGGCGAAGGAGAAATACGCCGACTATCGCCGCCATATCAGCCCCGAGGGCGCGCTGGCGCTGATGTCGGGATGGACCGGTGTCGATTTCTCCGGCTACGACCTCGACCAGCAGGTGCGCCACGTCCAGAACGATGCCGGCCGCAGCGCGATGGACAACGTCACCCGCGCCGATCCCGACCGCGTCTGGACCGTGCGCGACGTCATCGAGCATGTCGGCATCGGCGGCGCCGGCCCTGTCGTGTTCGGCACGCCGGAGATGGTTGCGGACAAGATCGAGCAATGGTTCGAGGCCACCGACGTCGACGGCCTCAACGTCGCGTTCGCGATCTCGCCCGGCGATTTCGAGGACATCGCCGACATGCTGGTGCCGGAACTGACCCGGCGTGGCAGGTACAAGCCGGAGTACGCACAGGGCACGCTGCGGGAGAAGCTGTTCGGCCAGGGCCGGGCAAGGCTCGGCGCCCCGCATCCGGCGGCGGGGTATCGGGTGGGAAAGAAGGGGTAGAGCTGCTGCGCTTCCTCCCCCCCCAAGGGGGGAGGGAGCAGAGCGGAGCGCGCCGCCTACACCTTCCCGTCCACCATCACCTCGATCAGCTTGGTGCCCGGCCGCTTGAACGCCGACGACAGCGTCGCCTTCAGCTCGCTGACATCGCTGACCTTGATCGCCTCACAGCCGAGCGCCTTGGCGACGCCGGCGAAATCCACCGGAGGATCCACAAAATCCATGCCGACATAATTGTCGTCACCATGGAAGGCGAGCAGGCGCTGCTTGATGATGCGATAGCCGCCATTGTTGGCGATGACGACGTTGAGCGGCAGCTTGTGATGCGCGGCCGTCCACAGCGACTGGATCGAATACATCGCGCTGCCGTCGCCGGAGAAGCAAACCACCGGCCGGTCCGGGTTGGCGATGCTGACGCCGACGGAGGCCGGCAGGCCCCAGCCGATGCCGCCGGAGGCAAGGCCGTGATAGCCGTAGCGGTCGCGATGCGGACGCAGCGCCGTGATCTGACGGCTCGAGGTGAGGCCTTCGTCGACGAGGATGGCGTTGCCAGGCATCGCCTCGACCATTTGCAGCACCAGAAAGTCCGGATCGATCGGCGTGCGGCCGGCGCTCTTGCCGATCTGCTCGACCAGCGCAGCGCGGCGCGCGGTCCAGTTCTTCGGTGCGAGTTCGGCAAGGCCCTGCTTTGCGCGTTGCGTCAGGGCCGCGCCGCCCATCTCCTTCAGCACCGGGATCAGCGCGCGCAGGGTCTCCTTCAGGTCCGCCTTGAGCGCAATCTCGGCGCCGTAATTCTTGGCGATCTCCCAATCGGCGAGGCCGACCTGGACGATGCCGAGGCCGTCCGGCAACGCGTCGACCTCGCTATAGACGGACATCCGCAAGGGATCACCGCCGAGCGCAATCAGCAGATCGTAAGGCGCGAGCATATCGCGCGCGACCTTCTGCACGCGCGCCAGCGTACCGACAAAGCTCGGGCTCTCCGAGAGGAAGTGCGAGCCGTAGGGCGTCGAGGATTGGTAAGCGGCTGCGCCGAGCAGCTCGGCAAGCTCGGCGGCCTCCTTCAGAGCATTGCTCTTGACCACCTCATCCATGGTGACGATCACGGGACGTTCGGCCTTGAGCAGACGCGCGGCAAAAGCCTTCAGCGCCTCGTCTGACGGTTTCGTGCGCGCGTCGATGCGGGTGGAACGGCCGAGGTCGATCCCGGCTTCACTGTTCAGGATATCGCCGGGCAGCGAGATGAACACCGGCCCGGTCGGCGGCGTCATCGCGACCTTGGCAGCGCGGCGCACGATGCGCGGCAGATCCTCCAGCCGCGTCACCTCCACGGCCCATTTCACCAGCGGCTCGGCCATGCGCACCAGCGGGCCGTAAAGCACCGGCTCCATCAGGCCGTGGCCCTGCTCCTGCTGGCCGGCGGTGAGGATCATCGGCGTGCCCGTGAACTGGGCGTTGTAGAGCGAGCCCATGGCGTTGCCGAGCCCGGGCGCGACATGGACGTTGCAGGCAACGAGCTTGCCGGAGGCGCGGCTATAGCCATCGGCGATCGCGACCACCAGGCTCTCCTGCATCGCCATCACATAGGTGAGGTCGGGATGGTCCTTCAGCGCGTGCATGACCGGCAGCTCAGTGGTGCCGGGATTGCCGAACAGGTGCGTGATGCCCTCGTCCTTGAGCAGCGCGAGAAAGGCGGAGCGGCCGGTGATCTTGTTCTTCATGTTTCCTCCAGGAGCGGACGTTGCCGCAAGGACGGACGCATGATGGACGAAGTCGCGGGAGAGGCGCAATGGAGCCCGGTCATGGCTGTGTTGCGTCGAAACGCAAACTGCGCTCTCGTGTCCCGGACGCGCTGCAGCGCTCTTGCGCTGCTGCGCAGAGCCGGGACCCAGATTGCGCCGGGCTCGTTGATAGATGGGTCCCGGCTCAGCAGCGCACCGCCGAAGAGGCGCTGCGCTGCGTCCGGGGCACGAGAGTAGAATGTGCGGCGCGCGCTACATCTCGTCCCGCCCCAGCTCGAACGGATCCTCGCCGCCCCCGCGCTTCTTCTTTTTCGAACGCTGCCAGACCACACCGGGAAAGCCCTTCAGCGGCACCAGCGGCTCACCGGTGTAGGCCCATTCCTGCAGCTCTTCGATGGCGATGTGATAGAGCGGCTGGCGGCCGGTGCGCTCTCTGAACAGCGCGCGCGGGATGTTGACCATGTGCGGGCCGCGCGGGCGCTCATAGGCGATCGGTGTGCCGCAATGGGAGCAGAAGCTGCGCGCGGTTTTCGTTGCCTTGTCCTCGTAGCGGGTGAGCGCGGTCTGGCCCGAGGTGACGCGAAAGCGCTTCTTCCAGCTTCCAACATAAGTCGCGTAGGCCGCGCCGTGGGCACGGCGGCTGGCCGCCGAATGATCGTGCCAGGCCCAGCGCGCGGGAACGTCGATCTCGAAGGTGACCTTGCCGCAGAGGCATTGCCCGGTGGCGGTTCCTGCGGCGGCTGCGGCTTTGGCCATGGTGTTTCCTCAGTATCTTTGCGAGGAATGACAATACACAATTGTCATTCCGGGACGCGCCGAAAGGCGCGGGCCCGGAATCCATCGAGCCGCAGGTTCAGACGGAGAAATGGATTCCGGGTTCGCTCCGCGTCGCCCCGGAATGACGGAGGAAGCCCGTAGCCCGGATGAGCGAAGCGACATCCGGGGAGATTAGAGGTTCAGACGAAAGTCCCGGATATCGCTACGCTCATCCGGGCTACGAAGTCGCCTAGGCCGGCGCCAGTTCGTCATACATGGGATAGTCCGTATATCCCTTCTCCTCACCGCCATAGAACGTCGCGCGATTGTACGGCGTGATCGGGTAGTCGTGCTCCAGGCGCCGCAGCAAATCGGGATTGGAGATGAAGATGCGGCCGAAGGCGATGATGTCGGCATGGCCGTCGGCGATCGCGGCATTCGCGGTCTCACCGGTGAAGCCGCCGGCTGTCATCAGCACGCCGCTGTAGTGCGGACGGAACAGCACCATCGCTGACGGCACGTTCTGCCAGTTGACGTCGGCGCGGCCGGCGCCGCTGGAACGCGGCTCGATGAAGTGCAGATAGGCGAGACCCAGCTTGTCGAGCGCCTTCACGACGTGGGTGTAGAGCGGCATCGGGTCCGGTTCACCGGAATCGTTGGCGATGCCATGGGGCGACAGCCGCACACCAACCCGGTTCGCGCCCCAGACGTCGATCGCGGCCTGCGTGACTTCGAGCAGAAGCCGCGCGCGGTTCTCAATCGAGCCGCCATATTGATCGGTACGCTGGTTGCTGCGCGACTGCAGGAATTGCTCCAGCAGATAGCCGTTGGCCCCGTGGATCTCGACGCCGTCAAAGCCGGCTGCGAGTGCGTTCTTCGCGCCCTGCCGGAACGCCTCGACAACGCCCTTGACCTCCCCGGTCTCCAGTGCGCGCGGCGTCTCATAGTCCGAAATCTTGCCGTCGGCGGTCATCGCCTTCATGCCGTCGGCCTTGATCGGAATCGCCGAGGCCGAGACCGGCAGCGCGCCACCATGATACGATGAATGCGAGACACGGCCGACATGCCAAAGCTGGAGGAAGATGATCCCGCCCTTGGCGTGCACGGCATCCACCACCTTGCGCCAGCCTGCGATCTGCGCCTCGGAATAGATGCCCGGCGTCGCCGGATTGCCGCGGCCGTGCGAGAGCACAGGCGACGCTTCCGCAATGATCAGGCCCCCCGGCGTTGCGCGCTGGCCATAATATTCGGTGTTGAGCGGTCGCGGCGAAAAGCTCTCGCGCTCAGCCCGCATGCGCGTCAGCGGCGCCATCGCGACGCGATGCGCGAGCTTGTACGGACCGACCTGCAACGGCTTGAACAACGCCTCGAATTTCATGTGGGCCCCGAATGGCTATGAAAGGATGCGGATCATATAGCGAGGGGCGGCCCTTCGAAAAGGCGCCGCCCCCTATAAAAGCGGATATTCCCTCCCGCGGAACGTGCGAGAGGATACGTCTTACGCCGTCTTGATCCAGACGGCCTTCACGTTGAGATATTCCTCGACATGCTGCTTGCCGGACTCGCGGCCGTAGCCGCTCATCTTGTAGCCGCCGAAGGGCACGGCCGGGTCCATCGCCTGGTAGCAGTTCACCCAAACCGAACCGGCGCGCAGGCTCTTGGCAACCGCATGTGCCTTGCTGACGTCGCGCGTCCACAGGCCGGAACCGAGGCCGAACGTGGTGTTGTTGGCGCGCTTGACCAGCTCGTCCATGTCCTTGAACGCGATCGCGGAGATGACGGGACCGAAGATCTCTTCCTGCGCGATGCGCATGTTGTCCTGGACACCGGCGAACACCGTCGGCGACACGAAGAAGCCCTTCGAGAGCGCGCCTTCGGTGACGCGGCCACCGCCGGCGAGCGCCCGTGCGCCTTCCTTCTGGCCGATATCGAGATAGCTGGTGACGCGTTCGAGCTGCTGCTCCGAGACCAGCGGGCCGATTTGCACGTTGGGATCGAGGCCGTTGCCGACCTGCAGCTTCTTGCCGAACTCGGCGACGCGGCCGACGAATTCTTCATAGATCGACTGCTCGACGAACAGGCGCGTGCCGGCGCTGCAGATCTGGCCGGAGTTGGCGAACACCGCCATCGCGGCGCCCGGCACGGCGGCATCGAGATCGGCATCCGCGAACACGATGTCCGGCGACTTGCCGCCAAGTTCGAGCGAGACGCGCTTGAGGTTGCCGGCGGAGGCGCGGATGATCGACTGTCCCGTGACATGCGAGCCGGTGAAGGCGACCTTGTCGACGTCGTGGTGCGAGGCGAGCGCCGCGCCCGCGGTCTCGCCATAGCCGGGTACGACGTTGATGACGCCGGGCGGAATGCCGGCTTCCATCGCCAGCTCGGCGATGCGGAGCGAGGTCAGCGGCGCCTCTTCGGCGGGTTTAAGCACCACCGTGCAGCCGGTCGCGATTGCCGGACCGATTTTCCAGATCGTCGCAGTGAGCGGGCCGTTCCAGGGAATGATGGCGCCGACGACGCCGATCGGCTCCTTCAGCGTGTAGGAGAAGATTTCGCCCGGCAGCGAGTTCTCGATGGTCTCACCATGGATCGCGGTGGTCTGGCCGGCGTAATAGCGCAGCATGCCGACGGCGCGCAGACGATAGGCGCGGGTGCGGCTGAGGGGCGCGCCCATGTCGATCGTATCGAGCTGCGACAATTCGTCGAAATTCTTCTCGACGAGGTCGGCGAGCTTGAGCAGCAGGTTCTGCCGCTCGAACGGCTTGACCTTGCTCCACGGTCCTTCGAAGGCGCGGCGGGCGGCCGCGACCGCACGATCAATGTCTTCCTTGTCGCCCTCGGCGACGGTTGCGAGCAATTCGCCGGTGGCGGGGTTATAGGTCTCGAAGCGCTTGCCGGAAGCGGCGTCGACCCACTTCCCGTCGATAAGCATCTGCTTGTAGGACCCGTTGGCGAACGGATGGCGCGTGATCGGAATAGCCTGCGACACAGCCATGGCTGCACTCCCTGTGAGGTGATTGATTGGGTTCGATCTGGGCGGGATCGTTAAGTCGAGAAGAATACAGCGGTGCCGGATAGGCGTAAAGGCGGCGTGGAACGAAGACCTCCCATGCTGACTTGTGCAGGGTCGCGCCCTCGGCATGTTATAGCAGCACGACCGAAGTCCTCCCCCGGAGACAATCCATGCCACACTCCGCCATCGTCAAAGACAATGTTGCCGTGATCACGGGCGGCGCGTCCGGCATCGGATTGGCCGCCGCCATGGCCTTTACGCGCGCCGGCATGAAAGTGTGCATCGCCGATGTCGACCAGACGCGGCTGGCGGAGGCCGCAGCAAAACTGTCATCCGCAACGAGCGCCACACATGTGATGACGTTCGCGGTCGATGTCAGCAACGCCGAAAGCGTAACGGATCTGGAGCGTGCCGTGCGCGAGCGCTTCGGCGGTAGCGACATCCTCATGAACAATGCCGGCATCCAGCCCGGCAGCACGCTCTTCGGCGAGCCCAACAACTGGCACCGCGTCATCGACGTCAACATGTGGGGCATCATCAACGGCTCCCGCATCTTCGCCCCCAACATGATCGCGCGGCAAGGTCGGCCTGATCATCAATACCGGCTCGAAGCAGGGCATCACCACGCCGCCCGGCGATCCCGCCTACAATGTCTCCAAAGCCGGCGTGAAGGCGTTCACCGAGGCGCTCCAGCACGAGCTGCGCAACACCAGGGATTGCCGCATCACGGCGCATCTGCTGATCCCCGGCTTCGTCTTCACCGGCCTGACCGCCAAGGGCCGCACCGAGAAGCCGGCCGGTGCCTGGACGCCGGAGCAGACGGTGGACTTCATGCTTGCGCGGCTGGAAGCCGACGACTTCTACATCCTCTGCCCGGACAACGACGTGCCGCGCGCTCTCGATGAGAAGCGCATGCTGTGGGCCGCCGGCGATATCGTCCAAAACCGCCCGCCGCTGTCGCGCTGGCACCCGGATTACGCGGATGCGTTCGCAAAGTTCGTGAAGGGGGAGTAGGCTTGCACCGCTCTCTCCCTCCCTCGCCCGGTTCTTACGGGGAGAGGGTGGGGTGAGGGACTGCCTCCGCAAACTGCGGTCTGAATAAGTAGAGGGGATCACGCAAAGGGCGGCCGTCGAGTCGGCTAGACTTTTATCGCGGCAACTCGGTGCCATGCCCCTCACCCGGATCGCACCGGACGATGCTTCGCATCGCCGGGGGCGATCCGACCTCTCCCCGCAGAAGGGCGGGGAGAGGTTAAGATGCCTACAGCGTCTCTTGCTGGTGCCCGCACTGCTTGCAAGCGAACTTGACGCGGTTCTGGCCCTTTTCGGCCTGGACCCGGTTCGGCGTGCCGCACTTGCCGCAGACGGCCTCGATACGGGTCGTGCCCTGCTTCACGACGATGGTCTTCTTCTCCATCGATTCGCGGATCAGGCGCTCGGCCTCTTCACGCAGGGATTGTTTCGACAAAGCTCGTCTCCGCCTCTGAAAGCGCGAGAGCCATATCGCACCTGCGTTCAAATCACAATCGGCAATGCCGACAGACCTCGACAATCACGTCACTTCCTCGACATGCACGGCTTCGGGGTCGAAACAGGATTGGCCGTTGTCACGGGAACCGCGAACGCTGGGATATCGACCGGATCGGACGACAGCACGACGAGATGAGTCGCGTTGTTCGCGTCCGAACTATCGTCAATTTGCGAAGGGCTGGTCCTTATCGACGACACGCATGAGGCTTGAGGCGGCTCGCGCCTGCGCGGTCGGAAAGCGCCGCTCCAGGCGCGCCTCACTCGCACGCAGCATTGCCGCGTCGAGCTCGCCCTGCCGCAATCCTTCCAGCGCGCAGGCAAAAATCCTGTAGAACTGCGCGCCGTCATAGGCGACCAGCAGCAGATCGACGCCAGCGTTGATGGCCTCGACCACCGCCTTGCAGACGTCGTGCTGGTAGATCGCGCCCATCACGAGGTCGTCGGTCATCACGACGCCTTGGTAACCCCATTTGTCGCGAATGATCCCGCCGACGACGCGCTTCGAGCGCGAAGCGGCGCGATCGGGATCGACGGCCGTGAGCGTGATATGGCCGACCATGAGCGCGCTTTGTGAATGCGACAGCACCTCGCGGAACGGGAGCCAGTCGGTTGCTTCCAACTCCCTAACCGGCGTGTCGAGATTAGCGCTGAAATGATGCGTGTCGGTGCGCACGCGGCCGATGCCGGGAAAATGCTTGAGCGTCGCGCCGACGCCGGATTCTTCCAGCCCGCGGACATAGGCGCTTGCGATGGTGCCGACGACGGCAGGGTCGCTGGCAATCGCGCGCTGGCCGATCAGCGTGTGGAAGTCGAGGCGGTTGCGGCGGACTGGCGGCTTGAGGTCGAGCACCGGCGCGAGGTTGAGATTGACGCCGAGACCGGCGAGCTCGCGCCCGTGGATGCGGCCGAACTCCTCCGCTTTGCTCTGCTGGTCGTCGGGGGCGAGCCCTGCGAGGGTCGCAAGCGCCGGCACCTTTGTCAGCGGCGGCGCAAGATGCCCGACGATACCGCCCTCCTGGTCCGCGGCGATGACCAGCGGCAGCAGGCTAGCTGCGCGCCGCTTGTCCTGCAGCGCTGCGAGCTCGGCCCGGAGTGCCTCGACCGTCCGGCCCCGGATGTTGTGCCGCGTGACGTAGACGCCGCCGATCAATCCCTGCTCGGCGAGACGCGCGACCTCGGGAAAGGACGAATAGCCGACCATGAAGTGAGGCCCGAGCTGGCGCGCTTCAGAGGCGCTCGCGCTGAGAACGTCGTGCTTACGCAATTCGAATCTCAGATGCGCGGCCAACATCAACAGCGGCGGCAGGCACCAGAGCATGACAAGCAGCTTGCCCGCGACGCTGCGCCACCGCTCGCCGCGGAGCAGGATGATGACGATCACGATGCTTGTGATGACAAGCGTGATGTTTCCGGCGCCGCGCAGCGGGACCAGGTAGGCATCGTTCTTGTTCGCGGCGGCGAATGAACAACGGGCGCGGCGAGCCAGAGCAGGATAAGGCCGATGCGACGGAGGAATTGCATGATGCGTAACGTGCGAGGAGTGGCGAATGCTTCGCACCTATCAAGCCGATTTGCCCCGCGCG
This sequence comes from Bradyrhizobium sp. NAS80.1, assembly GCF_001908205.1. GTDB lineage: Bacteria > Pseudomonadota > Alphaproteobacteria > Rhizobiales > Xanthobacteraceae > Bradyrhizobium. The sequence goes on from NZ_LGHL01000060.1 coordinate 23,578, forward strand.
AGAGGCAAAAGCGCGCCTGCACGAAAACTGCAAAAGACTCCTGAAACCGTGCAGACGAAGGTCCCGCCTTCTGCACAAGCACCGTTCAGACTTCGTGATGCTACCCATCACGAAAGGTCTTTCGGACATGACGAGCCTGGCTTCCACGATAGCAGCGGACTCCCAACCGATCAGGCACTCCTCAATTCCGGCCAAGCTCGGCCTCGCGCTGGCGCTGGCCGCGCTCGCCGACTGGCTGTTCTATGGCGAGCGGATCGGGATATCCCTTACGCTCTTTGCGATCGCGACTGCTTGCGTGTCGGTGCTGCTGAATCATTCGGCACTGGATCTGCGGCGCGCCATGATCGCCACGGCTATTTTCGTCGCCGGTCTCATGCCGGTCGTCGAGGAGCTCAACACGCTGTCGTTCCTGATCCTCACCGTGGCGCTGGCCATCGCGCTTCTGTTCGCGACCAATCCCGAGATGACCCGGCTCGCCGAGCGCGCCCGCGCGCTGCGCAACTTCTTCCTGTTCGGTCCCTTCAGGTTCTTCCCCGAGGCGCTCCAGGTCTTCAACATCTCGGCGTTCACCCGCGGCATTGCACTCTGGCTGCTGCCGGCAACACTCGGCATCGTCTTCGTCGCCCTGTTCGCCGCGGCCAATCCGGTGATCGAGCAATGGGTATCTCTGCTCAATCCCAAAATCATCCTCGAATATGTCAGCATCCCGCGCGTGCTGTTCTGGGCCATGATGCTGGCGTTGGTCTGGCCGTTCATCCATGTGCGTTGGCGGCGCAGGAAGGTTGCCGCCCCGGTGGTCGCCGATACCGCCGAGCCGGAGCCGCTGGCGCCGTTCGTCTCGGCCGAATTCCTTGGACCCTCCACCATTCTGCGCGCGCTGATCCTGTTCAATCTGCTGTTCGCGGCGCAGTCCATCCTCGACGCGATCTATCTCTGGGGTCATGTGGCGTTGCCGGCCAGCATGACCTATGCGGCCTACGCCCATCGCGGCGCCTATCCGCTGATCGCGACCGCGTTGCTCGCCGCTGCCTTCGTGCTGGCCGCGATGCGCCCGGGCGGGCCGGCGGAGAAGTCGAAAGTGATCCGCCCGCTGGTCTATCTCTGGGTGGGGCAGAATGTCCTGCTCGTCGCCTCCTCCATCCTCCGCCTCGACCTCTACGTCGACATCTACATGCTGACCTACTGGCGCATCGCGGCCTTTATCTGGATGGGGCTGGTGGCGCTGGGGTTGATCCTGATCGTGGCCCGTATCGCGCTGAACCGTTCCAACCGCTGGCTCGTCAGCGCGAATTTGATCGCGTTAACGGTCGTGCTGTACAGTGTTTCGCTGGTGAACTTCGATGCGTTCATTGCCGACTACAATCTGACCCACAGCAGCGAAATGGCGGGCAAGGGCGTGAAGATCGATGCCAACTACCTCCTCACACTTGGGCCGCAGGCGCTGCCTGCACTCGACAAGGTCATCTCGCTTCGCGGCGGCGATTACTGTCTTGCCGGACGCCGAGACCGGCTTGTAGAAACCCAACGCCTGGACATGGCTTGGCGCGCTTGGGGGTTTCGGAGCTGGCGGCTGCAACGCAGGCTCGACGCGCAAGCGAAGAGCCAGTCCAGTAATCAGCCGGCCGGTTGAGCGGAGAGTTTCTTGGCGCATCGCATTCTCATCGCCGACGACGAAGGCCACATCCGCGAGGTCATTCGCGTCGCCCTGAAGAAGGCCGGCATGGACGTGATCGAGGCGCGCGACGGCAAGGAGGCGCTGAGCCGCTTCGCCGCCGACAAGCCCGACCTGATCGTGCTCGACATCGGCATGCCCGAGTTCGATGGCCTCGACGTCTGCCGCAAGGTGCGCAAGAGCTCCGACGTACCGATCCTGTTCCTGTCGGCGCGCGACGAGGAGATCGACCGCGTGCTGGGCCTCGAAATCGGCGGCGACGACTACGTGACCAAACCGTTCAGCCCGCGCGAGCTGGTGGCGCGGGTCAATGTGATCCTGCGCCGCCTCAGCCCGCGCAATGGCGAGATCAAGGCTGGTCCCACCGCGCTAGCTCAAGGCGGCCTCCTCATCGACCCAGAGCAGCACGCGGCGTCCTTCGCAGGAACGCCGCTGAAGCTGACCGCAATCGAATTCGGCATCCTGCGCGCGTTCCTGACCCGGCCGACTTCGGTCTTCAACCGCGAGCAGCTGATGCGGGCGGCCTATCAACTCAACATCCAGGTCTCCGACCGCACCATCGACAGCCATATCCGCAACATCCGCGCCAAGCTCGCGGCGCAGAATTGCGACAACGTCATCGAGACCATCCACGGCGTCGGCTTCAAGCTCGGCCGCTGCGAGAAAGAGGCATGAGCGCGGCCCCGGACAAATGGCGACCGTCGCTCGGGCTCGTGATCTTCGCGGTTCTGGCGACCGTCGCCGTGCTGCCGCTGGTCGGCCTGTTCTTCTTCCGCCTTTACGACAACCAGCTCATCCGCCAGACCCAGGCCGAGCTGATCGCACAGAGCCGCGTGCTTGCGACTATCTATGCGCAGGAGGTCGCAGCAAGGCTCGACAGCGGCCTGACGCTCGGTCCCGAGGTGCCGCCCGGTGTGCTTCCCGATCCCGGCGACCAGTTCACGCCGATCCGGCCTGCGCTTGACCTTACTGCCAACGACCTGTTGCGGCGGCGGCCGGATGCGCAGGCCGCGCCCCGGCCGGCGCAGCAGGCCTATGTCGAGATCGGCGCCAAGCTGGCACCGATCATCCGCGAGACCCAGAAGGTTACGCTGGCGGGATTTCGGATCCTCGATCCGCAAGGCGTGGTGATCGCCGGACGACAGGAGGTCGGGCAATCGCTCGCCCATATCGAGGAGGTCGCGGACGCGCTGCATGGGCAATACCGCGCCACCTTGCGCAACCGCGTGCCGGACAAGCCGCCGCCGCCGATCTATTCCTTCAGCCGCGGCCGCGGCGTCCACGTGTTCTCGGCAATGCCCGTCATCGTCAACAACCGCGTCGCCGGCGTGATCTACACGACGCGGACACCGAGCAACATCTTTGACCATCTCTACCAGGAGCGGGCTAAGTTCGTGCTGGCGGGACTCGCCGTGATCCTCGGCACGATCGCGATCGGGCTCGTATTCTCGCGCACCATCACGCTGCCGATGCGCGAGTTGATCGATCGCGCCGCACGGATCGGCCGCGGCGACCGCGAGGCGTTCCAGCCGCTCCGTCACTACGGCACGCGGGAGTTCGCCCAGCTCTCGTACAGCTTCCTCGGCATGGCCGAGCAGCTGGCGCGGCGCTCCGACTATATCGCGACCTTCTCGGCCCACCTTACCCACGAGCTGAAATCGCCACTGACCTCGATCAAGGGCGCGGCCGAGCTGCTGCAGGATTCGCTTCACGGCAAGGCCGACAGCCTGACGCCGGCGGAGCAGAAGACGTTCATCGCGAACATCCTGTCGGACACACAGCGGCTGGAAGCGATGGCGCAGCGGCTGCGCGAACTGGCCCGCGCCGAAAGCCTGCCGCAGAACGAGCGCACCGAGCTTGCACCCGTGATCGCCGACCTCAGGAGCCGGTTTCCGGCAAGCTCAATCTCGGCCAGCGGAAGCCTCGACCGGATGATCGGCATGTCCGGCGAGAAGGCGCTGATCGTGCTGTCGCATCTCGCCGATAACGCGATGCGGCACAAGGCGAGGATGATCACGCTGGAGGCGGTCGACGAGCGCACGACCTTGCTTCTGACGGTCAGCAATGATGGCGAGCCGATCTCGGCGCCGAACCGCGACAGGATCTTTGACGCGTTCTTCACCACCCGGCGCGACCAGGGCGGGACCGGGATGGGGCTCGCGATCGCGCGTGCGGTGATGGCGAGCCATGGCGGCTCGATCAGGCTCAAGCCGACCGACGCGGGCGCGGCGTTCGAGCTCCAGTTTCCGGTGGCCTAGATCGCAAATACCCAGACTGCGACGATGGTGCCGATGGTGACGAGGCCGGCGATGGTCCAGCCCGCGGCATATTCCAGCTCAGGATGACCGTTCGCCCGCATGATCTCTGCCGGGTCTGCGGTATGCTTCTCTGCCATGACAGCCTCGCACGTTTCTCCCCGCGTCATATGTAAGTCGCTTGGGCCGCCATAAGGTTCCATCACGGAAACGCGAGGATCGAGGCGTCCGTCGAGCAGGAGCGGACGTGACAGGCCGCTCCGACAAAAACTGCGAAAACAACCCCATGCAAAGTAGAAGCGTCTTGCCCGCATGAGACTCGGTCGCATGCGACAACCGTTTGACACATCGGTGCAAAACCGCCGCCCCGCGCAACCACCGCGCGATTGGCGCCTTGCCTTCCAAATCTGATTGCATGCTAGACTGGATGCACGCCGTTCACGGCAGGCGGGAAGCATGGCCGACGGCAAGGCGAAGCGCGGCGGTGCGGATCGCGCGCCGATTGCGCTTACCGAGAAGAAGGCGGCCTGAGACTTGAGGCAGGGAGACAGGGATGAAACCCGCTGGATTGATCCGCGTCTCCGCCCTCGTTGTCGCAACCGCCTCCAACATTGCCGGTGCCTTCGCCGCAACGCCCGCAAAAGTCCTGGGCTCAACGGCGCTGGCGCTCGCGGGTGTGATCGCGCCGCTGTCGCCGGACCTGTCGAGCGCCGAGAAGAAGGCGGTGGCGATGCTGTTCGCCGCCAATAGTGACATTCCCTACAAGAAGCCGATTGTGGTGACCGCTGACAGGATTGTCTGCCGCGCCGGCAATGTCGACATCACCACACGCAACTGCGAGGTCACCTTCGGCAAGAAGGTCAGGACCGTGAACGGCTCTACGGCCAACGAGATCTTCGCAACCGAAGCGCTGGCCGACGTCCCATCCGATGGCGCAGCGGGATCGAATTTCGAGAGCCTGAGCAAGCTGAGCTGCACGATCGACCCCAACGCCATCAGGCGGAAGGACGGCAGCGGGGCGGAGTGCACGTTCCAGCCGGGGAATTGAGCCGTACCTATTGAGCCGTACTTGGAGAACCGGCCGAAGGCGCCGTGAAATCGCCTCAAGACCAGCCAACTAATAAGGCAAATTGAAAAGACGGGCCCAACGAGCAAGCCAATATGAGGCGGGCAGGGCCGACACAAACATGAAGAATTATCTCGCATTTTTCCTTTTTCTGAGCATCACGACAGCCTCCGCACATGGTCCGCTGCCGGCACGGCTGACCGCACCGTCCGACCTTGTCCTGACGGGCCTCACCGATTCCGACACGACCGCCGGCGGCACCGCACGGCTGTGCGAGCAGGTCACCTTCTCGCGCGGCCTGCGCTACGGCGAGAGCGAGGCCAATGTGCTCGACGTCGCCACCAGCGCAACCAAGGCGGATACGCCGCGGCCGGTGCTGCTGTTCGTGGCGGGCGACACTTTCACTGGCGATCGCGGCGCGCCGGACCTGGCACGCCAGATCCAGGATCAGGCCATGTGTTTTGCCGCGCGCAACGACATGATCGGGGTGCGGGTCAACTATCGCCTCGCGCCGTCGGCGGTCTGGCCGGTCGGTGCGACCGACGTCGCGGCAGCGCTGTCCTGGATTCATGGCAATATCGACCTGTTCAACGGCGACGCCCGCGAGATCGTCGCGGTGGGTTACGGCGCCGGCGCCTTTCACGTCGCCACCCTGCTCGCGCATCCCGAGCTCCAGACCGAACAGGCAGACGTCGCGGGCGTCGTGCTGATCTCGGGTATCTATCGCGCCGGCAAGGACGCGAGCGATAGCGTGAAGGCCTATCTCGGCGCTGACGCCAGTCAGTATGACAAGCGGTCGGCTTTCCCGGGTATCCTCAACGTGGACGTTCCGATCGTGCTGGCATGGGCCACGGACGATCCCGCTGGCGTCGCCCAGGGCGAGACCCTGAAGAAGACGCTCTGCGGCGCCGGCCATTGCCCGCGCGCCTCGCTCCTGCGCAACCGCGATGGCATTGCCGCTGCCTTCGGCCTCGACGGCTCCGGCGACAGTCTCGCCGAGCCGACACTGCTGCTGGTGCACCAGCTCGAGGCGCGGGGATTGCCGTAACGGCGCGGGCAGCGCTTATTATTTCGAGCTTTTGCTGGGCCACCCCTCTCCCCCCGCCCTCCCCCGCAAGGGGGGAGGGAGCACAGCGGCGCGCTTGGCTGCGCTGTGCGCTCATCGTCACGGCGCGAATTGGTCAAAGCGCACTCACTAGGACAATGGTGCGTTCCCTCCCCCTTGCGGGGGAGGGTTAGGGAGAGGGGTGTCACACGGGGACTCTCTCAATCAGAGACGCGCTACGCTCGCGGACTGCCGTAACGGCGCGTCAGCACGCCTGCCTTTTCGTTCGGACTAACAGATGCGCTGTTTTGAAGCGCGCAGCCAAGTCACAGGAATGACAAACGCTTGACCTAGATCAACCGGCCTTGGTGCGGATTGGGTCGACCTCGATGAGGGGCCAACGACAAGGTGGCGAATATGCGCGTCATCGGCAGGATGCTGTTCGTTGCGATGATCGCCTTGACATCGCTTGGCGCGATGTCGCAGCAACGCGCCGAACAACCGGCAAACGACCAGGAAATCCGCATCGGCAATGTCATGCCGTATTCAGGACCGCTCTCGGAATTCGGCGCCATCGGTCAGGCGGAGGCCGCCTATTTCGACATGATCAACGCGCGTGGAGGAATCAGCGGCCGCAAGATCCGCTTCATCACGCGCGACGACAATTCCGATCCGGCGGCCGCGATGGAGCTGACCCGCAACCTGGTCGAGAAGGACGACGTCCAGCTGATGTTCGGGTCGTTCGGCACGCCTGGCAATCTCGCCACGCGCTGGTATCTGAACGAGAAGAAGATCCCGCAGCTATTCGTCGCCTCCGGCGACGAGGAGCTGAGCCAGGCCAGGGCGTTTCCCTGGACCATGGGCTGGCAGCCGCCGTTCCGGTCGGAGGGGCGCATCTACGCCAACTACATCCAGGCCTATTACCCACGGAAGAAGATCGTCGTGCTCTGGCAGAACGACCAGTTCGGACGCACGCTCTACAAGGGCATTCAGGAAGGTCTTGGCGACCTGAACCGTCAGATCCTCGTCGACATCGCCTTCGACATTGGCGATGAGCATCTCGAAGGGCACGTCGCGGTCCTCAAGCGCGCGGACGCAGATATTTTCGTCTTTCTCGGCGTGCCGTCGACGGCATCCAAGGTGATCAAGCTGGCGGCGTCACTCAATTGGCACCCGGTTTTCATCGTGAACGATGCCTCCGCCTCGATCGCCAATGCGATGGCGCCTGCTGGCCTCGAGAATTCGTCCGGCGTGGTCTCGGCGGCCTTCCTGAAGGACCCGAGCGATCCCGCCTGGAAGGACGATCCTGCCATGAAGAACTGGTTCGCCTTCATGGACAAGTTCTATCAAGTCGAAAGCGCGAACAACAGTGCTGCGCTTTACGGCTACGCCGCGGCCGAGGCACTGACGCAGGTGCTGAAGCAATGCGGCGACGACTTCTCGCGCGACAACATCATGCGTCAGGCGGCGTCGCTCAGGGACTATAAACCCTCCGTTGCGTTGCCCAGCATCAAGATGAACACCTCGCCCGACAGCTATCTGCCGATCAAGCAGATGCGGCTCGTCCAGTTTGACGGCCGTTCCTGGCAGCCATTCGGCGAGGTGATCGAAACCGCATTCACCGAAGGCGCGAAGCGATAAGCCGCCTCACGCCGGCTTGAGCCAGACAACGATCATACGCACACCTTTTGCTGGGCTACCCCCCTCCCCTGCCCTCCCCCACAAGGGGGGAGGGAGCAGGGCGGGGCCCGCCGCGACGATGTGCTCTCGTCACCTCAGCGAAAAATTTGGAACGTCGCCGCCACAACAACGGTGCGTTCCCTCCCCCCCCTTGTGGGGGAGGGTTAGGGAGAGGGGTGCCACACGGAACTCTCTCTCGATTGGAAAGAGCGCAACACACGACCGCAAGTCATTACGCAGGCCTCAGCGAGGCCAGTGCGCTTTCCAGCAGCGAGCGCACCCGCGCCGCATCGCCGGATTTCACTATCGCCGGGTCGAGATAGAGCTCGAGGCCGGGAGCGCGCTCGGTGATGATTCCGCTCTTTTCAGCAGAGGCTTCGTTGAGCGCGTCGACCGAATAGGGAATGACCTCGCGGCTGATGCCCTTCATCGTGATCGCGGGCAGCGCGTGCGCCCGCACGATGTCGCTAACGAGTGCGAACGTCTCGTAGCTCAGCACGATGCCGCCGGGCTCGGCGATCGATTGCAGGCGCGCGGCGAGGTTCGCCTCGGCACCGATGATTGTGTAGTCCATGCGGTCGCTGCTGCCGAAATTGCCGACATTGCAATAGCCGGAATTGATGCCCATGCGCGAGCGGAACGGCTGCTCGATGCCGGAGGCCCGCCACTTCGCATTGAGCTCGGTGAGACGGTGCTGCATGCGCCAGGCCATCTGGAGGCAGGCCTGTGCGTCGGCGCGGTCGCCCCTGGTCTCGGGATCGCCGAAGAAGATCAGCATGGCGTCGCCGATAAACTTGTCGATGGTGCCGCCATACTCGTGCGCGATCGCCGACATCTCGGTGAAATATTCGTTGAGGAGCTGGGTCAGAAGCTCCGGCTGGAGCCGCTCGGCGGTCGCGGTAAAATTCTGGATGTCGGAGAAGAAGATAGTGAGCTTCTTGCGCTCGGTATGGATGGTGACGTCCTTCTGGCCGGAGAAGATGCTCTTGTAGACCTGCGGCGGGATGTAGCGCGAGATCTTCATCGAGAGCGAGGCGAGGAAGTCGTTGGCCGACTCGAGCTCCTTGTTCATGTTCTTGATGCGCCAGGCCTGGCGGCGTTGCTGTGCGAGGAACGCCAGGCCGCTTCCAGCGGCGATGACGAAATAGGCGAGCAGGAACTTGAACGAGAAGATGTTGGCCGCGATCGGCTGCGCGATGATCACCTCCTGGATGCCTCTGACATCGCCGACCTTCCAGTCCTTCTTCGGGCTCTCGGGGTGGCTGTTGTGGCAGCTCACGCAGGCCGGGCCCATCGTGACGGGCGCGACCAGGCGGACCTTGTCGTTGAAGAGCGAGGTCTCGGTCTCGACGATCTTCTTGTCAGGATCCTTGCGAAGCGCATCGAGCGCGTCCTTCTCGAACTTGTCGAGCTGGTGGGGGGGCGCGATTCTGGAATGGGAAGTCCGAGACGAAGCGGTAGGTGATGTTCTCCTGCTGCGCGCCGATCACCCGGCCGAGCTCGAGCGACAGCGTCGCCGGGATCGGGATCGCGCCGGGAACGGATTCGTAGTTGTGCACGACCTTCGTCGTACCATCCGGGTTGGCGAGCACGCGCCCGACGACATTGGAAGCATAGTAGCTGCGCACACTGGTGATGACCGAGTTAAGATCGGCGGCCTGCCGGCGCAGCGCGGTCTTGCTGAGCTCGGTCAGGTCCAGCCACACCGCGAGCGGCAGAGCGAGCAGGAGGAAGGCGATCACGGCCCCCGTCAGGATGCCGCTCTTGCGCTGTTCTTCGGAGATCTCTTGTTTCACCCTGTGGCTCCGTTGTGTGCGATTTTGCCACAAATCTTTGGGATCTGCGGCAAAGCATGCGGCGGCACAGAGCCAATAAACACGGGCCAGCGCAACCCCATTTTATGGCGCTCGCGGCAGGCGTCTTTTCTTTTCGTTTCATGACGAACGTTTAAGATCGACATTAACCTGCATTCACTCCGCCGGGAGACCTTGAAATGACCGAGACCATCCGCATCAAGCGCTTCAATGCGCGCCCCGTGATCGTGCCGATGAACCTGCCGCTGCAGACCTCGACCGGAGCGGTCGCCAGGGCGCCGCTGGTGCTGATCGACTGCGAGACCGACCAGGGCGCGGTCGGGCATGCCTATCTGTTCTCGATCACGCCTTCGGCCCTGAAGCCGCTGACCGCGATGGTCACGGAAATGTCAGACCTGCTCGCCGGCGACGAGTTGCTGCCGTTCGAGATCGAGTGCAAGCTGACCCAGCGCTTCACGCTGCTTGGGCTCGCCGGCCTGCAACGATTGGCGCAATCCGGCATCGACATGGCGGCGTGGGACGCACTGGCGCGTAGCAAAGGCCTGCCGCTCGCGCGGCTGCTTGGCGGCGCGCCGAAACCGGTCAAGGCCTACAATTCGAAGGGGCTCGGCATCATGCCGGTGGGCGCCGCGGTCGACGAGGCGCACAAGCTGCTGGCCGAGGGCTTTCAGGCGGCAAAGATTCGTGTCGGCCGGCCCGATGCGCGCGAGGATCTCGCCGTCGTGCGCGCGGTGCGAAAGGCGGTCGGCGATCAGGTCACGCTGATGTGCGACTACAACCAGGCGCTGACGGTGACTGAGGCCATCCGCCGCGGCGAGATGCTCGACGACGAGGGCCTGACCTGGATCGAGGAACCGATCCGCCACGACGACTACGCCGGCTGCGCCCGCATCGCGGATGCGCTGCATACGCCAGTCCAGATCGGCGAGAATTTTGACAGCGCGTTCTCGATGCAGACGGCGCTCTCCTCTGAGGCCTGCGACTACGTGATGCCCGACGCGCAACGCATCGGCGGTGTCACCGGCTGGCTCCGTGCCGCCTCGCTCGCGCACGCCGCCGGCATCGAGATGTCGACGCACCTGTTCTCGGAGGTCAGCGCGCACCTGTTGTGCGTGACGCCGACCGCGCATTGGCTGGAATATGTCGACTGGGCCGACGCGGTGCTGGCCACGCGGTTGAAGATCAAGGACGGTTTTGCGCTGCCGAACGAAGAGCCCGGCAACGGCATCGCGTGGGATGAAGCGGCGGTCAAAAAATATCTCGTGAGCTAGCGCGTGTAGGCGCAGATGTCGGCTTTTGAGGTTATGCAGAAATCTTATGCTTGATCAGGGAATTGGCGGTTTTGACTCGAACCGGACCAACTGAATCGACGCTGTCCAGCTGCCGCCTGGAGATGTAGTCCAGAAACTGGACTACCTTGGTGGCCCTGGTGATGCTAAAGTTCTCGTCATGAAAGGCTATGGATCATTTTGCCCCGTAGCCAAAGCTGCGGAAATTCTCACGGAGCGGTGGACCCTGCTCGTGCTCCGCGAGCTGTTGCTAGGGTCCCGCCACTTCAACCAGCTTCGCCGCGGCATCCCGCAGATGTCGCCGACCCTCCTCTCCAAGCGTCTGCACACGTTAGAAGAAGCGGGGCTAGTCGCACGCCAATCAGGCGACAATGGGCATTGGGAGTACCATCCAACCCAAGCTGCCGAGGAAGCTTGGCCAATTATCGATGCATTGGGCTATTGGGGCCACAGGTGGGCGCGCAGCCAACTCACACCCAACGAACTCCACGCGGGTCGTCTCATGTGGAATATGCGCCGTTCGTTCGATCTAAAGCACGTTCCATGCGACTTCGTGCTCTACATCGAGATTGCGGACGCTCGGCCGAAACGCTGGTGGTTCGTTGTTAAGAAGGAAGAGGCCGATCTCTGCTGGGATGACCCCGGCTTCAAGGTCGATATTTGCCTCTATGCGAGTCTGCTGACGCTTGTGCAGATTTTCGTAGACGAGATGCCGCTGCCACGGGCGTGTGAGCTCGGCAAAATCGAGATCGACGGTCCTAGGCATCTAGTGAACAGCATGTGCGCTTGGTTCCCACGCAGCAAATATGCGAATGAGGCGCCTGCGGCCGCAGGTCAAGTCTTAGCCAGCTAACGACACCCTCTCCAGTCCACTTTTTGGACTAGTGGCCCTGCTTCCCCCCCGCAGTAGCGTCTGCGAATGCGCTCATGCGCTGAGCATCTCAGCTAAAGGAGGCAAAGATGAGCCGCCCTTCTCTTCTGTCATACGCTCTGCTGTTGATCTTTACTTGTACTTGCGTCGCTCACGCCGGGGCAGACCCACTTGCCGACGAAATTACCTCGGTGGCTGCCAAATGGGATGCCGCCATCAACAACGCAGACTTCGATGCCCTATTACCGTTGTATACGGCTGACGGCAGATTGATGCCGCCCGGTGCGCAGCCCGTCACCGGCCCTTTGGCAATCCGTGATTTTTTTGCCGGGCGGGGAAGAAGCGTCAGAGATCACAAGGTTGAGCTGGTCGATGTGTTGCCCTCCGGGAACTACGCCTATACGGCCTCCCATTTCACGGCCACGTTAGTGGTGAATGAGAAGGCGACGCCAATCTCCGGGAGCACTGTGAGACTCCTTGAGCGCCAACCCGACGGACAGTGGAAGATAAAGTCTCATATCTTCGTTAGAGAATAGATTCGCGGGTGCCCGAGGCCACCCACAAACCTGACACGGGTTGCAAGTGATCGATGGTCATGGTCATGCACCCTATTGGCCCATCGCCGACATGGATCGATATCCGCTCTTTGGCCGCTATTGGGGCCAATGCGGTCGTGGCGAATTTGCGAGTACACGCCGTAGTCCGGCTGGATCCGCGCCGGGCTAAGCTCACGCGAAGGAAAAGCCGGGCTGGCCTCGAACAAAGCCATTGGCAAAGGCGGCGCCCGGGTAAAGCTCGGACAGGCGGCCGCTTGCGCCTTCGGCCGACCTGCGCCCGTCGAGCACGTCGCGAAAGGTTTTCGCGACTTCGACCATGTCGCAATCCTGCGGCGACAGGCGCAGCGAGCCGATGCCGGCCTTGCGCAGCGCATCGATTTCGCCAATGAGATTTGTGCAGGCATGCGACAAGGTCTGAACGCCGTTGATTGTCAGGAAATCCTGCTGGTCCAGCGTCTTCAATGCGAGTCCATCCGGATCCTGTTCGCAGACGAAACGGCAATTGTCCTTGGAGAGCTTGTGAAGCCGCGCGTGGTAGCAACGGGCGGAGATCGCCAGCGGCACCCTGCCGAAGGCGAACATTTCGATCACGGCCTCGGGGACCGTTGCGGCGATCACCGCTGCCGATGAGATCGGCAGTTCAGGCGGCAGGCAGATGCGCGCAGCGCCTTGCTGGACGTGAAACGCCGCGCTCGTCTCGTTGTAGATGTTGACGAAGGGGCCGATGGCGTGCGGCCGGCCCTTGATCGATTTGAGGCAGGTCAGGTCGTTCACCTCGACCAATGTGCCCTCACCCGCGCAGAGTTCCTCGGTCTGACGCCGCTCGCGCCGCAGCGACACCAGGATCAGCGAACCCAGCAGAACCTGCTTGCCGGCATGCTGGAGGCGTTCGATCACATCAGGCAGGTGTTCCGCAAAGAACGGGGACCGTTTCGAGCACACGATCTCACCCACGGACACGACATCGACCGGCGCCTCGTCGGCGATCCGGAAATAGAAATCGCGCCAACGTTCCGGCGCCCAATTGTAGAGGACTGGGCCGAGACTAAGTTGCATCAGGGCTTCTCTCATTCATGGCGGACCGCAACCGATCACCGCATGTCTTGCGATAGGCGCCGACCGTCGAGGCCTGGCCTTCGGTGAACGGCTTGAGGCTCCCGACGTCCGCTTCACATCCATCTACCAGAGTATCGAGCGCGCGGCGGAAGTGACGGACCACGCTCTCGATATAGGCGCGTCCGCGCTGACGCCCCTCGATCTTCAGCGCGGCGACGCCGGCGGTTCGGAGTCCTGCGAGCAATGTCGTGGCGTCAAGGCTGACGGGATCCTCGAAGATGTAGCCGTCACCATGCTCGGTCGAGAAGCGGCCCTTGCACAGGGTCGGATAGCCCGCGGCCTCCTGCGGCGCGAAGCGGTTGATGGTGAAGCCGCCGAGCCGCGACGTCGTCCCTTGCGCAGTCTCCTTATAGGCAACGTGGCTCGCCGGCGAGCACACGCCCTGCATATTCGGCGATTTTCCTGTGGCATAGGACGACAGGGAGCAGCGCCCTTCGGCCATGACGCAAAGGCCGCCGAACACGAACACCTCGGTCTCGCAACCTGCCTCGCGGGTGATTTCGGCGATCTCCGAAACGCTCAGCACGCGCGGCAGCACGACACGGCGCGCCCCGAACGTCTCGACGTAGAAGGCGATGGCATCGGGGTTCGCGGCCGCGGCCTGCACCGAGACATGCAGGCGCTGGTTCGGATGGCGCCTTGCGACGTAGTCCATCAGTCCGATATCGGCGACGATCAGCGCGTCGGCACCGGCATCGACGGCATCGTCCACGGCACGCTGCCAGAGCGCGACGGACGACGCGCGCGGAAAGGTATTGATGGCGACGAGGATGCGCGCCCCGCGGCTGTGGGCGAACGCAATTCCCTTGCGCAGCTCGTCGCGGCTGAAGTTCAGGCCTGGAAAATTGCGTGCGTTGGTCTCGTCATTGAAGCCGCAATAGACGGCGTCCGCACCCGCATCGATGGCGCTCCTCAGCGCGGCCGGCGTACCGGCGGGACAGATCAGCTCCATGATTTTGGCTCCTCCGGCGCACGGGAGGAGCCGGTCAGCCTGTCCCGCACGAGCTCGAACGAACGTCTGGCCGGCTCGCCCAGCGGGCCGAGCAGCAAAGCCAGTTCCTCGGCCAGATCGAGCTGCGCATCGTCGATCGCATTGCGCAGAGCGAGTACGGCTTCGATGTTGCCCTCGATCGTGAGCGTACGCGAAAACATCAGCGCATCGCCGTCGACCCTGCCCTCGACCAGCGCAAGCAGGTTCGCGAGCGAGGCGGAGACATATGCATCGAGGCCCCGCGGCAGTTCGCGCACCACCGACAGCCGCGGCGGTGCGGCCTCCACAATGAAGGCGAACGGCAGGTCGACCGGTCTGATCCCGAACCGCGCGCGGCGATGCTCTCCGAGTCTGTCGAGCAGGCCGGGGTTGCGCGCCAGGATCCGCGCCAGGAAGCCACCGAGAACGAGTTGCAGTGGCAGCAGAGGCAAGGGACGCATCGCGAGCGCGAGAAGCGGTGGGATTGTCGGCAATGGACCCGACGCAACGGACGAATGACTCATCTCGCCATCTGAGCCGATTGCGCGCGGATGTATTTGAGCGGGAACAAGGAAGATCGAAATCGCGCCGGCTAGCCTCTGCTTTTTCAGGAGACTGTTCGCTTGCAACGGGTGGACTCAACCGGTCGGTGCAACACTCTAATCCTTTAGCAGAGATGGAGTGTGGACATGAAGCAGCGA
>NZ_LGHL01000061.1 GCF_001908205.1 Bradyrhizobium sp. NAS80.1
GTTAGGCGATGATCCCGCCGTCAGCTTCCCGGCGATCGCCAGCTGACCGATCCGGCCCATGCCGGCGAACGTGGTGACACCCGCCCAGCTACACCACGCCAAGGGACACGATCTGGGACCAAGTCGCAATACGCAGTCAAACCCCTCTTGAACCAGATCAACTTGCCGATCCGTACTCGACACCTCCAGCTCCAACTCGGGGTGAGTCGCCATGAAATCCGGCAAGGCCGGCACGATCGTTGCGCGCGCCACCTCGGTTGGAAGATCGACCCGCAAACGCCCGCGAAGTGCCACGCGATCGCCTGCGAACATCGAGTGTAGGTCATCGACCTCAGCAAGCAGATCGCGGGCACGCGCATGAAATGCGCGTCCGTCCTCCGTCAATTGCACGCTGCGCGTCGTTCGGTGCAGGAGCCTGACACCGACATCTTCTTCCAGCTTCCGAACCGCCGTCGAGGCTCTTCCCTTCTGAATGCCCAAGCTATCGGCTGCGTGGGTGAAGCTCCCCATTTCCGCTACCGTTATGAAAATGAGGATAGGTTCGAGATTCTTCATGTTCGTGCCTCGGCATTGTTCACCGTAGAGAGAACAGTGAGTTCATTTCCCCGGTGTTTATCATATCCAAGAGACACAGTAGGCTCCGATTAGTGGGCTCCCGCCATCGGAGAATGACGAATGTCCGAAACTCTGAACCTGCATCAGGTGCCTGAAACTATGAACTTGCATCGCGCCCTGTGGGCCGGCCGGATAACGAGCGCGTTTGTGGTTATCGCTCTGGTGGCAGACGGCACCATTCAGCTTTTCGTGCCGGCACAGATCGCGAGCATGTTGCAGGAAACCGGGTTCGCGATGGACCTGACCCGTGTCGTGGGTCCGATAATACTCGCCTGCGCCATCCTCTACGCCATCCCGGCCACCGCCGTCCTCGGCGCGATCCTGGTGACTGGCTTTTTGGGAGGCGCCATCTGCGCCCATGTCCGCATTGGTGAGTTGGGGTCGCCGCCGGAAATCATTTCCCTGCTTCTGGGCGCGATGACATGGGGCGGCCTCTACGCGCGCGATCCCCGTATCCGGGCCATTCTGCCGCTCATCCGTTGAACCAACACGCGCAGTGCTCTGTCCCTCAAGATCAGGAGAAAACACATGTTTTTAGTAATGGGAATCACGGGAAAAGTGGGCGGCGCAACGGCAGAACATCTGTTGACGCACGGCAAGCAAGTACGCGCGCTCGTCCGCAATCGCGAGAAGGCGTCAAGCTGGGCGAACCAGGGCGTGGAATTGGTTGACGGTGATTGGAATGATTCGGCAGCCATCGAACGGGCGCTCAAAGGCGTCGAAGGCGCGTTTGTCATGTTGCCGGCTGTCTGGGCCCCCTCGGCCGATTACAAAGAAGCCAAAGGCGTGATTGCGAACTATGTCGAGGCGCTAACCAAGGCAGCGCCGCCGCGAGTGGTTGCGCTTTCGTCGATGGGTGCGAACAGGACCAGCGGGCTCGGGATGATCACGGCCTTGTCGCTTCTGGAGCAAGGTTTTCGCAACCTGACATCCCCAATCGTATTTGTGCGCGCAGGCGGCTTCTTCGAAAACTTCCTCTACGGCTTGCAAGTCGCCCAAGGCGGAACGCTACCAGTCTACTACAATCCGACAAACCGGAAATCGACCATGGTCGCGACGAACGACGTCGGCGCGGAAGTCGCAACCCTTTTGACCGGGCCAGCCTGGTCAGGACAGCGCGTCGTCGAGCTTGGTTCGATGGTCAGCGCGGATGAAGTCGCGGAGGGATTGGGCGAGGTCCTGAATCTCGACGTGAAAGCCTTTGCAGTCCCGCGTGCAGGGTGGGCGGAAGCGTTCGAACAATTCGGCATCCCGAAGGGCCACACCGGACCTGCCGAAGAAATGTTTGAGGCCGTGAACGCGGGATGGATGGACCTCGGAGCCGAGGATACGGAGCACGTAGCGGGTACGACGTCCGCACGCGATGTATTCGAGGCTGCACAGAACGCCGCCAAGGCGTAAGCCCGGAACGGATCAGTCGTGAGACGGAGACTGCCCGTTTCTGTGTATCGTTCAGGCTCTTGCTAGGCGTGGCGGTCTTTTTGCCAACGGGGCTAATCGTGAAGGCACAGCGAAAGAACGTCGAAAATCGACCAATCGATGCCGACGTCAACGGCATCAAGCTCGCGCTCGGCGAAATCAACGCCAGGGGCGGCGTGCTCGGCAAGAAGGTCGAGCTGGTGATCGAGGACGGCCAGTGCAAGCCGGCGAACACCGTCAATGCGGCCGAGAAGCTGACCCAGCGTGACAAGGTTGTGGCGCTCATCGGCGCGTTCTGCAGCTCTGCGACGGCGGCCATCATGCCGGTCGCGCAGAGCGCCAAGGTGCCACTGGTCACCGGCGTCTCGTCAGCTGCGAACCTTACCGAAAAGGGAAATACCTGGTTCTTCCGCGCTACCGAAACGGACGCGCTGCTCGCCAAGTCCTTTGCCAGGATCCTCGTCAATCAGCTCAAGCTCAAGAAGGTGGCCTACATCGGCGTCAATGACGACTTCGGCCGCGGCGGCGTCGAGGAGTTCGAGAAGCAGATGAGCGCGCTCGGCGCGACGACCGTGCTGAAGGAATATTTCGAGCACGGCACGTCGGACTACTACACCCTGCTCACCAAGCTGAAGGCGTCGGGTGCTGACGGTGCGTTCGTGGCTGCCGAGACCCAGGACGGCTCGACCTTGGTCAAGCAGAAGGCGGAGCTCGGTCTTTCGACCAAGGTGTTTGGCGTCGGCTCATGGGCCACGGCCGATTTCATGCAGCTCGCCGGTCCGGCTGCGAACGGCATCTACGCAGCCGTGCCTTACGCATCGACCATGAAGACGCCGAAAAACGAGGCATTCGTGAAGGCCTATCAGGACCAGTACAAGGCTGCGCCGGGCAAATATTCGGCGGCGGGCTACAACACGCTCAACATCGTCGTTGATGCGATTGCACGCGCGCAGTCGACTGATCCCGACAAGGTCCGCGAGGCATTGCTCAAGACGGACTACGAGGGCCCGAACGGGCACTTCCGTTTCGACGAG
The DNA here is from genome assembly GCF_001908205.1 of Bradyrhizobium sp. NAS80.1. Classification (GTDB taxonomy): domain Bacteria; phylum Pseudomonadota; class Alphaproteobacteria; order Rhizobiales; family Xanthobacteraceae; genus Bradyrhizobium. The sequence goes on from NZ_LGHL01000061.1 coordinate 3,069, forward strand.
AAGGGGCAGGCCACCGGCTTCACGGTAGTGCTGGTTCAGCTCGAGAACGGCGTTCCCGTCGTTGTCGAAAGCAACACGGTAGAAAAGTGACATCTACGGCGGAGGCCGTGCCGGTGCGGCCTCCGCCTCGTGACATCCGGAGCCAATAGATCGCGATGGACCTTTTTCTGCAGCTTGTGGCCAATGGCCTGGTCCTGGGGGCGTTCTACGCCCTGTCGGCACTGGGACTGACCCTGGTGTTCGGCCTGATGCGCGTGGTGAACTTCGCGCATGGCGAACTCTATGTCATCGGCGGACTATTCGGCTGGGCGCTCACGGCAGTGTTCGGCTGGAATTACTTTCTTGCGCTTGTCGTCGTCGTCATCGTGCTTGGCATTCTCGGCTACCTCATCGATCAGATCCTGATCGCGCGGGTGCGCGGGCAGGGCGAGGAACCCACGATTTTGCTCACGATCGGCCTCTCGATCTTCATTGCCAATACGGCACTCCTCATCGTTGGCACGACGCCAGTGACCGTTGCCTCGCCATTTGCAAGCAAGCCGCTCATTCTCGGTCCCGTGGTCATCACGCAGGCTCGGCTGTTACTCGTCGTGATCTGTGCGGTCCTGATCGCCGCGGCCAATCTCCTGATCCAGAAGACGACGCTCGGCCGCGCGATGCGCGCGACGTTCCAGGATCCGATGGCGGCGCAACTGGTCGGTATCCGCACCCCGCGCATCTATGGCTTCACATTTGCGCTCGGCGCCACATTGGCCGGCGCAGCCGGGATGCTGCTGGGTTCTATCTATGTCGTGGAAGCGAGCACCGGTGGCATCATCAGCCTGAAGGCGTTCGTGGTCGTCATCCTGGGTGGAATGGGCAGCTTTGCGGGCGCTGTGGCGGGCGGCTTGATTCTTGGACTGACCGAAGCGCTGTGGGGCGGGTACGTGTCGACCGGATATGTGGATGCGATCGGATTCGCGCTCGTCATCGTGACCCTGCTGGTACGCCCTTATGGGTTGTTCAGCCGAAGAGCCGAGCGCGCGTGATGAAGTTCGAACGCAATTTTCTGCTCGCCGCTGTCGCGCTTGCCGCACTCGTACCGCTCGCGGCCTATAACGAATACGCGCTGCACATCGGGATCATGATCATGTTCTCGGTGATGCTTGCGACTAGCCTGAATCTCATCGTCGGCTATGTCGGCGAGTTTCCGCTTGGGCACACTGCGTTTTTCGGTATCGGAGCCTACAGCGCTGCGCTGCTGTCGGCCCGGCTCGGGCTGCCGATCTATTTCACGATCCCGCTCGCCGGTATCGTTGCGGCGATCTCGGGGCTTGCGATCGGCGCGGTGACGCTGCGCCTGCGTGGACCGTTCTTTGTCATCGTGACGCTCTGTTTCGCGGAGGTGCTTCGGCTGGTCGCAAACAACTGGATCGATCTGACGAACGGACCGATGGGTGTTTCAGGCATTGCTAAGCCGCCTTCTATTGCCGGCGCATCCGGCGTGCAGCAGAAGCTCTGGTTCTATTATGCCGGCCTGGTCCTCGCTGCCGCATCGCTCCTGGTCAGCTATCGCTTCGTCTATTCGAATATCGGGCGCGCGGCGGTTGCGGTGCGGGAGAACCGCTTCGTCGCGCAGTCGATCGGGATCTGGCCGTTCTATCTGGGCCTGATCACCTTCGTGCTCGCGGCGGCGGTGGGCGGCCTCGCCGGCGGCTTCTATGCCCATTACATCTCCTATGTCGGTCCCGAAGTGTTCGGGTTCTCCTTCATGATCACCATGATCATCATGGTGCTCGCGGGCGGAAAGGGCACGCTGGCCGGTCCCGTGGTCGGCGCGGTGCTCGTCGTCTTCCTCGAAGAATATCTGCGCGACTTCAAGGACCTGCGCTTCTCGATCTTCGGTCTCATCGTCGTCGGTGTGGTGATCTTCCTGCCGCGCGGCCTGATGGGGTTCATCGGCCGTCGTCATGAGAGCTACGAACGAAGGCCGGCGGAGTCCGCAAAGGGCGGCGTGAAGCGGGATCGCCGGGCTCCGGCGCTTGAGCCGGCCGGTCTGAACCGGGGAGGCGCTGCCGATGCTTGAGGTGAACGGACTGTCCAAGCAATTCGGGGGATTGAAGGCACTTTCCGATGTGAGCTTTTCCATCCGGAAGGGCGAGATCATGAGCCTGATCGGACCGAACGGCGCCGGCAAGACGACTTGCCTCAATCTCGTGACGGGATTCTTCAAGCCCAGTGCGGGATCCGTGCGCTATTGTGACTACGACATCACGGGACTTCCGCCGTATGCCGCCGCCCAGCGGGGTCTCGTTCGCACCTTTCAGAAGACGAACGTCCTGCGGGGGCTTACCGTGTTCGGCAACGTGCTCACCGACCGCTACCGTCACGGCGAGAGGTCGCTGTGGCGGACCTTCTTCGCCGGCGGCGTCCAGCGCGAACGTCAGCTTCGTGATGAGGCGGCTGCGCTGATCGAGACAGTTGGTCTCGGCGCCCGAATGAACACGGATGCGGACTCGCTGTCGTGCGGCGAGCTTCGCCTGCTCGAAGTGGCGGTCGCTCTCGGCGCCGGTCCGAGACTGCTGATCCTCGACGAGCCCGCCGCGGGGCTGAACACGCACGAGGCGGATCGACTCGGCGATGTCCTGAAGGGGTTGGTGAAGGAGCATGTCGAGGCCATGCTGCTGGTGGAGCATAACATGGCACTGGTGATGGCCGTGTCGGATCACATCGTCGTCCTCGATTTCGGCCGCAAGATCGCGGCGGGTACGCCGCTCGAGGTGAGGACCAATCCTGATGTCGTCACCGCCTATCTTGGTAAGCCCGCCGCATGAACGCTCAAACGAATATTCTCGAACTGCGCAATCTCGAGGTCTGCTACGGCAAGCTGCGCGCGCTGAACGGGATCAATCTTCAGATACGAGAGGGTGAAATCGTCGCCTTGCTCGGCGCCAACGGCGCCGGCAAGAGCACAGCTCTGCGCGCGATTTCCGGCCTGCTTGCTCCCGCATCGGGCGATATCCTCTATTGCGGAAAATCGATCGCGAAGCGCCGACCGGATTTGATCGTCCGCGACGGCATCGCCCATTCGCCGGAGGAACGGCATATCTGGCCCGAACTGAGCGTACGCGAAAACCTTAGCCTCGGCGCATATTGCTGCCCGGATCGGTCTCTGGCCGAACAGCGATTCGAGAGCGTGCTGCAGCGTTTTCCCCGGCTGCGCGAAAGGCTATCCCAGCTCGCGGGTCTGCTGTCGGGAGGCGAGCAGCAAATGCTGGCCATTGGGCGTGCGTTGATGTCAGGGCCGAAACTCTTGCTGCTCGATGAACCAAGCCTAGGGCTCAGCCCGCTGATGTCACAGGAAGTGCTGGGCGCACTACGGGAACTTTGCCAACAAGGCATTACAATTCTGATCGTCGAGCAGAATGTGCATTCCGCCCTCTCCGTGGCGAGCCGCGCCTACGTCTTCGAGACAGGCCGGGTTGTTGGAGAAGGCAGCGCCGCTGATATGCTTGGCAACCCGGATCTGCTGCGCGCTTATCTCGGCGCCTGAGGCCGTCTGGATAGAATGGCGCGGATGACCATTGATGGTATCGTGTGAGAGCTCGGCGAGAGGCCAGGAAGAGGGCCGTCCCGAAATTGGTCGGCTTCCCTGACACGAGTGGCGCGGATACCAGGCGATCGGGCGACGCCCGTGCAAGTCAACGGATGGCTCGCGGAGGTCCATACCGACAGAATGGTGCGTCCCATGGAACGTCTGCACGCGGTGCTTGATGATCCGATAGCCTCGTTCGCCAACGGAGTCGTCAAGGATGAAGCGGCCGTTCGGGCCGCAATCACTTTATACGGCCGCGGCAAAATCGATCTGCTTCGAACCAGACCAGTTGGTGCAGAATAATCGGAGCTGCACCAGGATTGCGTCAGAGCCAATATTGCTGTTGCTGGCCGGATGACAGCTCAGGTTAAAGAGCGGCTTGGCCAGAGCATCGCTTTTCGCACAAAGCGACCGTGTCTCATTCGCTGGGGACTGATGACGACGACGGTATCGAACGGAAAGGGCGAGGGGTGGCGGTGGCCGTTGCGCCTATCCGGTGCATCTAACGGGCTTTCGCAGGCCGTCGGGCATTAACCTCAACCCCTGGAGCAGCCCGGTCCATACCCGGATGGCCTGGCGGTCTGACAGGTTGGCGGCCGGCGATGCGTACATCGACACTGCCTCAGCGCGCAGTCATCAGCAGTTCGATTGTCTTGACCGCACGGTGGGCAAACCTGTTTGTCAGGCCACTGGCGCCGAACAGCAGATTGAACCAGACAGCGCCGAACACGAAGTCGAGCATCATTTCGACGTCGAGGTCTTCCGGAAGCTCTCCGGATTGTTTTCCCCTTTCGATCACGTGGCGCGCAGCCTCTCGTCGTGGTTCGATAATTTTCAGCAGCACGAGCTCACGCATCTCCGGATCGGCTTGCGCCTCGACCATCACGCTCTTGAGGATGTTGGCGAACGCCGGATCCTGAACGCGCTTGGTGGTCTGCAACAGCAGCGCCAGCAGATCCTCCTTGAAGCCCTGTGACGCGGATGAGCCGGGAAGCTCGAGCCCGTCCATGTAGAGATCGACCAGCAGCGCGCCCTTCGACGACCAGCGCCGGTAGATCGACTGCTTGGCGACGCCGGCGCGCGCGGCAACACCCTCGATCGAGAACGCCACATAGCCGGCCTCGCTGATGAGATCGCGCGCCGCGTCGAGAATGGCGCGGTGGACATTCTCGTCGCGCGGGCGGCCGGCGCGGGCAGGCGTGCGTTTAGACATGTTCGAATCCCTATTGACATACGCAACGTAGCGTATTTAAATATCCTTGCCTTCGATCCCAAGATGGCAAGAACAATAAGTCCTTCCGCCGGCGCGGCCCTGGAGTGTGAACGAGCATGGCGATTCCCGCGGCTGCCGACATGACGCCGAACCCACGAGCCGAGAGCAGTTATCTGCTCAAGCCCAATCTGTCGACCAATTATCCGGTCGTCGATCGCGGCGAGGGGCCGTATCTGTTCGACACCGCGGGCCGCCGCTATTTCGACGGCTCGAGCGGCGCGATGACCGCCAATCTCGGCCATGGCCTGAAGGAGATCGCCGACCAGATGGCGACGCAGGCGGCGACCGTCGCTTTTACCTTCCGCAACCAGTTCAGCAACGTCGCCGCGGAAGAGCTTGCGCGCAAGCTGTGCCAGCTCGCGCCCGGCGATCTCGACCGCGCGTTCTTCGTCAACAGCGGATCGGAAGCGTCCGAATACGCGATCCGGATGTCGATCCATTACTGGAAGGAGCGTGGGAAGCCGAACAAGACCAGGATCCTGGGCCGCCTCACGAGCTATCACGGCATGACGATGGGGGCGCTGTCGATCTCAGGCCACGCCGGCCGCCGGCCGGACTACGGTCCGCTGCTGCATGATTTCGCGTCGGTGCCACCGGCCTATTGTTATCGCTGTCCGTTCGGGCTGGACCCGGATGGCTGCGCCACCGAATGCGCCGATGCCTGGGAGACCGCCATTGCCGCGCACGGCGCTGACAGTGTTGCAGCCGTGATCGCCGAGCCGATCGTCGGCGCCGCCGGCGGCGTGCTGGTGCCGCCGCCGGATTATTTCCGCAGGCTGCGCAAGATCTGCGACCGGCACGACATCCTGTTGATCGCCGACGAGGTCATCACCGGCATCGGCCGCACCGGGGCATGGTTCGCCTCGGCGCACGAAGGCATCGTCCCCGATCTGCTGCTGCTGGCGAAGGGCATGAGCGCCGGATATACGCCGATGGCCGCGGTGCTGGTGCGGCAGCGGATCGTCGATGCGATCGCGCGGGGCAGCGGCTCCGTGCCGTTCGGCCACACCTTCAGCGCCAATCCGCTGAGCGCGTCGATCTGCGCCTCCGTGATCGACTACATCGAGCGCAACGACGTGCTGGACAACGTCAATGCGCGCGGCGCCGAGTTGCGTGACGGTCTCGCGGCACTGTCGCAGCGCCACGCCTGCATGGTCGACGTCCGCGGCCGCGGCCTGTTGTGGGGCTTCGAGCTGGTGCGCGACCGCGCCTCGCGGCGACCGTTCGATGCCGGGCTCAATGCGGCGGGTAAGCTCGTCGCGGCCTGTCTCGACCACGGCCTCGTGGTGTATCCGGCCGGCATCGCGCCGCTCAACAACGCGATCATCGTGGCGCCGCCCCTCATCGTCAGTGCCGAGCAGGTCACCGAGCTGCTCGCGAAACTGGGATCGGCGTTGCGCGACTTCGAAGCCGGCATCGCCGCGCCATGAGTTGAAGCAACCTCAAAAAGCAACAACACGATCAAGGGAAGGAACTACGTCATGCCGATTGCGATGACGCGACGACATCTGATGCTGTCGACCGCGGCGCTGGCCGCGGGCGCACCCCGCCTGGCCTGGAGCCAGAAGGCTGGCACGGTGACGATGGGCGTGATCACGCCGACCACCGGGACCTTCGCCTATGCCGGCGATCTCGTCGTGCGCGGCGCCAACCTCGCGATCGAAATGCATGGCGGCAAGGTCGCCGGCCACGAGATCAAGCTGCTGACGCGGGATGACGAAGGTAAACCCGCCTCCGGCGTTCGTCGCGTCCAGGAGGCCGCCACCAGCGAGGGCATGCGCTATTTCATCGGCGCCTATTCCAGCGCGGTCGGGCTTGCGGAGTCCGAGGTCGCGCAGCGCGAGAAGCTGCTGCAATTCGCGGCCGGCGGTTCGGAGGATTTTACCGGATCGCGCTGCGGCCGCTACACGTTCCAATGGTCGGCGCATCCCTACACGGCGGTGCGCTCGACCCTCGAGTACGTCCGCAAGGCGTTTCCGCAGAAGAAGACGGTCTACACGCTGACCGCCGACTATGTGTTCGGTCACGCGCTGCTCAAATACACCAAGATCGTGGCGGCCGAGCTCGGCTTCGAGCTGGTCGGCAACGACAACCATCCGTTCGGTGAGCGGCAATATACCCAGTACCTCACCAAAGTCGTGGCGGCGAAACCGGACATCCTGCTGCTCAACACCGCGGGCGCGGATGCCGTGACGGCGATCCGACAGTTCGCAAGCTTTGGCGCCAGTGGCATCGCCGTGGTCGGCCCCTGGACGCTGGAGGTCGATCAGCTCCCCGAGCTCGCGCCGGAGATGCGAACTGGCATGATCCTTGGGCAGAACTACTATCCTGATATCGACACGCCGGCGAATAAGGCGTTCGTCGCGAGCTACAGCAAGAAATTCTCCGCACTGCCCGGCTACTCGTCGGCCTATGGCTATGACGCGTTCCGCACCGTGCTGAAGGCGATGGAGCAAGCCAAGAGCGTGGAGGTCGCCGACGTCGTGCGCACGCTCGAGGGCATGTCGTGGGACGGCGTGCTCGGGCGGATGTCGATCGACGCCAAGACCCATCAGCTCGTGCGCCCGTATTTCGTCGTGCGCTGCAAGTCGGCGGCCGAGATGAAATCGCCGGCCGATTTCGCCGAGATCGTCGCGCTCGGCGACAAGCAGCAGCCGGCCGACCAGAACCAGTGCAAGGGAATGGCGGAGCTGTGACGCGAACGGCATCGGCGCAAGGGAGGGCTGAATGCTCTGGCTCATTTCGGCCCAGCTTGTGAACGGCATCGCGATCGGGATGATCTACGCGCTGATGGCGTTCGGCCTTTCGATCATCAAGGGGCTGCTCAACATCCCGAACTTCGCGCATGGCGCGCTGTATGCGCTGGGCGCCTATCTCTGCTATTCGGCGGTGTCCGCGGGCCTGCCGTTTCCCGCCGGGTTGTTCGTGGCCTTCGCAGGCGCGGCGCTGGCCGGGCTGGTGCTCGACCGTCTCGTGGTACGCTTCGTGCGCGCCGGCGGCTACCTGCCGCAGCTCATCACGCTGTTCGGCGCGGCGCTCGTCATCGAGCAACTGCTGCTGATCGGCTGGGGTACCATCGGCCTGAGTTATTCGCCGCCCGAACTGCTGCGCGGGTCGATCGATCTCGGCTTCACGCTGGTGCCGCGCTACATCGCCTTCGCGAGCCTTTGCTCGGCGCTGGTAATTAGCGGGGTGTGGCTCCTGATCGAACGGACGCGGTTCGGCGCCTGGGTCAGGGCCGGCATCGAGCGGCCGGAGATGACGCAGTCGCTCGGCATCAATGTCGATCTGCTGCTGATCGCCGGCATGATGCTGGGGGCGGGCCTTGCCGGCCTTGCGGGCGGCCTGGCGCTGCCGCTGATGGGAGCGACCTCGACGATGGGCGGCGACATGATGGCGATCGCGTTCGTGGTGCTCGTGATCGGCGGGCTCGGCTCGCTGTACGGCGCGATCGCCGCCGGGCTGATGGTCGGCGTGGTCCAGAGCCTGATGACAGTTGCGGCGCCGGCCGCGAGCACCGCTATCATCTACCTCGTGATGATTGTCATCCTGCTGGTCAGGCCGCAGGGCCTGTTCGGCGAACGATGACAGATTTCGACCGACGACAGATGCGCCATGGACACGAACACACATCCGGGAGCTGTGCTGGTGGGTAGCGCCGACCAACTTGTCGACCAGGGACCAATGCCAAAGGGTGGCGCGCTGGCCGCCGCCGACATCGTGCGCGCCGCGGCGATGGTCGCCGCGGTGGCGGCGCTGCCGCTCGTCATTCCCGTCAATATCGCAACCGAGGTTTTGATCTACGGCATCTTCGCGATGGCGACCAACCTGCTGGTCGGCACGGCGGGCCTCTATTCCTTCGGCCAGGCCGCCTTCTTCGGCGCCGGCGGCTATGTGGCCGGCTATTTTCTGGCGCAGGGCTTCGTCTCCCTTCCGCTCGCGCTGCTGCTCGCCGGCGCCGGCGGCGGCGTGCTCGCGGCGCTGATCGGCGCACTCTCGATCCGCCGGACCGGCATCTATTTCATGATGCTGACCTTCGCCTTCAACCAGCTCGTCTTCTACGTGATCTACTCCTGGCAGTCGGTCACCGGCGGCGAGGACGGGCTGGCCGGCATCCGCCGTGGGACGATCGAGCTTCCCTTCCTCGGCACGCTGAAGTTCGACGACAACCGCGCCTTCTACGCGCTGGCCGCCGTGCTGTTCCTCGTCAGCATGGCAATCCTCATCCGGATGACGCGCAGCCCGTTCGGGCTGGTGCTCGACGCAGCGCGGCAGAATGCCCGCCGCACCACATCGCTCGGTTACTCCGTGCACGCACTGCAACTCGCCGCATTTGTAATCGCCGGCGTCATCTCGGGCATCGCAGGGGCGCTGTTCGGCATGCTCTACCGGATCATGCCGATCGACGCGGTTCACTGGACCGGATCGGCCTATGTCGTCTTCATGGTGCTGATCGGGGGGCAGCGGAGCATGCTCGGTCCCGTACTTGGTGCGGCGATCTTCATCTGGCTGCAGGGGCTGTTCAGCCTGGTCTGGACACGCTGGCCGCTGCTGCTCGGCCTGTTCGTCATCGTCGTGATGATCTATCTGCCCGGCGGATTGCTCGATTTGTTCGCCAGGGTGTCGGCCTGGCGTTCGCGTCTGCGGGAGCAACGCCGATGACGTCGCAGGATCACATCGTCCTTGCCGCCGACGGTCTGTCGAAGCGGTTTGGCGGCAACACCGTCGTCGACCGGCTCTCGATCTCGTTCGTCAACGGACGGCTGCACAGCATCCTCGGTCCCAACGGCGCCGGCAAGACGACGCTGTTCAATCTTCTGACCAAGGACATTTCGCCTGACGGCGGCACGATCCGGCTCGACGGCAGCGACGTGACGCGGCTGTCGCCGGACCGCATCGCGCGAAGGGGTGTGGCCCGTTCCTACCAGATCTCCAGCGTCTATCTCGACATGAGCGTCAGGGACAACATCTGGGTCGCGGCCTACCGGGCTCACGGCGGCAACCCGTTGGTGTTCTGGCGCAAGGCGGGCGGATATTCCGAGGCGCGCGCTCTCGCCGATGCCTGCCTCGAGCGGCTGGACCTGACGTGCTTCGCCGATACGGCGACGAAAGAGCTGTCCTACGGTGACCAGCGCCTGCTCGAGATCGCAGTGACGCTTGCCGCAGCGCCGCGCATCATCCTCCTGGACGAGCCGACGGCCGGTCTCTCCCGCAAGGAGACCGAGCGGGTCAAGCAGGTGATCGCGACGCTGAAGGGCGCCTTCAGCATCATCATGATCGAGCACAACATGGGAGTCGTCATGGATATCTCCGACGAGATCACGGTGATGAATCGCGGCACCGTGCTGGCGCATGGCGGTCCGGACGACATTCGCGGCAACAAGAGCGTGCAGGAGGCCTATTTTGGGAGCTGAAGGCATGTTGCTCAGCGTCGAGGCGATCGATGCGCATTACGGGCGAAGCCAGGCATTGTTCAATGTCAGCTTCGACGTCGGCCGCCGCGAGGTGGTGGCGCTGCTCGGCCGCAACGGCGCCGGCAAGACGACGACGTTGCGCTCGATCATGGGGCTGAACACGGTCAGCCAGGGCGCGATCTCTTTCGAGGGAAATCGGATCAGCGGACGCCGTCCGCACGAGATCGCGCGCAGCGGCATCAGCTATGTGCCGGAAACGCGTGATCCGTTCTCGCTGCTGACGGTGGAGGAGAACATCATGCTCGGCTACCGCGACGGTTCGCCGTATGATCTCAAGCGCATCCTGACCTGGTTTCCCGATCTGGCCGGGCTGATGCAGCGTCGCGGATCGCAGCTCTCGGGCGGCCAGCAGCAGATGATGGTGATCGGCAGGGGGCTCGCGCCCGGCCCGCGCCTGCTGCTGCTCGACGAACCCTCGCAGGGCCTCGCCCCCGTCATCGTCAAGATGGTCGGGCGCGTCCTTGCGGAATTGGGCGGCGAGGATCTCTCGATCGTTCTGGTCGAGCAGAACCTCAACCTGGCGCTGTCCGTCGCCGATCGCATCGTGGTGATGGAGAACGGCGCTGTCGTCGATCGCCTGACTGCCGAGGAAGGCCGGCGGCACCCGGAGCGGATCGAACGCTATCTCACAATCCATTAGCCCGTCTGGCATCGCGATCCCGTCCTCCCACCAACAGGTTGAGACCATGCAGCCTTCCATCATCGGTTATTGCGATCCCCTGCGCGGTCGTCCCGGACAGCAGATCGCCTTCCATGTCAGCTCGGCCGGGGGGGCGGTCGTTCTCCGCGCGTGTGGTGCGCATCATCTGCGGCGATCCGAATCCACAAGGACCGGGTCTCGACATCCGCGAGGTCGCAAGCGATGTCGGTGGACAACATCGGGGGCAGGAGCAGATCGTTCCGATCGGGTCGTGCGGGCTCGCGCCTCTGCCGGCACTTCCTGACCGCGGCCCGGTGTCGGCTGTGTTCAACGTCCGTCCCACGCGCCTTAATGACGATCTGCGCGCTATCCTGACCCTGCAGGATGCCGATGCCAGACAGGCATTGATGGTCGGATTGGAGCGGGGTGAACTCGTTCTGCTGCAGCGTCGGGATGGACAAGAGAGCCGCGCCGCGACCGGACTGCGCCTCGAGGCCGGGCAATGGTATGCGGTGCGCGTCGACCTGATCGACGATTCATCGGCCGTCGCGGTTCGGCTTGAGCCGATCAAGGTGCGTCCGTTGCACCCGAAAGGGCAGGGCACCGTGGTCTCGCTGGGCGCGCCGGTCGACTTCCGGGCGTGGAGCAGGATTGTGTTCGCTGCGGCGTGGGCGGGTCGTCCGGAGCAGTGCTTTAACGGCCAGATCGAGCAGCCGCAGTTGCGCGCAAAGCATGGCGATGCCAGTGGTTCGCAAGGCGAGATCGTCGCGGCCTGGGACTTCTCGCAGCGCATCGACCAGCAGACGTTTCCGGACGTCGGTCCCCATGGCTGCGACGGGACCTTGGTCAATGTGCCGACGCGCGCCGTCCGCGGCTCGAACTGGAGCGGCAGCGAGATGAACTGGCGACACGCGCCGGAGCAGTACGGCGCGATCCATTTCCACGATGACGATCTGTCGGACTGCAAATGGGCCGAGAGCCTGTCGCTCGCGATCTCCTCCGAATGGGACAGCGGCATCTACGGTCTGGAGGTCCGCAACGAGCTCGGCGCTGACATCATTCCGTTCTACGTGCTCCCGGCGAAGCAGGCGCCGCGGAAACCGATCGCGGTACTCGCCTCGACTTTCACCCACATGGCCTATGCCAATCATGCGCGCGGCAATTTCGACGAAGCGTTCCGGGAGCGTGTCCGCGCCTGGCAGGCCTATCCCTGGAATCCCGACGATGTGAGGGAGTTCGCGGCGTCGACCTACAACTACCATTCGGATGGTAGCGGGATGTCACTCTCGTCGCGGCTGCGGCCGATCCTGACCATGCGCCCGGGATTCCTGACCTTCAACGATCCGGCCGGGTCGGGTCTGCGGCACTTTCCGGCCGACACGCATCTGGTGTCATGGCTTAACCACCACGGCTTCGATTTCGACATCGTGACGGATGAGGACCTCGATGACGACGGCGTCAGTGCGATCGAGGGGTACAAGGTGCTCGTCACCGGATCGCACCCCGAATATCACACCGAGCGATCCCTGAACGCGCTGAGAGACTTTTGCGACGTGGGCGGCAACTTCATCTATCTCGGCGGCAATGGCTTCTACTGGCGGATCGCCCGGCGCACCGACCTGCCGCATGTCATCGAGATCCGGCGCGCGGAGGGCGGAATTCGCGCATGGGCCTGTGAGCCCGGCGAATATTATCAGCAGCTCGACGGCGGATATGGAGGATTGTGGCGCCGCAACGGCCGGCCCCCGCAGGCCCTCGCCGGCATCGGCTTCGCAATTCAAGGGCCCTACGAAGGTTCGGGCTATCGGCGAACCGCGGAATCATACCGCTCTGACGTGGCTTGGGTCTTCGAGGGGGTAGATAACGACGTTTGCGGCGACTACGGGCTGTTCGGTGGCGGCGCCGCAGGTTTCGAGCTCGACCAGGTGTCCGATGCGCTGGGCACGCCGCCCGGCACCGTGGTTCTGGCGCGCTCAGAGGGGCACGGCGACATGTTCAGGGTTGTTCCCGAAGAGGTGCTGACCCACACACTATCGTTGACGGCCGACATCAAGCCGGAAGCGCATATGGTGATCGGCGGCGGTGGCGATCGCGGGTATTTTTTCTCGACCGGGTCTATCACCTTCATCGGCAGCCTCTGTCACAATCGTCACAACAACGACGTGTCCCGCATCCTTGCAAATGTCGTCCGCCGGTTTTCGGAATTGCCCACGAGATCCAGGTAAAGGCGGTATGGGAGGTGCCTGCGAGTTTGAAAACGGAAGCTAGATGGAAACCTGGTACTTCCCGATCGAAACTGCACAGATAGCGGAGGCGTTGGCCGATACTGGGCTTTGTGGTCTTGTAGCGTACGTCTCTAAGAGCGTAAGACCTGACCGCGCTGCGGGGGGCATGAACTGCCTCATTCCAGGGATTGGGTGAGAGTAGGTTTCGGTTGGTGCAGGGACCACTATTCAACCGTTCAGATCCGGCCTCAGGCGCGGGGCCGGACAGCCGCAGGCCGCCCGCATTCCTGCTGCAACGACCTAGGCTCCATTCCCGCTCACACTGCGGAAGAGCCCATTCTTGAGAACCTTTTCGTAGATATCCGCCATCGCTTCGATTGAAGGCGCCGTCCGCCCGACGAAATTATACTGGTAGAGCATCGTCATGTAGCTTCTGATGCCCATCAGCATGAACACTACTGCCGAAAGCTCGTCTGGCGAGTAGTCAGCAATCTCGTTTCTTCCCGCACTTCGTTGAAGAGCATGAAGATACCCTTCGTACATGGCCATGACATGTCGGCGATAGGCGTTTGGCGCGAACACTTCCGCTTCGTTTAATACTCGAAGGAAGGCAGGATTCCTGCGACAGAAATCAAAATAGGCCACGAAGCGAGCGCGATCGCGTTCGACGCCCGCAAGCTTTTCGTCGACCTGCGCCCTGATGTGCGCGATGAGCAGATCGCCCATGAAGGGCAGAAGCTGGTCGAAGACGTCCTGTTGATTTTCGAAGTAATTGTAGAACGTACCGTTCGCGACGTTCGCGAGCGAGGTAATTTTGCCGACGGTCGCCGCGGCGTAGCCTTCCGCCCCGACGATGTCGATGGCCGCCTGTAGCAGCGCTCGCCTCGTCATCTCCTGCTTGTCCGCGCGTGATGGCTTTATCCGGACCACGGAGCGGGAACGGCCGTTGCTGGCTGGAATGTCTGTCATTTCGATCGACGCATCCGACTAGAAGCCCTACCGCGCGAATTTCCCGGGGCATCCCGAACATATGACATAAAATGATTAGCCATTCCAATAATTTTGCATGGAGATGGAAAAGACAAGTAGTTTTAGCTGAAAATTCCCTGCCATATGTTGCCATTGACCTCAAGAAATCATGGCCTGAAATCAGCAAAAATGACTGTATAGTCATATTTGTGTTGACTCGCGCACCCTTCGGCGGTCTATTCCGCCCCATCATCAATAAGCGCGCGAATGCGCGGGGCGATTTGGGAGGTCTTATGAGGGTCGGTCGGGTTGCGTCGTGGTCGAGCACGGCGAACGTCGTTTTTGCTGCCGTTCTCGCCGGCTCGGTCGCGATGGGCGCAGGCGCGAGGGCCGAGGAGCCGGTTCGCATCGGCGTCATCACCGACATGAGCGGACCGTATTCCTCGCTGTCGGGCCCGGGAGTGGTGGTCGGCACGAAGATGGCCGTCGACGAGTTTGGCGGCAAGATCCTCGGCCGTCCCATCGAGGTCATAAGCGCCGACAGCGGCCTCAAGGCGGACATCGCCACCGGGCGTGCGCGCGAGTGGTACGATCGGCAGAACGTCGAAATGATCGTGGAGTCCTCGGATTCGGGCTCGGCCGTGGCACTGCAGAAGCTCGCTGCCGACAAGAAGAAGATCACTTTCTTTCATTCCGGCACCACGGCCCTCACGAACCAGGATTGCTCGCCCTACGGGATCCACTGGGCTTGGGACACCTATTCGATGGCTAACGGAGCCGCCCGTGCCGCCGTGCAGGCGGGCGGAAAGTCTTGGTACTTCATCAGTGCGGACTACGTGTTCGGGAAATCTCTGGAAGCCGACGCATCGAAGGTCGTGCGCCAGTTGGGCGGCGAGGTGGTAGGGTCCGTCCGCCACCCGTTGAACGCATCGGATTTCGCTTCCTTCCTCCTTTCGGCGCAGCAGTCGAAGGCCCAAGTGGTGGGTCTAGCGAACGCCGGCGGCGATACGCAGAACTCCGTCAAGCAGGCTGCGGAATTCGGGCTTGGCCGCGAACAGAAGATCGTTCCGTTGCTGATGTTCGATACCGACGTGAAGGGACTGGGCCTCAAGGTGGCCCAAGGCATGGAGTTCGCCACGGCTTTCTACTGGGACTTCGACGACCGGTCCCGCGAATTCTCGAAGAAGTTCTTCGCCATCCATCACTCGATGCCGACGATGAACCATGCCGGCGCCTATTCGGCCACGCTCCAGTGGCTGCGCGCCGTCCAGGCTGCCGGTACGCTCGATTCCGACGCGGTGATGAAGCAGTTGCGATCCGCCACGATCGACGACCCCGTGTTCCGCAACGGCCACGTCCGCGAAGACGGCCGCATGGTCCACGACATATACCAGGTCAGGGTGAAGGCGCCTGAAGAGTCCAAGGATTCCTCGGACATCCTCAAGGTGATGCAGACGATCAAGGGTGACGACGCTTTCAAGCCTTTGGCGGAAAGCACGTGTCCACTCGTCAAGAAGTAGGGCACGCGACGAAGCGTGTCCGATCGAACCTCGCGAGAGACGATCGCAGGACGTGGGCCGCGAGACGGCCTGCATCCCGGCGGAAGTTCGCTCGCCCCAACCACGGTGATGACATGGACGCAATTGCTTCATTCGACTTCGGCCTCGATGAGGAGACCCGGATGCTCCGCGACACGGTCCGCAGTTTCGTCGAAGCGGAGCTTGCTCCTCGCGCCCACGAAATCGAGCAGGCCAACGATTTCCCGGCCGACATGTGGCGAAAGCTCGGCTCGCTCGGGCTGTTGGGCGTCACGGTCGACGAAGCCTATGGCGGCTCCGGTCTCGGCTATCTCGCCCACATCGTGATCATGGAGGAAATCTCGCGCGCGTCCGCAGCGGTCGGGATGTCCTACGGAGCGCATTCGAACCTCTGCGTGAACCAGATCCACCGGAACGGGACCGAGGCCCAGAAGCACCGCTACCTGCCCAAGCTGGTATCGGGCGAACACGTTGGCGCACTTGCCATGTCCGAAGCCGGCGCCGGATCTGACGTGGTCTCGATGAGGCTACGGGCCGACAAGATCGGCGACCGGTTCGTCCTGAACGGCACCAAGATGTGGATCACCAACGGACCGAACGCGGATACGCTGGTGGTCTACGCGAAGACTGATCCCGCCGCGAAGTCGAAGGGTATCACTGCCTTCATCATCGAGCGCGGGTTCAAGGGATTCTCGACGTCTCCGAAACTCGACAAGCTCGGCATGCGCGGATCGAACACCAGCGAGCTCGTATTCGAGGATTGCGAAGTACCGGAAGAGAACGTCGTCGGTGCGGTCGGGGACGGCGCCCGTGTCCTCATGTCCGGACTGGACTACGAACGTGCGGTCATGGCTGCCGGCCCGCTGGGCATCATGGCAGGCTGTCTCGATCTCGTCGTTCCGTATTCGCGCGAGCGCAAGCAGTTCGGCCAGGCCATCGGCGATTTTCAACTGGTCCAGGGCAAGCTCGCCGACATGTACACCTCCCGCATGACGGCCCGGGCGTATCTCTATGGCGTCGCGCGTGCGCTCGACAACAAGGAGCTCGACGGTCACTCCGCCCGCAAGGACTGCGCGGCCGCGATCCTGTATGCGGCCGAGCAGGCGACGAAGGTCGCGGGCGATGCCATCCAGATCATGGGTGGCATCGGCTACATGAACGAATGCCCGGCCGGCCGCTACTGGCGGGACGCTAAGATCTTCGAAATCGGGGCCGGCACGTCCGAAATCAGGCGCATGCTAATCGGCCGCGAAATCGCCAGGCAGGCGGCATGAGCGAGCGTGCGGCAGTCCGGACCGACGGAGCGGGGCGGGTCGCGTTGGTGACCGGCGGCGCGTCCGGCAT
>NZ_LGHL01000062.1 GCF_001908205.1 Bradyrhizobium sp. NAS80.1
CTTTCCACGGCATCCACACCTCCCGCAGAACAAAAGCGGAAAGTGTAACCCATGTGTCCGGTACGTTCTGTCACCTATGTCTCGGGCCGCTCACAATACGATCCAATCTATTTTTGGGCGGTCAGTTGCCACGGACCGCCCAGCATCGCCGGGTGCATCCGGTTCTCGACCTTGATCCAGCCTTTCGACTGGCCGGCTGACCCGCATGTTTGGCGCCACGAAATCAATCCGCCTTCGCCTTCTCTCGCATGGCCGCCTGTAGGGTCTTGATGTCTGCGGGAGAGAGTTGCGGGCGGTCGACCTTGATCGTCAGCTTGTTGAGCTTGGCCGTCAGCGGGAAGGGCGGCCTATAGTCGGCATCGTTCACGCCGGTGAGAGTGTCAGAGCCGACATCGAAGCTCTCGTCCCATTGGAGAATCATCGGAAGTGTCTTCTCCATCCGCTTTGTGGCGACCTCCTTGCCATCTACCTTCAGCGTGCCGGTGCCAGGCTGTGCCAGACCGCTGAAGTTGTTGTAGGCGAGCGTGCCGGCGCCGATGCCGTCGTACTTGAAATCAAACTCGACCGTATGCCGGCCCGGCGACAGTGCATCCGCGCCTTCCCACTTGATGCGCTCGAGGTCGACCATGTTCCGCAGGAACACCGGTTTGCCCTGCAGCAGATAGAAGCCGTAGCCGGCAAAGCGCCCGCCCGAGGTCAGGATCATGCCCTCGGCGCCGCCCTGCGGCACGTCGATGTCGGCGGTGATGGTGTAGGACGTATTGAGCAGATGCGGTGAGTCTCCCTGCGGCAATCCCGTCATGGGCCGCGTATAGACGAACTCCGTGCGGCCGGCAGTGATGTTTGGGCGAGGCGCGACGACGCGCGCGGCGACCGACGCGTCGAGCGGGAAGACCTGGTACTTCCTGGCCTCTGCGATGAACATCTCCTTCATCTCGCCGACCTTCTGCGGGTTCGTGGCCGCGACGTCTTCGGATTGGCTGAAGTCCGTGCTCAGGTTGTAGAGCTGCAGGGTCTGGTTGTTCAGCGGATCAGGGTTGGCTGGGCCGAACGCCTCCCACGGCGCGCGATTGACCTTTGTGCTTAACATCCAGCCGTCGTTGTAGAGTGCCCACTGGCCCATCATCTCGAAATACTGCGTCTGATGCCGTGACGGTACCTTGGCGTTGGCTGCATCGAACGTGTAGGCGAAGCTCGTCCCCTCGATCGGCGCCTGCTTGATGCCGTCAACGTAATCCGGGGCTGGAAGGCCGGCGGCCTCGAGAATCGTCGGCAGGACGTCGATCACGTGGACGAACTGTTCGCGCAAGGCGCCCTTGTCCTTGATGCGGGCCGGCCACGACACGGCCATGTTCTGGTTGATGCCGCCGAGCCGCGAGGCGTTCTGCTTGAACCAGTCGAACGGTGTGTCGAACGCCCACGACCAGCCCGCCGACATATGGTTGTACGTCTGCTCGGTGCCCCAGACATCGTAGAATTTCATCTGCACGTCGACGGGCAGCGCGTTCAAGCCGTTGAAGAACGCGACTTCGTTCGGCGTGCCCAGCGGCCCACCTTCGGCGCTGGTGCCGTTGTCGCCATTGATGTAGATGACGAGCGTGTTGTCCAGCCTTCCGAGGTCTTCGAACTGCTTGATCACGCGACCGATCTCATGGTCGTTGTAGGCGGCGTAGGCCGCGAACACCTCGACCTGACGGATGAAGAGTTTCTTCTCATCGGCCGTGAGTTGGTCCCACGGCTTCAGCATATCGTTGGGCCAAGGCGCGAGCTTTGTGGAGTTCGGGATCACGCCAAGCCGTTTCTGGTTCTCGAATATGCGCTGGCGAATCTTTTCATAGCCATCGTCGAACAGGTGCATTGCGCTGATCCTGTCCACCCACTCCTTGCTAGGATGGTGCGGTGCGTACGTGGCCCCGGGCGCATACTTGATGAAGAGCGGCTTGGACGGGTCTGTCTGATGCATACGCGTCATCCAGTCGATGGCGTCGTCGGCCATAGCGGTGACGAGATTCCAGGTGCCTGGCTGCTTGCCCAGAAACGGGTAAATCTGCGTCGTGTTGCGGAAGAGGTTCGGCTCCCACTGGTTCGCGTCGCCGCCGACGAAGCCGTAGAAATACTCGAATCCCATGCCCATCGGCCACTGGTTGAAGGGGCCGGCCTGGCTCGCGGCGAAGGCGGGCGTGTTGTGATCCTTGCCGAACCAGGAGGTCGCGTAGCCGTTGTCGAGCAGAATCCGCCCGATCGTCGCTTTGTCCTTGCCGATGATGCTGTTGTAGCCCGGGAAGCCGGTCGACTGTTCGGAGATCACACCGAAGCCCGCCGAATGGTGATTGCGCCCGGTGATCAGCGCCGCGCGGGTCGGCGAGCATAGTGCGGTGGAGAAGACGCGGTTGTAACGCAGGCCCCCGTTGGCGATGCGGTCCATCGTCGGCGTCGGAATAACGCCGCCGAAGGTGCTCGGCACACCGAAGCCAGCGTCGTCCGTGATGATCAGCAGAACGTTCGGCGCCCCGTCCGGCGGGACGATGCGCGGCGCAGGCATCGTTCTTGATTATGCCGCCGAATGCCGGATCCGGAGACGGTAGCTGCTTGCCGTCGATCGTGGTCGTGGCGCCGGGCGAACCCGCCTCGCCAGTGGTTTGCTGCGCCATCACGGGCATGATCGTGAGCACGGTCAACGTAGCAGCGGCGAACAAGAGTGCAGACATTTTCATGACCAATCCTCCCTACTGGGTTGGCATGGGCCAAATAGCGGCACGCTACGTGCAAAGTACGTGCATAGAAAGAAATTAGCCGCTGTGCTTGGTGTTGACGTAGATGTAGATCAAGGGTGCCGCGAGCCTCGCTTTCTCGATCTCGTGCGCGTCGAGCTTGGCGAAGGCGGTGTCCGCGTTCTTGCCGGGCCGCGCGATGTAGGTGTCCACGATCTCTTGGCCGCCGCTGAGATGGCGCTCTCGGTCCTGGCCTACAATCTGACACAGGTCATGAACATCGCGGGGATCAAGCCGTTCATCGCCGCGATCGCGGCCTGAGAGCCTCCCCGCTTTTGGCTCTCAGAACCGAGCTCCTCGCGTATCGGTAAGCGATCTCCTGTTTTCGGAAATGAGTCGGCGCCAGCGGCGGGCGGTCAGCACGTGCTCTGTGAGCACTGCTGCACCGGAAGATTCTTGCCACGGGCCCAGGCCCGAACGGCGAAGGCAAGTTGATGGTGCCCCATCGCGTGCGCGATGGAGACCTCCGCGCGCTCCAGGCGTTTGGTGAACCCGCTCGCGCTTAGGTCCACGGCCGCGTCGACCGCCAAGAGGGATATTGAGAGGAACGCAACCGCCGCAGCGACGGTTATTCCTTTCCATTCGGGTGAAAGCATCGACTAACTTTCTCAGGCATTCCGCTGCTGCCCGGATAAATGGGGCTCTTGCGTCTGGTTCAATCCCTCCAACAGGCTCACGCACGCGTTCTTGATGTGCGACAAATCTGTAACGAGAAAGCTCCGTGGATGGCCGCAAATTCCCGACCACCATCCGCGTCGTTTCAGCCGTCAGCATCCTCACCATCTTCTCCGGCAGCATCTCGGCCCGGTTCAGCACCGTGTTGTGCGCGACGGCCTCGATCGCGCTGACGCAGATGAAGGTCGCTATATCAAGATCGATTGCGCATGTCCTTGCGGCGGCTTTCGAGATAGGCGCGCACGAGAACGTGAACGTTGAAGGCGTCGAGTCGGAAGGGCGCAAGGCGCGTGCGATGATCTTGCGGAAGGCGTGATTGCTGCCACAGAACGCGCCACCTCGATGGGGTCTGGCGCTGGTTGGGCCCACACGGAGGGAAAAGGCGGCCTCCGGGGCGTTTCCTCGGGTAACGTAGTTTTGTGGGGCCTTAGGCGCGGCCCTTGATCTCGTAGTGACCCGGCACGCATTTGTAGCGCTCGAGGCGCCAGTTGGCGTGATAGATCGGGTGCTCGCCCATCCATTTCGCAAGCGGTGCCTGTGCGCCGACCGCGCACTGCATCATCGAAATTTCGGGCGTCATGTTGCTGTCGGTCACGATTTCCTCGACGCAGCTGCCCGAAGCAGCGGCACCGAGCCGGCAGAGCACGGCTACGACGGTTACGAACATTCCTGTCACCTCATCGGTAGTTTCTGGCCACGAGCAGGATGCAAGCGGAGTGCCACAGCCTGTGTCGGAAACGACACGCCGGCCGCGGCGACCCGACCCACGGTCCAGCTCCACTTGGCGATTCGGCTTGTAAAAAAATTCTCCCTAAACCGAAGCCGGACAAATACGGGGAATCCTGCCGAATTGATCGCGGGAATGATCGATTGTGAGGGCAGCGCCGCGTCGCCAGCACTTCACAAGCTGCGGGCCGGTAGGCTTGCTAACGCGGATACTCGCCAAATGAGCGGGATCGCCACAAGGCTTATGGTCCGCGACCCGCAAGGCGCTGGAGGCGTTCGGTGCGTTGAACGGGCAACAGGAAGCGGCCGTATAGTCCGCCCTCCGAAATAACTGATGTCGTAGATGGCCGCGCCGATCGGCTTTTACCTGCTGGTGCGGCGCTGCTACATTTTGCATGCGCCACCGTGAGCGGCGCTGCGACGAAGAAACATACCGACAAGGGAGGGGCCGAAAGTCCCATGAAAGATTTTGCAGGAAAGATCGCCGTCATCACCGGCGGCGGCACCGGGATGGGGCGCGAGCTCGCGCGGCAGCTCGTTGCCGAGGGCTGTAATGTGGCGATGTGCGACGTCTCGGAAGCCGCGATGGCCGAGACCAAGCGGCTTTGCGAGGTCGAGAAGCTGCCGCAGGGCCTGCGCGTCACGACGCATGTCGCCGATGTCTCGATCGAGGATCATCTGAAGCGTTTTCGCGACGAGCTCGCCGAGCAGCAGAAGACCGACAGGATCCATCTTCTGTTCAACAATGCCGGCATCGGCGGCGGCGGTAGCCTGTTCACTAACACGCGCGAGCAGTGGGAGCGCACCTTCAACATCTGCTGGGGCGGCGTCTATCTCGGCGTGCGCACCTTCCTGCCGATGCTGGTGGCGGCGGACGAGGCCCACATCGTCAACACCGCGAGCGTCAACGGCTTCTGGGCCTCGATCGGCATGAACCAGGCGCACACCGCCTACAGCTCGGCCAAGTTCGCGGTGAAGGGATTTACCGAAGCGCTGATCAACGACCTCCGCCTGCACGCGCCGCATGTCAAATGCTCGGTGGTGATGCCCGGCCACATCGGCACCTCGATCGTCTCCAACTCGCGCAAGGTGCAGAGCAGTGACGGATCAGACCGACTCAACGCCGACGAGGTGGCGCTGACCCGCAAGCGCATGGTTGGGGCCGGCGTGCCAGATGCTGACAAGATGTCGGACGAGGACATCCAGGCGGTGTTCGCCGAGCGCGCCCGCAGCTTCCTCGAGGATGCGCCGACGACGGCTGCGCAAGCCGCGAAGATCATCCTCGACGGGGTGAAAGCAGAGCGCTGGCGCATTCTTGTGGGCGAGGACGCAAAACGTCTTGACGAGCGCGTACGCGCTGCACCCGAGCAGGCCTATGACAGGGCCTTCTACGAAAGCTTCGCCCAGGAGGTTGGCTGGCGGCTCGGCTGACACTGTCAACGAACGCGCGCGGATATAGGTATGATGATTGTCATGACAAGAGTTGCGTTGGTGATATTCACGTACCTCTTTCGCGCGCGGTCGACCTCTCATGACAAAACGGAATGTCACGCATGCGACATGATCCATGCGTTCAAGCGATGGTGATCTCGAACGGGTCTCATTCAGTGCGCGGCAGCTTGGTCAGGGAACTGAAATAGTTTATTCAGTGACGGGTAAGTCGATCTAGAACGTAGTTTCCGATGATACCCGCATGCCTCTCCGACCACTGGACCCTTTGCCCGGAGAGAGAGGATATCTCCGCTGAATTCACGCGGTTGCTTGCCGCGGCCCAGGAGGGCGGCGCCACGATCGCGGAATGCCTGATGATCGCGCGGCGGCTCGAGCGGGATGACGAGCAATCCTGGCATCGCGAATGGAAGAAGCTCGCGCAAGCCAACCGGCAGCGTGCAGAGGCTGCATTCGCGGAGAGCCATCTGGCCACCGCGCAGCGCAACTGGCTGCGTGCGATGAATTACTACGGCGCGGCTGCGATGCCGCTCGATCAGGCCGACGAGCGCCGCTGGGTTGCGGTGCTCGCGATGCAGGAATGCGCCCGCCGCTTCGTTGCGGCGCGTAGGCCGGCGGGCGAGGTCGTGACCATACCGTGGGTCGAAGGCCATTCGTTGCAGGGTTACTTCCTGCCTGCGTCGTCGGCGAACGGACGGGCGCCGACTGTGATCTGCATCGGCGAGCCGGGCATCGCAAGGAAGAGTTCTTGTTCAAGCTCGCGCCGCATGCGCGCGAACGCGGTTTCTCAATGCTTGCGCTGGACCTACTTGGCGACCAGCGCGATGATTACACCGACATGCTCTTGCAGCGCCGTGACCTCGAGAGCTCGATTGCAAGTGTCATGGACTATCTGGAGGCGCGCAGCGACGTCGATTTCGATCGCGTCGCGATCGTGGCGGACGGGTGGGGCTCCTCTTTCGTGGCGCGCGCGGTGTTGCAGGAGCCGCGGCTCGCTGCAGCCGTCTGCGACGGCGGCTTGTGGGATCTGCACGAACGGTCCTTCTTCGCCAGCCGGTTTGCGATGAGCGACCTCAGCATCGTCCCGGTGCCGCATTCGCCGCTGATGGCCAGCAGCGTCGACTGTCCGGTATTGATCACGCTCGGCGAGGACGGCTGGCTCAAGGCCGACCGGGCGCGCCAGATCGTGCAGAAGTCCCGGCTCGGCGGCTCGGACATCGTGCTGAAGGTGTTCGCCGCGGCGGAGACCGGCGCGGCGCAGGCCCATGCGGACAATCCGAGCCTTGCCAACGAGTTCATTTTCGACTGGCTTGAATCGCGGCTCGGCGCTGCAGGCCGGCGGATCTGAGCGCGGGCTCTCGCCTCAGAAGTCGAGGGATATCCTGACGCAGGCCTTTTCGAGCCGGGTCTTCAGCGTCGCGAGCTTGGCGGTGAATTCGGTGAGCTCGTTCTCGTCGAACTCCTGGAAGACGAATTCGCGGATCGTCTTGTACTGCTCGTTGAGGCTCGCGATGTGCTTCTGGGTCTTTTCGACCAGCGAAAGCCGGACCACCCGGGCATCGGTCGGCGAGGGGCGCCGGCGGAGCAGGCCCTTCTTCTCAAGAAGCTTGGACTGGGTGGTGACGAACGAGGGATCGACGTGGAGCAGCTTGGAGACCACGTTGATGGGGACGCCGTCCTCCTTGTCGAGGTCGGAGATCGCCATCAGGATCAGCCATTGCGGGCCGCTGATGCCCAGCGTCCTCGCCCAGAACTGACGCAGCTCCTCCAGATACATGTTGATCGACGATATCTCCCAGGTAAAACGCCTGATGATATCCAGATTGCCGACGGAGCGGAGGCGCGCTCCTTCTTTCCTCGTCGCGGTCACAGCGTCACTCCCCGTGATCTGATTATTCTAGGCCGGTACCGTGGAAGGCCATAGTCCATGCAAGTCTGCTCTGATGCAAGTGCAGAGCAGGGTAATTGTGTCACTAAAACTACAAATATGATCAAGTCAGCCGACTGACTCAGGTGAAGTGTTGCGCTCCGGGCACAGGTTTAGCGAAACCAGTAAGCTGAGCCAATAAACTATTTTGATTAACAGAACGGCGCAGGCATATTGATCCGTGACGGTGGGGGGTACTCGATCGTCCCGCTGCAGGTGGTTCGCTCACGTCCCTCGCGTCTCAGGCGGGTGTGTCCGAAAGCGCGAAGCGGCTGAGCGGAATTTGAAGAGACGGGGATCTGGGGGGCCTCACGGTCCGTTCTCCGTAAAATGAGCAACTTGGAGGTTTTAAATGAAAGTGGTGAAGAGCCTTTTGCTCGGCACTGCGGCGGGTCTGATCGCCGTGGGTGGAGCCCAGGCGGCCGATCTTCCGGTCAAGGCCAAGGCGGTCGAGTACGTGAAGATCTGCACGCTCTACGGTGCGGGTTTCTACTACATCCCGGGCACTGACACCTGCATCAAGCTGGGCGGCTATCTGCGTGCTGAAGTCGCGCTCAATGCCGGCGGCAACTACAGCGGCGCGTACAACGGTGTTGCCGGTGCGAACAACCGCCTGGCGAACTACTATTCGACGCGGGCTCGCGAGGACCTCAACATCGATACCCGTACCGCGACCGAGTACGGCGTGGTTCGTACTTACTTTGACGCCGTGTTCACCTGGACGACCGATTTCTATACGGGAACCGGCTCGGGGACCGGCGCGACCGTTTACTCCCAACTCGGAAGCACGGGGGGTGTCTGCGCCGAACAACGCAAACGCGGGTTCGATCTCGGGCGGTACGCTCGGCGTCTACTACGCCTTCATCCAGTTCGCTGGCTTCACCATGGGTAAGGCCGTGTCGCAGTTCGACGCGCCCTGGATCAACTATCCCGGCAACAACTTCGACCAGCTGGTCGGCGGTAGCGGCACCACCAACGGCGTCAACCAGTTCACCTACACGGCCGATTTCGGTCAGGGCGTGTCGGCGACCATCTCGGCGCAGGACCAGTCGCTGGCCTTCCAGACCAACATCTGGAACACCGCTGGCATGTCCACCACCGGCGTCCTCGGCGGTGCCTATGGCTCGAACAGTTTCGGCGGCACCCGGGCGCCCGACATCGTCGGCGCGGTCCGCGTCGACCAGGCCTGGGGCCTGTTCCAGGCATCGGTCGCGGCGCACGACAACCAGGTTGCCTACTACGGGGCGACCGAGGCGACGGGGCATCCGGAAAACAAGTGGGGCTGGGCCGTTCAGCTCGCTCTGCAGATCAAGAACATCCCGACCGGTGCCGGCGACGTGATCAACGTGTCGGGCGTCTACACCGAGGGCGCTAGCCGCTATAACTTCCAGGAGCTGGCCGCGACCAGCTACTCGATGTTTGGCAGCTCGAACGCCGCCTATCAGAGCATCGGCTTTGCCGGCGTGTCTGATGCGGTGTTTGGCCCCGGCGGCCAGCTCGAGCTGACCAAGACCTACGGCTTCCGTGGTGCCTACACCCACAACTGGAACCCGTACTGGAACACGGCGCTGTACGGCGCGTGGGCTGCGGTCAACTACAGCGGCACTGCGAAGAGCCTGATCTGCAGCAGCGCCGCATTCGCTACCCTGACCGGCACCTGCAACCCGGACTTCAACATCGGCCAGGTGGGTGTCATCACCCGCTGGACGCCGGTGAAGAACCTGACCTTCTCGGCTGACTTCACCTACAGCCACCTCGACCAGAAGTATTCGGGCGTGATCTCGTCCGGAGCGCTGAACAGCGTCGCCAAGCCGGCGGCCACCTACGAGCTGAAGGACCAGGACACCTACAGCCTCCTGCTGCGCGCCCAGCGCAACTGGTAAGCTCACGGTCTTCGGATCTGATGAAGCCCCGGCGGAACACCGCCGGGGTTTTTTTCAACAGCGGCTTTCGGAAAATCCGGCGACCTTCCACGCGGGCGACGAAGACGAGCTATGCGATTCGACCGCCCTCAAACTTATTTACTTACCTGAGTTACTAAGCTATACAGATCTCAGCCGATTACGAAAGTCACGGCTCTTAGCTTCATGCTAAGCCTCCAGAAACCTCCGGTGATGCCCCGCCGGAGGTTTTTCATTTTGGGGGGCGCTGTTTCAGCCGCGCATCACACGGGCGCGCGAGTTCGGCCGGTAGGCGAGGCGGCTGTGGCCGGCGCAATAGGAATGGCCCTCGGGCGCGGTGTTGCCGCAAAAGCAGAAATCCTCCGCACCCGGCGTCGAGATCGGCCAGCGGCAGCGGTTTTCGCCAAGCTCCAGCAGCGAGCAGCGGTTGGCATCGTCGATCGGCGCCGTGACCGCAGGCCCTTCGGTCTCGCCATAGATCGTGGCAAGCATCTCATATTGCAGCCGCGGCACGGCTCTCCGCGCGCGCGCCGGCGCGAAGCTCCGCTCCAGCTTGCGCTCGTCGCTCGACCCGCCGCGTGTGAGATTCAGTCGGGACAGCTTGCCGATCACGGCGTTGCGGCTCACGCCGATGTCGGCGGCAATCTCGCGGCAGGAGAGGCCGGCCTCGAAGTGCCGCTTCAGTAGTTCAATTCGATCGTTGGTCCAGGTCGGTGAGAGAACAGGCATTGTAGCGGTCCCAGGTTGCAGATGTCGGCCATCCGCCTGCGAGATCCGTCCGCTTCACGTTCGGCACGCGCTCACGTCCTGCCATTGTCGCGAATCGACAAAAGCCCGTCCTTGATGGCGAGACGGATGCCTTCCTCGATCAATGTCCGCGCGACGCCGGGAACGCTCGTGCCGTGGGTGCCCTGTCTCACCAGTTTTTCCATATAGGTGATGGTCGAGAGCGCCAAGGTTACGGGAATGCGGTCAGTCTCGGCTTTTTCGGTGGCCATGGCCCGAACGCTAGCCTCTTACTCGGGTACATAAAAGTAACGATTAAGACTCTATTTAGGTTTGGTGCCGGGAGTCAAATCCCGCCTGAAGCCGCGGTTCAGCCTATTGGAATCGCTTGGAAAATTGGGCGCGAGGCAGCGCGCCGCGCGGGATACCGGGCGGCGGCGTCACGTTGACAGGTCAGGGGAGGCCGGGTCGGCTCAGCCGTGAACGATCGCCTTTTCGATCATGCAATGGATGCCCTTGGAGCCGTTGACGGTCTGCGTCACCCGCAAATCGGCCGCCAGGCTGCACAGCGTGTAGGCGTCTTCGCGCGACAAGTTTCGCGTCTCGCCGAGCAGCACGATCATGTCGCGCAGTGCGCGCACCGCGCACTGGTCGAGGTCGGGGTCCATCGCCATGGTCATGTAGTGCGTCGCCGTCTCGGCGCGGGGATAGTCGAACCGCAGGTCCTTGCGCAGCGTCAGGCGGAAGCGGCCCCGGAGCGCTGTCTCGATCGCGGTGACGCAGACCTCGCCGTCGCCCTGCACGCCGTGGCCGTCGCCGCAGGAGAACAGCGCGCCCGGAACGAACACCGGCAGATACAGTGTCGCACCTGCACCGAGCTCCTTGTTGTCGAGATTGCCGCCCATGGCGCGCGGGATCAGCGAGGAGATGCGGCCCCAGGCCGGCGGCGGCGACACGCCCATGACGCCGAAGAACGGCTTGAGGGGCAGGTCGAGGCCCCATGGCATGCGGCCGACCATCCGCGTCTGGTCCAGCGGGATGTTGAGCATTCGCGTCTCGTGGAAATCGTCGGGCAGGGTGCCGGACAGCGGCTTGATCATGTTCCAGCCCCAGTCCTGGCGGAGCTGGACATCGAGGATCTCGACCGCGAGCACGTCGCCGGGTTCGGCACCCTCGACCGCGATCGGTCCGGTGAGGATGTGACCCGGCAGCATGCGCTCATTTTTGGCATGAACCTCGAATATCTCCGGCGGAATGTGAAACTTGTTGCGGTCGGGCAGCATGTCCGGTCCGCCGCTGATGGTGTCGACCGTCACCTCATCGCCGCTCGCGATGGTGAGGACCGGCTTGAGCGCGGCTTCGAAGAAGCCCCAATGGCAGGTTTCGGGACTTGAATGCAGGTGGTGATGGGTCATTTGCCGCGTCCAATCGGTTTCATCAGAACTCGTCATGAGATCTTGTCTTGCCCGGGCTTGACCGGGCGATCGATCCTCTTTCAAGAAGATTTCTGAAGATGGACGGGCCGGTCAAGCCCGTGCGTGCCAAGATGATTTAAAGATCATTCCAGCGAGGCTCCCCTGTATTTCGTTCTTTCCAAGACCCTTGGCGCCGCGCTGCTCCCGATCAATCTCCTGGTCGAGGTCGGAATCCTGTCAGTGGTGCTGATGGCGACGCGCTTTGCCGCGTTCGGCCGCAAACTTGCCGTGACCACGCTGGTCCTGCTGGCGCTCGCCGCGTTCTCGCCGCTCGGCAATCTTCTGCTTTATCCCTTGGAATCGCGCTTTCCGCCGTGGGATCCGTCGCGCGGGGCGCCCGACGGCATCATTGTGCTCGGCGGCTCCGTCGACACCGATCTGTCGGCGGCGCATCGCACGCCGGTGGTTGCGCACGCGGCCGATCGCCTGCTGGCGCCAGCCGAGCTCGCGCGCCGCTATCCCAATGCGCGCATCGTCTTCACCGGCGGCACTGCGAACCTGGTCTCGACCGAGGCCAGGGAAGCGGACTACTCCGCACCGATCCTGGAGAGCCTCAGCATACCAAAGGAGCGCCTGATCCTCGAGCGCGACTCCCGCAACACCTGGGAGAATGCGATCTTCACGAAGCAGCTGGTCGCGCCGAAACCGGGCGAACGGTGGCTCCTGGTCACGTCGGCCTTCCACATGCCGCGCTCGATGGGGATATTTCGCAAGGTCGGCTTCGACGTCGAGGCCTATCCCGTAGACTGGCGGATGGGCGGGCGTGACGATCTTCTCTCCTTCACCAACAATGGTGCAGACGGGCTCGGCAGGACCGACGTGGCCGTGCGCGAATGGATCGGTCTTTTGACCTACCGTGTCATGGGACGGATCGGCGAGTTGCTTCCGGGACCGGCCAAGGACTAGAACGAGAGCCGCAAAACAAGAACGCAGCACCGGCGCACGATCGCCGGTCCGGAGGACGCCATGCGACAGCAGACTGCCGAGAGGATCGATCTTGCCGGCCTCGTTGCCGATCTCAACAGCCTGTTGCGGCTGAAGACGACGGTGATCGGCATGAAGCTGTTCGCGCGCGCTGCGGACATGGAGGCGATCCCGAAGATCCGGCGGCCGAATGCGATCCACACCACCGACCAGATCGTCAGCATGGCCTCGCGGCTCGGCTGGACCGTCGGCATCACCGGCGAGGATCTCGTGGGCGCGCAGTGCCGCGCGGTGATCGGCCTCGCGCCGCAGGATGAAAAGTGGCTCGCCGGCGAAAACTATGTCGGGGTCTGGCATGGCACCGCGGAGGACGCGCGCAAGCGTCAGGAGGCGCTCGACGTGGTTCCGTTCGGGCAGTATCAGGCGCTCGCGGTCAGCCCGCTTGCGAGCGGCCGGCTCGATCCGCCCGACATCTGCCTCGTCTACGCCACGCCGGGACAGATGATCATCCTGATCAACGGGCTGCAATATACCGGCTACAAGAAGTTCGAATGGGGCGTGGTCGGCGAGACTGCCTGCGCGGATTCCTGGGGGCGGGCGCTCAAGACCGGCGAGCCGAGCCTGTCCTTGCCATGCTATGCCGAACGGCGCTATGGCGGCGTGCCGGACGAGGAGATGCTGATGGCGCTGAAGCCGGAACATCTCGCCAAGGCGATTGAGGGCATGAAGGCGCTGGCAAAGAACGGCCTGCGCTATCCGATCCCGCCCTATGGTATTCAAAGCGATGTCCGCGCCGGCATGGGCGTGAGTTACGCAAAGAAATAAAGGCCGACCATGAGCTCTGCGAAATTCGACATCGTCGTCTACGGTGCGACCGGTTTCACCGGCCAGCTCGTCGCCGAATATCTGGCGGCGCACTACAAAGGCGACAAGACGCTGAAATGGGCGATGGCGGGTCGCAGCCTCGACAAGCTGAAGTCCGTGCGCGATGCGATCGGCGCGCCGGCGGACACGCCGCTGATCGCGGCCGACGCGTCCGATGCGGCCTCGCTGAAGGAAATGGTTGCTCAGACGAAGTCGTTGATCACGACGGTCGGTCCGTATCAGCTTTACGGCGAGCAATTGCTCGCGGCCTGCGTCGCCACCGGCACGGATTATTTCGACCTCTGCGGCGAGCCGATCTGGATGCGGCAGATGATCGACAAGTACGAGGCGGCGGCCAAGGAGAGCGGCGCGCGCATCGTGTTCTCCTGCGGCTTCGATTCCGTGCCATTCGAGCTCGGTGCGTTTTTCGTACAGGAAGAAGCCAAGCGTGTGTTCGGCGCGCCGGCTGCGCGCGTGAAGGGCCGCGTGCGCGACATGCGCGGCACGCTCTCGGGCGGCACCGCGGCGAGCGCGAAGGCGACCTTCGATGCGGTCGCCAAGGACATCAGCCTCATTGCGATCCTGAACGATCCGTTCGCGCTGACGCCTGGGTTCACCGGTCCGAAGCAGCCGAAGGGCAACAGGTCGCTGCTCGAGGAGGATCTGCAATCCTGGGCCGCGCCGTTCATGATGGCGCTCATCAACACGCGCAACGTCCATCGCTCCAACATGCTGATGGGCTTTCCCTATGGCCGCGAGTTCGTCTACGACGAGATGGTCCTGACCGGTCCTGGCGAGAAGGGCGAGGCCAACGCGAAGCGCGTGATGGCCGCCAATTCCGAAAAGACCGGCCCGAACGCGCCAAAGCCGGGCGAGGGGCCGTCGAAGGAGGAGCGGGAGAACGGCCGCTTCGACCTGCTCTATGTCGCGATCGCGCCCGACGGCCGCATGGTCCGCGCCGGTGTCACCGGCGACCGCGATCCCGGCTACGGCTCGACCTCGAAGATGATCTCCGAATGCGCGATCTGTATGCTGCGCGATGCGACGGACGTCGCCGCCGGCTTCTGGACGCCGGGCGCAGCGATGCAGCACAAGCTGATCAAGCGGCTGCAGGACCACGCGGGGCTAACGTTCGGGGTGGAGTCGTAAAGTCCACGGTCGTGCAGGAAGTGTGATCCGTGTCCGCGAAGTTCGACATCGTTGTCTATGGCGCGACCGGATACACCGGCCAGCTCGTCGCCGAGTATCTCGCCGCGCATTACGTCGGTGACGGCGCGCCGACATGGGCGATGGCCGGGCGCAGCAAAGACAAGCTCGCCTCCGTTCGCGATGCGATTGGCGTCCCCGCGGACACGCCGCTTATCGTTGCGGACGCCGCCGATCCTGTGTCGTTGCGCGCAATGGTCGATCAGGCGAATCTGATCATCACCACTGTCGGTCCGTACCAGCTTTATGGGGCTGATCTGCTTGCCGCCTGCGTCGCGTCGGGCACCGATTATATGGATCTCTGCGGCGAGCCGATCTGGCTGAAGCAGATGATCGACAGGCATGAGGCGGCCGCCAAGGCGAGCGGCGCGCGCATCATGTTCTCCTGCGGCTTCGATTCAATCCCGTTCGAGCTCGGCGCGTTCTTCGTGCAGGAAGAAGCCAGGCGCGTGTTCGGCGCGCCGGCACCGCGCGTCAAGGGGCGCGTCCGCGACATTAGCTGGAAGTTTTCCGGCGGCACCTCGGCGAGTGCAAGGATCACCTTCGAAGCGGTTGCGCAGGATCTCAACCTGGTGTCGATCCTCAAGGACCCATTTGCGTTCACACCCGGCTTTGAAGGGCCCAAACAGCCGCGCGGCAATAAACCGGTTTTCGAGGAGGACCTGCAATCCTGGTCGGCCCCGTTCGCGATGGCGACGCTGAACACGCGAAATGTCCACCGCTCCAATATGCTGATGGGATTCCCGTATGGCAGGGATTTCGTCTACGACGAGATGGTGCTGACAGGGGCAGGGGAGGAAGGGCAGGCCAACGCGAAGCGCGTCATGGCCGCCAATAGCGAAAAGACCGGCCCTGATGCGCTCAAGCCTGGCGAGGGGCCGTCGGAGGAGGAGCGCGACAACGGTCATTACGACCTGCTTTATGTTGCGATCGCGCCCGATGGCCGCCAGGTGCGCGCGGCGGTGAAGGGCGATCTCGATCCCGGCCAACGGCCAAGATGGTCTCTGAATGCGCGATCTGCCTGTTGCGCGATACGCCTGATGTCGCGGCCGGTATCTGGACGCCGGGCGCAGCGATGCAGCACAAACTGATCAAGCGGCTGGTCGATCACGCCGGGTTGACGTTCGGGGTGGAAGGCTAGCTCGGTATCGTAGGGTGGGCAAAGCGAAGCGTGCCCACCACTTACGAAGCGAAAATGCAGAGAGATGGTGGGCACGGCGCATTGCGCCTTTGCCCACCCTACGGCGGCGTGCGCCTACGCTGCCCGCGCGTCATACGCGTACATGAACTCCATGCTCTTCGAGCCGAGCGGCAGCATCCACTTCAGCATCTGATTGCGCATCCAGGCGCCGGTGGCGCTGAATTCGCGCTTGCTGTTGCCGTTGCGGCGCGCCATCGCCACGATCTTCTCCGTGCGCGGACGTCGCTCGGCCTCAAATGCCTGGAAAGTCGCGCTGAGCTCCTGGCCCTGCTGCATCAGGCGGGCGAGCCGCATCGCGTCTTCCAGCGCGAGCGAGGCGCCCTGGCCGGCATGGGGGCTGGTCGCATGCGCGGCATCGCCAATCAGCAGCGAGCGCTTGCGCGACCAGGTCGGCAAGGTCGCGACGTCGAGTGTGTCGGTGACCACGATGTTCTCGGCTGCCTCGATGATGTCAGGGATCGGATCGTGCCAGCCGCGGTGGAAGCCGCGCAGATGCTGCTTCAGCGTCGTCTGATCGAGCGTGCGGAACATCGCCGCGTCCATGCCGTGTGCGGGCTGCGTGCTCCACCACATCGCGCCGTCGTTCGGATCGGGGCTGCAATAGCCGTAGCCGAAGAAGCCGCTCTGGCCGAATGTGGTCTCGACGTGCCGGCCGATCGGCCTGCCGTTGAGCACGGCGTGCGGCACGAAGCCGCCGAAGCCGATCAGGCCGGTGTTGAACGGTTGCGGTCCGTCCGGCACCACCTGGCGGCGCACCACCGAGTGCACACCGTCCGCGCCGATCAGGAAGTCGCCCTCAGCCGTGGTGCCGTCGGCGAAATAGGCGATGATCGGCTGGTCGCCGCGGTCCTCGATCTTGATCAGGCGCTTCTCGAAATAGAGCGAGACGCAAGCGCACCAGGCCTTGTCGATGAGGATTTCGTTCAGCGTGGCGCGGCAGACATTGACTGCGGGCTGGCCGAACCGCCGTTCCATGTCGCGGTTGATAGAGCCGAGCCGCTGTCCGCTCTGCGAATAGAAATCGAAGGACTCCGCGACCGAGCCGCGATTGATCAACTCGCCGGCAAGCCCTATCTCGTCCATGACATGCATGCCGTTCGGCGCGATCTGGAGGCCGCCGCCGATGCCTTTCGAGTAGGGCCAGGCCTCGTATATCTCGGATTCGATGCCGGCGCGGCGCAGCAGGATCGCGGTGACGGGCCCGGCGATGCCGGCGCCGATGATCAAGGCCTTGCGGGGACGGTTAGACATGGCTTGCTCCCGACGTTTCCGTGGTGCTAGGAGAAATTACGGTCACTAATTCTCTTAGTGTCTAAGATATATATCGACTAAGATATGAGGTGGGCCTTGTCAAGGACGAAGGCGCGCGCGGCGTTGTTGAGGGAACTGGAAGAGGCGATGCGGCGATCGTCCGCGCAGGGCGTTCTCTACGGCCAAACCGTTGCGAACGTGGCGGGAATTGCCAATTCCGACCTCGAATGCATGGACCTTCTGTATCTCGAAGGCCGCGTCACCGCGGGCCGGCTCGCCGAGGTTACGGGGCTGACGACCGGCGCAATCACAGGTGTGGTCGACCGGCTCGAGAAGGCCGGGCTGGTGCGCCGCGAGCGGGATGAGAAAGACCGCCGCAAGGTCTTCATCGCTGTCGTGCCGGAGGCGGCCATGAAGATCGGCCGGCTCTACGTGCCGATGCAGCAAGCGATGGAGAAGGTTTTTGGCGGCTATTCCGACGAGGAACTGCGTCTGCTGCTGCGCTTCGCGACCGAGGGCTACAAGGGCGTGCTTGCGGCGACTGAAGCGCTGAAGGGCCTGCTCGACACGCCGCCGGAAAAGCGCCCCGACCTCAAGCTGAAGCTTCGTCGCCGGTCTTGATCTTGTAGACCTGCGCGGCCGCGATCATGCCCCACATCGCGCCTAGCATCATCCAGAAGTGCCGCCAGTGGTCGGTGTCGATCACAAAACTCTCGCCGACCGTGCCGACGAAGGCGGAGAAAATCGCGAGATAAGCGCGCTGCCAGGGCACACGGACGAAGATGTGCCTGAAACCCATGATCACCGTGGTGAAGACCAGAGCCGGATAGCAGACACCGGAGAGCCAGCCGCCGGACATGAACGCGTTCAGATAGGAGTTGTGGGTGTCCTCGGGAAAGTAGCGGTGGAATTGCAGGGGGCCGATGCCGAAGGGCAGGTCGAGCGCCATCTCCGCACCCAGGATGTGCCGGCCGAACCGACCGAAGCGGCCCTCGTCGTAGCTCTGGTCGAAGCTGGCGCGCTGCTTGAACATCTCGGCGACGGAATCGAACGACAGCAGCACCGCGATCAGCGCCAGCCCCAGCACCGCGGCGACGATCGCCATGACGATGATGCGCGAGCGCTGCGCGTTGGTGCGGCTGGTCAGCACCATCAGCGCCAGCATGAAGGCGGAGGTCAGCACCAGTCCGCCCCAGGCCGCGCGGGAGAAGGCGAGCAGGATTGCGAGTGACATGATACCGAAGGCGATG
This sequence comes from Bradyrhizobium sp. NAS80.1, assembly GCF_001908205.1. Taxonomy (GTDB): domain Bacteria; phylum Pseudomonadota; class Alphaproteobacteria; order Rhizobiales; family Xanthobacteraceae; genus Bradyrhizobium. The sequence continues at coordinate 18,347 of NZ_LGHL01000062.1, forward strand.
ACGTTGCGAAACGCCTTGGCGAGCTTGTCCGAGACCACGCTCTGGAGTGCGAACAGCGCTGGCAGGATCAGGAAGGCGCCGAGCACGTTCGGGTCCTTGAAGGTGCCGCGCGCGCGTCCGTAGAGCGTGAGGAGGTCGTCTCCTCCGGGAACCAGGTGAAAGTAGCCGGCGACCGCCAACAGCGAGGCGATCATCGCGCCGACCACGAGCCCGCGGTGCAGCATGTCGAGCCGGGCCGCGGTGTCCTCCGACGTGACCATGGCGAAGAACACCACGGTCACCGCCATGTACCAGGAAGTCGCGATCCAGCTCACCACCTCGGACTGCTCGAACAGCGGGATCGCGCTGATCGTATAGCCGACATTGAGCAGGACCAGCATCAGCACCAGCGGCATCAGCACAAGCCGCAAGCGCAGGCCGGTGGCGAAGAAGGCGACGGTGGCCAGCAGCGTTACGATCTCGTAGGGGCTCGGCTCGATGAAGACGATCGCGCCCGAGGCGCCGACCAGCCACACCAGCGCACGCTGGAGCGCCAGCACGCCGGGCGCAGCGCGAACCGCTGCATTCAATTCCCCGGCTGTCGCCGCATACGCCATCACACGCTCACGCTACTCGTACGCCACAAACACCGCTGTCATCGCCCGGCTTGACCGGGCGATCCAGTACTCCGCGACAGCGAGATTCAGCCTCTGCGCTGCGGCGTACCGGATGCCCCACCCCAGTGCGCTCGTGCGCACGAGGCGGGGCGTGACGGAAACTCAATACGCGTTCTCGTTCTTGGTCAGTAGCGAGACCGGTGTCTTCAGGAGAATGACGAGATCGAACAGCACCGACCAGTTCTCGATGTAGTAGAGGTCGAACTCGACGCGCTTCTGGATCTTTTCTTCATTGTCGATCTCGCCGCGCCAACCGTTGATCTGGGCCCAACCGGTGATGCCGGGCTTGACGCGGTGGCGGGCGAAATAGCCGTCGACGGCTTCGTCGAACAGGCGGCTCTGCAGCTTGCCCTGCACCGCATGCGGACGCGGACCGACAAGGGAGAGGTTACCGGAGACGACCACGTTGAAGAGCTGCGGCAGCTCGTCGAGGCTGGTCTTGCGGATGAAGCGGCCGACGCGGGTGACGCGCGGATCGTTCTTGGTCACGACCTTCGAGGCCGTCGGATCGGCCTGGTGGTGGTACATCGAGCGAAACTTGTAGACGTCGATACGCTCATTGTTGAAGCCGAAGCGCTTCTGGCGGAACAGCACGGGGCCGGGGCTGTCGAGCTTCACCGCCAGCGCCACCAGTCCCATCACCGGCAGGGCTGCGAGCAGCGCGAGGCTGCCGACGACGCGATCGAACAACCATTTCATCACCAGATCCCAGTCGGTGATCGGCGCCTCGAACACGTCCAGCGTCGGCACTTCGCCTATATAGGAATAGGAGCGGGGACGGAAGCGTAGCTTGTTGGTGTGGGCGGAGAGACGGATGTCGACCGGCAGCACCCAGAGCTTCTTCAGCATCCCCAGGATGCGCGTCTCGGCCGAGATCGGCAGCGCGAACAGCACGAGGTCGACACGGGTGCGACGGGCGAACTCGACGATGTCGTCGACCTTGCCGAGCTTGCGTGCGCCGGCGCAGGTGTCGAGCGCGCGGCTGTCGTTGCGGTCGTCGAACACGCCGAGCACGTGGATGTCGGAATCCTCCTGCTCCTTCAGCGCCTCGACCAGTTGCTCGCCGTTGCTGTCGGAGCCGACGATGACGGTGCGGCGGTCGAGCCGGCCCTGGCGCGCCCAGGCGCGCACCAGCGAGCGCAGAACCAGACGCCCGGAGATGAGCGCGGCGAGTCCGAGGAAGTAGAAGGCGGCAAGCCACAGCCGCGACAATTCGGTGCCAAACTTGGCGAAGAAGGTGGCGCCGATGAACAGCAGGAAGACGAACGACCAGGACGAGATCATCCGCGTCATCTGCCGCAGCTGCCCGCGGAACAGTTGCACCTGATAGATGTCGGCGGCCTGGAAGCAGACCACGGCGGCGACCGCGACGGCGATGATCTGCGCAGGATAGACCCAGCTGAAGCCGGAAAGCGGCATGACATAACCGGCAAAGAGCGCGATGCCGACGAAGCTCAGCAGCACGAAATCGGCTGCGCGCACGATACCGGCGATCACGATCGGGGAATAAGCGCGGGCGACCTTCTGGTTGACGACTTCGAGCGCAGCGGGCGAGAGTCGGCGGCGGCGTTCCACAAAGGGTTGGTCAGCCGGCCCGGCCGCGGCGCTGGTCGCGACATCGAGCATCGAGCGTGCGTTGAGCGGTTCCACGGGCGTCCACGTCCATTCCAAAAACCCGCGGCGCGGCCTTGCGCCCGGGCGAGCATCCCCTGGCACTTCGACTATCGAACAAATCGGAAGATTTTCTAAAGCGGCCTTAAGGGCGGTTAATGATTGGTGAATGCATCGCGGTATCCCGCGAGCACGCCGTCGACCATCGCCTGCTGCGAGAAATGCGCGGAGATGCGCTCGCGTAAGGAAGCCACGCGCTGCGCGGTCGCTTGCGGATCGTCGAGCGCGGTCGCAATCGCCTCGGCCATCGCTTCGGCGTTGCTGGCCGCGAACAGGGCCGGGCTCTCCGCGCCAAAAATTTCGGGGATGCCGCCGACGCGGGCCGCGATCATGGGAATACCGGCCGCCCCCCGCCTCGATCACGACATAGGGCATGGAATCGCCGCGCGAGGGCACGACCAGGAGCCGCCCCTTGGAGAAGCCGTAGCGCGCCTTGATGTGACCGATGAAGCGGATCGCGCTGGAAAGGCCGAGCTTCTCGACTTGCGCCTTCAGCGCCGCCGTTTCCTCGCCGTCGCCACCGAGCGTGAGCGTGACCTTCTTGCCGCCCTCGTGCAGTCGCGCCACCGCGTCGACCAGGAGATCAGCGCCCTTGATGCGCCTGAACTCGCCGACATAGGCGAGGTCGGTGGCGTCATCGGCGATGACGACCGGCTCGAACTCTTGCGGCGTCACGCCGTTGAAGACGCAATGCACCACGCCCTTGGGCGTGCCGACGATGCGCTGATAGGTGTTACGGGCAAACGCGCTCTCGAACAGGAACAGGTCCGTCGAATCCATCAGCGTGCGTTCGAGCCGCGCGTAAAACTCGCCCTTGAGGGTGTTGAGGGGATAGTGCAGCGAGCCGCCATGCGGCGTGTAGATGCGGATGGTGTCGCCGGACCGCCGCCGCATGCGAACGAAGGCGCCGGCCTTGGCCCCGTGGCCGTGCATCACATCGGGCTTGAGCGTGGCGATCAGGCGCCGCATGCGCAGCCACACCAGGAAATCATCAGGCGACGGTTCGCGGCGGATCGCGAGCCGGTGCACGCCGAGCGTCAGTCGCGGCGCGAGCTCGGCCAGTGCCTTTTCCGCGCGCTCGCCGCCGGTGAGGCTGTCGGCGAGGATGCCGACGTGATGGCCGCGATCGACCTGGCCGTTGGCGAGGTCGAGGATGTGGCGGAAGATGCCGCCCACGGGAGCGCGCACGGCGTGCAGGATGCGGAGCGGCCGGTCGGGAGAGGGGGGCATGATCAGAACCAGCGCTCGACGGCGAATGCTCGAACAATTCTTGGGAAATATCGAGATGGATTAGGGGCCTTCGTGGTTAACAAACGGTGTCGGCGCGGTGTGCACCGGTCGCGGCATGGCGCGATTAACCCAGCGGCAACCTTAATGGAGTGTAATCGCGGCGGTTGCGGTGGAGTCGCGGCGGCGGCCTGCGGGAGTGTGAGATGCGTTTGGCGTTCTGGCGGGCCGGCAAGGACAAGGCGGTGGTCGAGCGGGCAGTTTCAAAGCCCAAGACTGAAGCCAGCGTGGCCGAAGCCAAGGCGACTGAGGGCGCGCCCAGGATTGAAGCCAAGCCCGCGCCAGTCGAATCCGGTGACATCGATCTTCATGCGCTCGGCGCGGCACTGGCGCGAAAGCGCAGCTGGATCATCATGCCGACGGTGCTGGCGCTGGTTGCGTCCGTCGCCGCCGTCAATTTGGTGACGCCGCGCTACAAGTCGGAATCCCGTATCCTGATCGACGGCCGCGAGAACGTGTTCCTGCGCCCGAACAGCGACCGTACCGAGGAGCGACAGGCCCTCGACGCCGAGGCCGTCACCAGCCAGGTCCAACTCGTGCTGTCGCGCGATCTCGCGCGCGAGATCATCAAAAAGAACAAGCTCGCGGAGCGGCCGGAATTCGATCCGGTGCTGAAAGGGATTTCGCCCTTGAAGTCGCTCGCGGCACTGGTCGGCATCGGTCGCGATCCGTTCTCGATGACGCCGGAAGAGCGCGTGCTGGACGCCTATTACGAGCGCCTCCAGGCCTACGCCGTCGACAAGTCGCGCGTCATCGTGGTCGAATTCCAGTCCGCCGACCCGGATCTCGCCGCGCGCGTCGCCAATTCGATCGCCGACGGCTATCTCGTGCTGCAACAGAATGCGCGCCAGGAGCAGGCGCGCAATGCCAGCCAGTGGCTTGCCGGCGAGATCGAGAATTTGCGCAAGAAGGTCTCCGACGCCGAGGCGAGGGTCGAGGACTTCCGCTCCAAGTCGAGCCTGTTTGTCGGCACCAACAATACGACGCTGTCGAACCAGCAAATGGGCGAGGTGAATACCCAGCTCAACAATGCACGTGCGTTGAAAGCCGATGCCGAGGCCAAGGCGCGGTTTATCCGCGAGATGCTCCAGAGCGGCAAGCCGATCGAGGCCTCCGAGGTTCTGAACTCGGAGCTGATGCGGCGGCTTTCCGAGCAGCGCGTGACGCTGCGGGCCCAGCTCGCCGAGCAATCCTCGACGCTGCTCGGCAACCATCCGCGCATCAAGGAGCTGAAGGCCCAGCTCGGCGATCTCGAAACCCAGATCCGCGACGAGGCGGGCAAGATCTCGCGCTCGCTGGAAAATGATGCCCGAATCGCGAGCGGCCGGGTCGACAGCCTGACCGTGAGCCTCGAGCAGCTCAAGAAGCAGGCGACGTCGACCAACGGTCAGGACGTCCAGCTCCGTGCGCTCGAGCGCGAGGCCAAGGCCCAGCGCGACCTGCTCGAGACCTATCTCGCCAAGTACCGCGAGGCCAATACCCGAGAGAGCATTGACGCCGCGCCGACGGATGGCCGTATCATCTCGCGCGCCATCGTCTCGAACACGCCCGCCTATCCGAAGAAGCTGCCGATCGTGCTCATCGCCACGATCGCGACGCTGCTGCTCTCGTCCGGCGTCGTTGTCACCGGTGAGCTGCTGCGCCAGACCGCGCCGCGCGCGGTGGCTGCGCTCACTCCGTCACAAACGCAGGCGCCGGTTCGCCAAGAGCCTGTTGTCGAGCCGTTGAATCAGCCGGTGGTCGAACCAATCGTCGATCCGGTCATGAGACAGCCCGCGCCGCTGCAGCCGGAGATGACGGCCGATGCCGATGTCACCGAATTCGCCGAGATCGAACGTCTGGCCGACAGCCTCCGCACCGCAGGTACGGCGGCGAAGAAGGTTACGGTGCTTGGCACTGCGGCGGGCGAAGCCATCACGCTGTCGATGCTGACGCTGGCCCGGCATCTGGCGCGCGATGCACGCGTCGTCGTGGTCGATCTCGCCGCGTCCTCGCTGACGCTTGCCGCGGTATCCGTCGACCCGATAGCGCCCGGCCTTGCCGAGCTGATGCAGGGCGAGGCGTCATTTGCGCAAGTCATCAACCGGGACAAGTTCTCGCAGTTGCATCTGGTCATGGCCGGCCGTCCCGGCTTCGACCGCAGCCTGCTGCAATCGCCGCGGGTGGCGCTCGCGATCGACGCGCTGCTCAGGGCCTACGACCACGTGCTGCTCGACGCCGGCAGCGCCTCCGATCTTCCGGCGGAACTGCTGACGGCGAATGCCCGCGCCGTCGTGGTGCCCGATGCGTCGATGGCGCCTGATGCGCGCGCGCTGATGTGCGAGCAGCTCAAGGCCGTCGGCTTCAGTGCGGTGACGATGCTGGGCAAGCCGGTGCAGCCGTCGGATGCGGTGGAAGCGCCGCGCGTGGTGGCGGCTTGATCTTTTCACCTTCTCCCACAAGGGGGGAAGGGAAAGGGGAGCCGCACGCGGTGAGAGACTGAGAGTCTTCGGCCGGCTACCCGAACGCCTGCCGCAGCCTTCGCGCCAGGTCGAACAGCATCTGGTTCTGCTTCACCAGCCGCTTGCCGCGGTTCAGCGAGGACATTGCCATCGCTGCGAGCTTTCCGCGCGAGGTCAGGGGGGACGAAGCTGTCAAAAACGTCTTCGTCGTCCTTGCAGAACATCCGCTTGTAGTCGTCCGAGCCGACACCGAGGTCGAGCGCGCGATAGCCGCGCTCGGCGTAGCGGTCGATGATGTAGCGCATCAGGATCAGGCCGGGGCTGTAGCGGGCATGCTCGGACATCGTGTAGGTGTTGAACATCATCGAGAAGCGCTGGCCGTCGGCGGCGCCGGCAAAGATGGCTATCACCTCGTCGTCGCATTCGAGCGCGTGGATGTCGATGACGCGGCCCTCGCCGCGTGGCGACAGGCAGGCGCTGCGGATGAACTGTTCGACGCCCGGCTCGGCGAAGACATTCGGCAGTTTCTGTTCCGCCATCCGCGCCGGCTTGATGCGGAAGAACCAGTCGAGCAGGCGGGTGACGTCGGCGTCCGTGCTGGCATGGTGATAGCGATAGCCGGCAAGCGCCTGGAACTTCTTCTCCTTGCTCTTCAGGCGGCGGCGCAACGAGTTGCTGATCCGCGACGCGGGCGGGCCGCCGGGCTCCATCACCAGCAGCGGGCAGCCGTTGATCGCGCTCTGCCGCGGCAGCAGCGCAAACGGGTTCTGTTGGTCGTGCCAGCGCAGCGGCTGCTGCGTCAGCGAGAGCACGTCGACATGCCCGCGCAGCGGCGCAAGCAGCGCGTCGAGGTCGGCGGCAGTGGTCTGCGCGGCGAACTCGGCGTTCCACAGGCCCATATTGAAGGTCGTATGCTTGCCGCCCATGAAGCAGGCCGTACGTACGCCGTGGTTTTGGCGCAGCGAGAGCGGCAGCAGCAGGAGCGGCCTGTGCTCGGCATCGCGGGCGATGAGGATGAAAGGCCAGGCGCCTTCGCGAGCCCCGACCAGTCGCTGCCAGGGGCTGAGCAGGTCGAAGCGCTGGTAGGGCGTGAAGAGGTGGCCGCTTTCCTCGAAGGCGCGCCAGACCGGCTCCACCGTGGCGAGATCGGTGACGATATCGACATGCGCGATGCGGCTCGCTTTCGACCGCGCTGGGGCTTCTGCCGTCCGGCTTTGCATCGCCGCAGCCATGGTCATTCGCGAAACCTGTCGAGAATCAGAATATGCGCAATTCGGCCTGTAGCCGACCTTTGCAAAGAAACGTCAACAAAGGGTAATGACAATAGGACGGTGCAGGCCGCCGACGAACGCGAAGGTGGGATATTGGCATCCGACGACAGATGGCTGGAGCGACTGCGCCGTGAACTGGCCTGGTTCACCGGCCAGCCGCTGTTACACAGCCGCGGTGCTGGCGCCATCCTGCGCTTTGAGTATGTGCGGCCTCGGCGGCGCGGCGCCTTCCAGCCGCTGCGCGAGAACGAGATCACGCCGCAATTCCTCGACCGTGCCATCCGCGCGCTGAAGCGGTGGAACTATGACTTCCTCGGCATGGACGATGTTTGCCGGCGCGCGGTGACACTGCCGGATAAGCGGCGCTTCGTGGCTCTCACCTTCGACGGCGCCAGCAAGGACTTCATCAGCTTCGCCTATCCAGTGCTGGCACGCCATTCCGTTCCTTTCACCATTTACGTTCCCACCGCCTTTCCCGATGGCGTGGGCGAAGCCTGGTGGCTCGGGCTCGAGCAGGTGATTGCACGCGGGAGCCGCATCAGTCTGATGATGGGCGAGAAGGAGCAGCGCTTCACCGTCACAGGCAATGCCGAGAAGCAGGCGCTGTTCTCATTGCTCGAGAGCTGGCTGCGTTCGCTTCCGCCGGTGGATTTGTCGGCCGCCATCGCCGATCTCTGCACGCGCTACCGGATCGATCTCGCCGCGCTTTCGCGCGAGGCATCGATGGATTGGGAGGATCTGGCCAAGCTGGCTGCCGATCCGCTGGTGACGATCGGCAGCGCGACCGTAAACTACCCCGTTCTCGCCAACATGAAGGACGCCGCCGCGCTGCGCGAGATGACAATGGGCAAGGCGGTCGCGGAGGCGGCGTTCCACCGCGATATCAGGCATCTCGCCTTTCCGTTCGGCGATCGCGCCTCGTTCCGGCGCAGCCACGTCGTGATGGCAGAGGAGGCGGGCTTTGCCAGCGCGGTGTCGACTATCCCGGGCATCGTCGATGCGGAGGGGCGCACCAATTTGCACGTGCTGCCACGAATTTCCTGGGACGGCCGAGTACGCTCGCTGCGCATGTTGCGCGTGCTGGCGTCGGGTGTTGCCTTTGCGCCGGTGAAGCCGACGGGCAGCGTCACGAGCTAGATTTGGCCCGATCCGGCCGCTGCATCCAGCTCACGATCGGCATTGCCGGCAGCACCCAGCCCATGCCGACCACGACGTAGTAGATCGCCTGCCGCCAGCCGGACTCGGCGATCCATGGCATCTGTGCCAGTGCCATTCCGAGCAGGGCCCAGACAGTGGCCAGCACCAGGAGCAGGATGGCGCCGAGGAACTTGCGGGTGCGGATCGTCATGGCGGAATGTCGTGGTCTCTTGCGTAACTTGCGCTGCGGGAGCGGGGGACTATAAGGGGCACGCAGTCCGGTTCAAGCCTCATTGGTTCAAGTCTCCTAGGACAAGGCCTGGTTTCGCCCTGAAATGACGACGATTTCCGCCCCGTCCGAGCCCTACCGCGCCGTGCGCTGGTGGCTGATCTCCGTGGCCGCGCTGATCGCGCTGATGGTGCTGGTCGGCGGCGCCACGCGGCTGACGGAATCCGGTCTCTCGATCGTCGAATGGAAGCCGGTCACGGGCAGCGTTCCTCCGCTTTCGGAGACGCAGTGGACCGACGCGTTCGAGGCCTACAAGAAGATCCCGCAATACCGCGAACTCAACGTCGGAATGAGCTTGTCCGAGTTCAAGGAGATCTTCTGGTGGGAATGGAGCCACCGGCTGCTCGGCCGTTTCATCGGCGTCGCCTATCTTCTGCCGTTCCTGTTCTTCCTGTGGCGCGGCGGCCTGTCCGGCGAGTTGAAGCGCAGGCTGTGGTTGCTGTTTGCACTCGGCGCGCTCCAGGGCGCGGTCGGCTGGTGGATGGTCGCATCGGGCCTCACGGAACGGGTCGAGGTCTCGCAGTATCGGCTGGCGACGCATCTGATACTCGCGCTGCTGATCTTCGCCGGCATCGTCTGGACGGTGCGACGGCTCGCCGAGCGGGCGCAGATCGCTGCATCTGCGCGGTTGCGCTTCACGAGCGCGCTGCTCCTCGTCGTGACTTTCGTGCAGATCTATTTCGGTGCGTTGGTCGCGGGCCTGCGCGCCGGGCGCGCCTATAACACCTGGCCGCAGATCGACGGCGCGTTCATTCCGTCTGCGGATCGGCTGTGGTTCGAGACGCCGTGGTGGCGGAATATGTTCGACAACGTGCTGACGGTGCAGTTCGAGCACCGGATGACCGCCTATGCGCTGTTCGTGCTGGCGGCGCTGCACGCGTTCGACGCGGTGCGCTCTCGCGCGGGCGCTGCGGTGGGCGGCGCGCTGTGGCTGCTTGCGGCGGTGAGCCTGCAGGCAGTGCTCGGCATCCTGACGCTGCTCAACCAGGTGCCGATCGGGCCCGCGCTCGCGCACCAGGCCGTCGCGATCGCGGTGCTCACGCTCGCGGTGATGCAGGTGGAGCGGCTGGCCTCGCGGCAATCCGCGGAGGCGCAGCCACGCGTTGTTCCGGTCGGTCAGGCCGGGTGATCCGCTAGACCGTGAATCCATAAATCTCCGGGCGGCCGGCTTGCCGGAGTCCGCTATCAGCCGATAGCAATTAAATTCCTCAGCGCAGCCAAATGACGCGATGGGCCAGAAGGCGATTCGCGAATGGCGATGGCGCCAAGCCAATCGGTCCCTTCGTACCTGCCGTCAAGACGGGAGCAAAATGTGGCGCCGACGCTACAGCTCCACAGAAACCAGGGCCAGACTGGTGCATTTGGCAAGCTTCACCGGTGCGCCGCCTTATAAGTTCCATCCGGGACTATGGGATGGAAAATGCAGTGGTGCGAAGTTACTGGGCCAAGCCGCGCGCGGTTGGCTCAAGCGGCCGTCAGGTCTCCGCCCGCAGCACGCTGATAGCAGCGATCGCCACCACGCTCTCTGCGGGCGCATTCGCCGAGCCAGCGTTCGCGCAATCGCCCCCGTCAATCAGTAAGGCCTTCTCCCCGAACCTGATCCCGGTCAACGGCACGTCGCAGCTGACGTTGACAATCACCAATCCGAACCCATCGACGACGTTGAACGGGATCAGCGCCACGGACGTTTTTCCGGGCGGAATGGTCATTGCCGCGACGCCTAATCTCGCCAACTCGTGCGGAGGCACCACCGCCGGCGGGACCGCCGCCGCCAACAATCTCGGTCTCACGAATGGAACGCTCGCGGCCAACAGCAGCTGCACGATCTCGGTCAACGTCACCGCGTTTGTGGCCGCAACGAACAGTACCGGTATCGTCACTTCGACCAACGGCGGCAACGGCAACACGGCGTCGGCCTTGCTCACGGTCACTACGCTGTCGGCCCCTACAGTGGCCCTGGCGTTTGGCGCGGCCACCGTCCCGGTCGGCGGAACGACCTCGCTCACTGTCACGATCACCAACTCCAACGCATTGCCGATCTCCGGCCTCACGTTCACGGACATTCTGCCGGCTGGACTCGTGGTCGCGACCCCGAGCGGCCTCAGCAATACCTGCGGCGGGTCCATCATCGCGGCCGCCGGCAGCGGGAGCCTTTCGCTCTCGGGCGGAACGGTCGCCGCCAACACAGCCTGCGTCGTTTCAATCAATGTGACCGCAACGACGTTGGGCGTGAAGTCGAACGTCATCAGCAGCGCCAGCTCCGGCAACGCCCCGGCAAGCGGGTCGGTATCTGCGAGCATCACTGTCAACGCCGCCGGCACGAGCACAACGCTGACCTCGTCCCTTAATCCAAGCGGTTTCGGCCAGGCTGTGACCTTCACCGCAACCGTCGCAAGCTCCGGTGCTACGCCGACTGGCACGGTCACATTCCTCGACGGAGGCGGCGCCATTGGCACTGGGGTCCTGGCGGGTGGGGTTGCAACCTTCGTCACGAGCGCGCTCTCGATTGGAACGCATGCGATCACCGCAAGCTTCGCCGGAAACGGCAACTTCACGACCAGCGCCTCGGCGGCGCTGACACAAATGGTCGGCACACCGGCGGACAGCGTCCGGCTGCGAGCGCTACAGCTCGCCGTGACAAAGATCGAGGCACAGGCCTCGGGTGCGGCGTTCCAAGGCGCGGTAGATGGCGCGATCTCGGACGGGTTCTCCGACAGCGGCGGTCCATCGCTCTCGTCGACCGGCAGTGGGGTGCACCTCAACTTCGGGGCGGAGCCGGGAACGCTGCAGGGGAGCTTGAGCGGGCCCGACACGCCCCCGAGCGCGCGGGAGAGCGTGCTGCGCGAAAGCGGCCTGTGGCCTGGACAGAGCTATTCGGGGCAACAATCCAGCAACACGGATTTCGGTAATTCGCGTGTCAACGACGCGTTCGGAGCGCTCGCCTACGCACCCACCTCCGCGCCTGCCAAGGCGCCACCGCTGCTCGCGCGTCAAGCTCGGGAATGGCAGTTCTGGGCCGACATCCGCGGCACCGGCTGGAACACGGACGTCTCCGCGGGCGACATCGCCGGCGGTCAGGTGAACGCGCTGCTCGGCGTCACCCGGCGCCTGACGCCAGACTTCCTGATCGGCATGGTGGGTGGCTATGAAACCTTCAACTATAGCTCGACGACCCTCAACGGGCGCTTGAAGGGCTACGGCTGGACCATGGGCGGCTATCTGGGCTGGCGGATTTCCTCGGTCATTCGTTTCGACGCGGCGCTGGCGCGATCGGGCGTGAGCTATGACGGCGTGTCGGGGGCGGCCTCAGCGACTTTCCCCGGCAGCCGCTGGATCGGCTCAGCAGGGTTGACCGGGACCTACAAGGTCGCACGCCTGGAGATTGAGCCCTCGGCCAAGATCTATGCGCTGTGGGAGCATGACAAGCAGTATGTCGACAGCCTCGGCACGGTGCAAAGCGCCTACGATTTCTCGAGCGGTCGGGCGAGTGGGGGAGCCAAGGTCGCTTATCCATGGGTGTTTGGCGCAGCCACGGGAGTGACCCCCTACGTGGGGGCGTACGCCGACTACTACTTCAACAACAGTGGCACTTCACCGCTGCTGCCGACGCAATTCGTGCAGGGGTGGTCCGCGCGGCTGACGAGCGGTCTCAACTTCAATATCGTGAACGGTGTTCGAGGGAGCATCGGTGCCGAGCTTGGCGGCCTCGGCAACGATTTTATCACCTGGTCGGTCGGCGGTCGCGCCAACGTGCCGTTTTCTTTCTGAGTACAGCGGATGGAGCATCGGCGAACATTCCGGCGGCGCGAAATCGCAAGGACCCGATCTGCTTCGCCCCGTATCTTTATCGTGTGCGAAAGCTCGTCGAACGGTTCTTCAACAAGGCCAGGCAATGTCGCGGTGTCGCGACCCGATATGACATGCTCGCAGCCAATGATCTGGCGTTCGTCAAACACGCCTGAATCCGAATTTGGTCCGCGCCCTAGCTGATCAGCAGTAGCCGTAAACGCCGCAGCGTAGGGCAGTCGCCAGAAATAATCGACCTGCGGTCCGCCGTAGTAGGCGCCCTGATAGTCGTAATCCCAGGGGCGCCCGTAATAGCCCGGCAGCGTGTTGGAGCCTGGCAGGAGCGGCGTCCCCGGCAGGTTGCGGACGTAGCTCCCGACGCCGTAGGCCGGCGAGATCAGCGCATCCGGATCGGTCTCGACATAAACTCGCCGCTCCGGCGGTGGAGCGGCAACCCGGCGGTTGGGCGTGGCCGGCAGGTCGGCCGCCATGGCGCCGGAGATGGTCAGCGTCGCGGCAAGGGCAGGCACCATCCAGCGCAGCATCGTCGGCTCCGAATCAAAGGGGCGATCCAGTGACGATGTATGCGGCAGATTTCGTTAATGACTGTTAACTGGAGCCGTCATTCCGGGGACGCGCGTCTGCGCGCCCCGGAAATGGCCGGAACAATTACGCGCCCAGCGCCTGTTCCAGATCGGCGATCAGGTCTTCCTTGTCCTCGATGCCGATCGAGAGCCGGACCACGTCGGGGCCGGCGCCGGATTTGATCTTGGCGGCGTCGTCGAGCTGGCTGTGCGTGGTCGAGGCCGGGTGGATGACGAGCGAGCGGGTGTCGCCGACATTCGCCAGGTGCGAGAACAGCTGCAATTTCGACACCAGGCTGACACCGGCGTCATAGCCGCCCTTCAGGCTGAAAGTGAACACGGCGCCCGCGCCCTTCGGTGCGTATTTGCGCGCGAGCTGGTTGTACTTGTCGTTCGCAAGGCCCGCATAGCTGACCGAGGCCACCGCTGGGTGGCCGGCGAGGAATTCGGCGATCGCCTTCGCATTGTCGCAGTGCTTTTGCATGCGCAGCGGCAGCGTCTCAATGCCGGTCAGGATCATGAAGGCGTTGAAGGGCGACAGCGCCGGCCCGAGGTCGCGCAGGCCGAGCACGCGGCAGGCGATCGCGAAGGCGAAATTGCCAAATGTCTCCTGCAGGCGGATGCCGTGATATTCGGGCCGCGGCTCCGACAGCATCGGATATTTGCCGCCGGTCGACCAGTCGAACGTGCCGGCATCGACGATGATGCCGCCGAGCGAGTTGCCGTGGCCGCCGAGGAACTTCGTCAGCGAGTGCACCACGATGTCGGCGCCGTGGTCGATCGGGCGGATCAGATAGGGCGAGGCCAGCGTGTTGTCGACGATCAACGGCACGCCCGCCTTGCGCGCCACCGTCGAGATCGCCTCGATGTCGGTGATGCTGCCGGCGGGATTGGCGATGGACTCGATGAAGATCGCTTTCGTGCGCGGCGTCACCGCGCGCTCGAAGCTTGCGATGTCATCGGGGTCGGCCCATACCACGTTCCAGCCAAAGCTCTTGAACGCGTGCGTGAACTGATTGATCGAGCCGCCATAAAGCTTTCGCGCCGCGATGAACTCATCGCCGGGCTGGAGCAGCTGCTGCAACACCACGACCTGCGCGGCATGGCCGGAGGCCACCGCAAGCGCGGCCGTGCCGCCCTCGAGCGCGGCGACGCGCTCTTCCAGCACTGCGTTGGTCGGATTGCCGATGCGGGTATAGATGTTGCCGAATGCCTGCAGGCCGAACAGCGAGGCGGCGTGATCGGCATCGTTGAAGACGAAAGAAGTCGTTTGATAAATCGGAGTCGCGCGCGCGCCGGTGGTGGGGTCGGGCTGTGCACCGGCATGCACGGCGAGGGTTGAAAATCCCGGAAGGCGATCGCTCATTGAGACGTCCTGTTCTAGTGGTCTGAAATCGCGCGGCATGCTGATGGCCGCCGCGGCTGTCGTCAAGGCGCCGCGTCACATCGGAATGATCTTGCTACCCATTGTCGCGTTCGCGAAATGAATCCTTCGCGATTGCGTCAACCTTGCTCGGACTTGTTTTTGGCCGCGCGATCAGAGGCCGCGGTGTCGCCGCCGCCGACACTCATCCGATTGAGGGATAACCGCATGCCTTGTGTCGGCGCCGGCGGTCGCTTGGAGCTGAGGGTGCGCGAATTGACGCCCATCCATGATATTTCCGACGACAGCCGGCCATATTCGATCTTGGGGCAGCGATTCATCACGACCTTGATACCGGCCGCTTCCGCCTTTTCCGCCGCCGCATCGTCGCGCGCACCGAGCTGCATCCAGATGACCTTCGGCAGCGGATCGAGCGCCAGGGCTTCCTCGACCACGGGCATGATGTGGCTGGAGTTGCGGAAGATGTCGATCATGTCGATGGGACGGCCGATGTCGCGCAGCGAGGCGACGAATGGCTTTCCGAGCAGCTCCTTGCCGACATGGCCGGGATTGACCGGGATCATGTCGTAGCCGCGCTGCGCCAGATATTTGAACGCAAAATAGCTCGGCCGCACGTTGACCGGCGAGGCGCCGACCATCGCGATCGACTTCACGCTGTTGAGGATGCCGCGGATGTAATTGTCGGGGTAGGCGTCGTGGTTCATCTGTTCTTTCTCTGACCCTCGTGGTGAGGAGCGCGGAACGCCCGTCTCGAACCATGAGGCCACTGTCGGGTCTTCATCCTTCGAGACGCCGCGTTCCGCGGCTCCTCAGGATGAGGAGTTGGTTAGCTATTCATCCCGCCATGTCGGCGTGCGCTTCTCGATGAACGCACCTATGCCTTCTTCGGCGTCGCGTGCCATCATGTTCTCGGTCATCACCTCTGCCGCATAGCGGTAGGCGTCCGCAAGGCTCATCTCGGCCTGACGGTAGAACGCTTCCTTGCCGAGCTTGACGGTGTAGGCGGATTTCAGCGCGACCTTTTCCGCGAGCGCGATTGCGGCGTCGCGCTCGGTTCCGGCCGCGACCACGCGATTGATGAGCCCGATCTCTCTCGCTCGCGCGGCCGGGATCGGCTCGCCCGTGAGCAGCATCTCCATCGCCTGCTTGCGCGGCACGTTGCGCGACAGCGCAACCATCGGCGTCGAGCAGAACAGGCCGATGTCAACACCCGGCGTGGCGAAGCTTGCCGCTTCCGAGGCGATCGCGAGATCGCAGCTTGCCACGAGCTGGCAGCCGGCCGCGGTCGCGATGCCCTGGACGGCAGCGACCACAGGCTTTGGCAGATGCACGATGGCCTGCATCATCGCGCTGCAGGCGTTCATCATCTCGGCGAAGAAGGCGCGGCCACGATCCGGATCGGTGCGGCGCGCGGTCAGCTCCTTCAGGTCGTGGCCGGCGGAGAAGGCGGGACCGTTGGCGGCAATGACGGCAGCGCGGATGCGCCTGTCCTCGGCGATCGCGTTGAAGCTTGCATGTAACTGCCCGATCATCGCTGCCGACAGGCTGTTGCGTGCGGCGGGGCGGTTCAGCGTGAGCACGGCGACACTGCCGACGATCTCCCGCAGGAGGATCGGCGGGGGCGGGGAGGAGGCGCGGGTGGCCTGGACGGGCATTGACGCGATTTCCGTTGGATGATTGCAATTGGATGACGCAGATAACTTAGTGTAACAGGCCAAGTGAAGCGAGAGTGGGGAATAGCATGGCGTTAGCGAAAATGAGCGTGGCGGAGGTCGAACAATTTCTCCGCGACGAGTTTCCCCAGGCCTTCAGTGGCGACGACATCACGATCGAGAGCGCGGACGGCCAGACCTGCCTTTTGCGCCAGCGTTTCAGCGAGAGGATGCTGCGGCCGGGTGGAACCGTGTCAGGGCCGACGCTGATGGCGCTCGCCGATTTCGCGATGTACGTGGTGCTCCTGTCCGCTATCGGGCCGATCGGGCTCGCCGTGACCACCAATCTCAACATCAACTTCCTGCGTAAGGGCCAGCCCGGCCAGGACGTGTTGGCCGAGGCCCGGCTGCTCAAGCTAGGCAAGCGGCTCGCGGTCGGCGAGGTGAACCTGCTGTCCGGTACCTCACCCGATCCGATCGCCCATGTCACCTCGACCTATTCCATTCCAAATGTTTGAGCTTTTGGCAGGTAATATAGCACCATATTTTTAAGCTATTGATTCTACGAATGTAATTTCCGTCATTGGGCGTTGACCGTTGCGCGTCTCTTCTCTAGAAACCCGCGCAGTCCGGTGCGGTGTTCGCGCCGATGTCTCCCTCACGGAAATTCTGACATGAAAACCTTTTCGGCAAAGCCGGCCGAGGTGACGAAGAAGTGGGTGCTGATCGACGCCAAGGGTCTGGTCGTCGGCCGTCTCGCCACCATCGTCGCCATGCGCCTGCGCGGCAAGCACCTCCCGACCTACACGCCGCACGTTGATTGCGGCGACAACGTCATCATCATCAACGCCCAGCATGCGGTCCTCACCGGTCGCAAGCGCGAGCAGAAGACCTACTACAAGCACACCGGCTACGTCGGCCACGTCAAGGAGCGCACCGCGCGCCAGATCCTCGAGGGCCGTCATCCCGAGCGCGTGCTCGAGAAGGCCGTCGAGCGCATGATCCCGCGTGGTCCGCTTGGCCGTGTCCAGATGGGTAACCTCCGCGTCTATGGCGGCGCCGATCATCCGCACGAGGCCCAGACGCCCGAGAAGCTCGACATCGCCAAGTTGAACCGCAAGAACACGAGGGCCGCATAACATGGCCGAATCCATTCAGTCGCTCGACCAGCTCTCGCAGCTCAAGACGGCGGCCGCGCCCGACGCGCCCAAGCATGAGAAGAAGGTCGATAAGTTCAACCGCGCCTACGCCACCGGCAAGCGCAAGGACGCGGTCGCCCGCGTCTGGATCAAGCCGGGTGCCGGCAAGGTCACGGTCAACTCGCGCGAGGTCGAGGTCTATTTCGCCCGTCCCGTGTTGCGCATGATGATCGAGCAGCCGTTCTCCGTGGCCCAGCGTTCCGGCCAGTACGACGTGATCTGCACCGTCGCCGGCGGCGGTCTGTCCGGCCAGGCCGGCGCCGTCCGTCACGGCATCTCCAAGGCGCTCACCTATTTCGAGCCGGAGCTGCGCAGCGTGCTCAAGAAGGGCGGCTTCCTCACCCGCGACTCCCGCGTGGTCGAGCGCAAGAAGTACGGCAAGGCCAAGGCCCGCCGGTCCTTCCAGTTCTCGAAGCGTTAATCGCTTCGGTCGCATTCGCCGCGAAAGCGGCTTCAATGAGATGCAAAAGGGCGCTGAATTCAGCGCCCTTTTTGTTGTTCGTTTGTACGCAAATTGATGGCTTGTTTCCCGAAAACTTGGCCTCCCGTGAAAACCTGAATGTCACTCGCGGGACATAGCGTCGCATCTGGAAGGGCGCGCAAATCGGATGTGCCGATCGCGTAACTGCTATGTTCAAGAAGGGGCCGACATGATGTCGCTCGATAGCATCACGCTCTATTTGGTCGCCACGATGGTCGCCGCCTTGCTCGGCGCCATGATGGTGTTTTTTGGCAGGCAGGAGAACAGCCCTGCGCTGAAATGGTGGGGCACCGCGTATCTCCTCGGCGCCGCCTCCGTCGCGCTATGGACGGCGGCCGGCGACAAGCTGGGCCCGCATGTTTGTCTCGCGCTGAATGCGGTCGGCTTCGTTGCCTGCGGCATGGTGTGGAATGCGGCGCGTGTCTTCCGCGGCCGCAAGCCGAACTGGGGCGGCCTCGTGCTCGGTGCGCTCGCCTGGATTGCCGCCGTCACGCTGCTCGATCACGCGGCGTCACTGTTGCGCATGATCATCGGCGCCGGCATCGTCTCGGTCTATGCGGCGCTGACCGCAAGCGAGCTCTGGGTCGAACGGCGCAAGAGCCTGCAGCGGCGCTGGCCCGCCTTCGTGGTGCCGGTGATGCACGGCTGCGTGTTGATGCTGCCGATCCTGATCGGCAGCTTCCTGCGTCCCAACGATGCCGGCTTCTCCGCCAGTATCTGGGTGACCGTGTTCGCGGTCGAGCTCGTGCTCTATGCCGTCGGTACCGTGTTCGTGATCTTCATGCTGGTGTCCGAGCGCACCGTCACCGCGCACCGGACCGCCGCGTCCACCGATCCGCTGACCGGCATGTTCAACCGCCGCGGCTTCTCGGAGGCCTGCGGACGCATGATCGAGCGCGAGGCCAAGGCGGGGCGGCCCGTGACCGTGATGATCTTCGACATCGATCACTTCAAGTCGATCAACGACCGCTTCGGCCATCCCGCCGGCGACGAGATGCTGAAACTGTTCTCGACCGTCGTCGTCAGCAATCTGCGCATCTCCGACCTCTCGGGGCGCATCGGCGGCGAGGAATTCGCGGCCTTGCTGCCGTGTCCGCTTGAGGAGGGCGTGGTGGTCGCCGAGCGCGTACGCGAAGCGTTCGAAACCTCCGGCGTCGTGGTCGATGAAGGCCCGGTCGACACCACCGTCAGCATCGGTGTCGCCGGCGGTCCGGCCGGCACCGAACTCGAGGTTCTGCTGGCCTCGGCCGACACCGCGCTCTACCAGGCCAAGCGCGGCGGCCGTAACCGCGTTGAGGCGGCGGAGGAGCTGCCACTGTCGCTGGAGAACTGGCGCCGCCAGAGCGCCGCGCGGGTCGGCGCGCCGCAGGGGCGTACGGCAACCGCCTGAGACGCAGGCAGCCTTCGTGGTAATCCGCTGTTTACCATTCGATCCCTACCATCGCGGTTATGGAATCGATCCGTCGACAGAACCCGCAGGCTGCCCTGATGTCGCTCGAAGCCGCTGCAGCCTCGGCACGCGGCGGCTTTGCCTGCCTGTTCTCCACCGCGGATGAATACGAGACTGCGCTGATCACCGTGCGCCGCGCCCAGGGGCGCTATGCGCAAGGCCGCAGCTATTGGCCATTCGCACTGTTTGCCGGTTGCGCGCTGGTGGTGGCAGGTATCGTTCTGCTGTTCGCCTGAGCGACCCGTACATCCCGGCCGGGCAGGGCGCCGTTTCGGCGCCTTTTTCTTTTGGACGGGGTGCGGTAGACACGCCCATCGACCAAGAAGGGTGGAAACCGATGATCACCGAGATCGCGCAAATCGACGTCAAGCCGGGCAGCGAGAAGGACTTTGAGGCGGCCGTTGCCAAGGCCAAGGCCGCTTTCGGCCGCTCCAAGGGCTTTCATGGCTTCGAGCTGCACAAGTCGATCGAGAAGCCGCAGCGCTACCGGCTCATGGTGAAGTGGGCCACGCTGGAGAACCACACCGTCGATTTCCGTGGCTCCGAGAACTTCACCGAATGGCGCGGCCTCGTCGGCCAGTATTTTGCGTCTCCTCCGGAGGTCGAGCACACCGAGACCGTGCTGACGACCTGAGTGCGTCAGGCCGCCTCTGCCAGGGGCGGCGCCTCATACGTCTTGAAATGGTCGATCATGACCTTGGCGATGGCGACCAGCGGCAGCGCCAGCGCCAGGCCCCAGATTCCGAACACGACGCCAAGCAGGATCTGGAACGCGAACAGCGTGGCCGGCGGAATGTCCAGCGCCTGCCGCTGGAGCACCGGAGTCAGCACATAGCTCTCCATCGCATGCACCCCGAGGAACAGCAGCAGGGCGGATAGCGCGGGAATCCAGCCCGAAGCCAGACTTGCCAGCACCACGACGACGCCGGCGATGATGGCGCCGACGGTCGGGATGAAGGCGAGCAATCCGGCCTGAATTCCCAGGATGAACGAGCTGGGGATACCGATGATGGCAAGCCCGATCCAGGTCACGACGCCGACCGCGATCATGACGATGATCTGCGCGATCAGCCAGCGCTCCAGCGTCTCGCCGATTTGGTCGATGATGAGAGCGGCGCGGGTGCGGTGCCTGGCCGGCATGAGGAACAACAGGCCGTCGTGATAAACGCTCGGCTGGGTGGCGAAGGCGAGCCCGAGAAACAGCACGATGAAGATGTTGCCGACGGCGCTGATCGTGCCGAGCAGCAGCTTGAAGGTCTGGCTCACGATCGCTCCGCCGCTCGAGGCGAGCGCGCCCGCGCTCGGCAATCCACCGCGCGAGGCCGAACTCGGCGCTGGCGCCGACGCAGCGTCGGTGGAGGCGGCGGGCGCGGCATTGCCGAGATCGAAGACGCTGGTGTCGATGCCGTGGCTCTCGAGGAAGGACCGGACATTGGTGAGCTGCGACTTGATGGTCTTGCTGAGCACGGAAGCCTGCTCGGCGATGGTGGCGCCGCCGAGATAGGCGACGCCCGCGAGCATCAGGGCCAGCGTGACGCAAACGATCGCGAGCCGCACCGCGTGCGGCAGGTGCACGCGGCGGCCGAGCGCATTCGTCAGCGCGTTGAGGGCGACGCCGAGCAGCATGCCGGTGAAGATCAGAAGCAGGGTGGCCGCGAAATACCAGGCGAAGGCCAGGAGAGCCGTGAACAACACGACGCCGATGCCCCCGACCGCGATCGCCCAGGCGTGATCTTGAGCCTGATCGTTGCGGGTCCGGGGCCGTTCATCTCTGGAAATGGTCACATCGGGTCCTTTTGGCTGTGGGCGGGGCAGTCTTTCGCGAAATTTCACCAGGGATCAAGCCGCGCCCAAGTACCGACTTGACGCGTTTTGGCGCCTCGAGGGCCAACGCTAAAGGGGCGAAAGGGGGACCGGGCCCGCCCCGGCGGCCCGGGATTTGCGCGAAAATAGCATTGCCGTCCCGCGATCCCCTATGTTGAATTTGTTCCAAGCCAAGGGCATGTTTGGGGAATCTTCTTTGGCGGGGAGGTCGGAACGGGAGATGAGAAAGCCGGTCGTCGGCGTGATCGGGAATTCCCATCGCGTCGAAAATCGATTTCAGGTCCAGATGGTCGGCGAGCGAAACTTGCGCGCCGTGGCCGAGGTCTCCGGCGGCTTGCCGGTGATGTTTGCTGGCTCGCCCGACATCACTGACATCAGTGCGCTGCTCGACACTGTCGACGGCATCGTCCTTACCGGCGCCCGGGCCAACGTGCACCCGACCCGTTTCAACGTCGACCCCTGCGAGAAGCACGAGCCCTATGACGTCCACCGCGACGAGGTCGCGCTGGCGCTGTCACTCGCCTGCGTCTCTCGGGGCATCCCGCTGTTCGGCATCTGCCGCGGCCTCCAGGAGATGAACGTCGCCTTCGGCGGCTCGCTGCATCCCGAGATCCGCGAAATACCGGGCCGCATGAACCACCGCATGCCCAGGCTCGAGAACGGCGAGATCCATCCCGAT
The DNA here is from genome assembly GCF_001908205.1 of Bradyrhizobium sp. NAS80.1. GTDB lineage: Bacteria > Pseudomonadota > Alphaproteobacteria > Rhizobiales > Xanthobacteraceae > Bradyrhizobium. Next base: position 40,138 of record NZ_LGHL01000062.1, read on the forward strand.
CCGACCGTGGTGTTCGCCGACCGCCACGATGTCCTCCTCACGCCGGGCGGTGCGTTTGCACAATTGCTCGGCTGCGAGACGATCCGGGTCAATTCGCTGCATGGCCAGGGCATTCTCGATCCTGGCAAGCGCATCCTGATCGAGGGCGTCGCCGAGGATGGCACCATCGAGGCGATCCGCATCGCGGAAGCCCCGACCTTTGCGCTCGGCGTGCAATGGCACGCCGAGTACGACCCGCAGCACAATCCCGTCAACCGAAAGCTGTTCGAGGCTTTTGGCGAGGCGATGGTCGCACGGCAGCGCGCGGCGGCGTAGGCGGCGAGAGAGCGTCGGGCACGCTCTCGACACATTGTCATCGCGAGTCCGGGCAATGGCATCGCTCTCTCAATTTGCCTTTCCAAATAATTGACACGCCTTCGCATTCTCGCGGCGCGTGTCGCCCGAGCTTTACGGTTTCGTTCGCGCGCCTTGAGACCAAAGGGCGCCGGGAGGGTCGGGCGCCAGCGGCACCCGCAGGTCCGTGCGCTAGAGAAATGCACACGGGTTGGACCACAGGTTGGCCGAACGCCCGGCCTTCCCTGCGCGGATGGTTTTAACGGTGTCCTTCGTGCTCTCCCCGGGGAGCGATGCACTATTGCCCCCGTCGCCCTGCGGATCGCTGATGCGCGTGCCCGGTCGGGCCGTACCCATCACGGCAAGACTTGACGCACAGGCTCCGGGCGTCAGGACCACACGACTTCTCCGTCCGCGGACGGTCCCGCCTGGGTGCCGGGGGCTCGCGTGTGCTCGCCCCTGGCAACCGACGAACCCGCTGTGACGGCGCCGGGTCGTACCGCGTCGCGTGGATTACTCACGGTTGCCCGCCCTGTGATCATGCCATCCGCGCCGGCGCTGCCGCGTCCACCGCCATCCGGCCCGCATCTCGTGACGGTCGCGAACGCCCCTTTGGCAGGGCCGAGGCGAAACGCTTATGCTACAAATCCGAAATTCGGAAAAGTAAAATACTTTTACGGCGAGGGCTTGACGCGATGTTTTGCCCGACGGGTCGCGCAAGGTCTTGCCTGTCGTTCCGGGGTACGTGAGTTGTCCGCCGGAAACAGGTACCTGAGCGGGCTGCCGCGTTCGCTCGGGCCAAATCGCTCATGTCTGCTCTTGGGCCCATAGGCGGGCACGGCGAGTACTGCAGCTTAGGTCGCCTTCTGACCCTGGCTGTGTAAAAACGCGAATGATCGAGACACGGCTAGAATTACATTCTTCAGTTCGTCGTCTAAGTTGAAGCCACGTGCTAGCCTAAGCGCTAGAAC
>NZ_LGHL01000063.1 GCF_001908205.1 Bradyrhizobium sp. NAS80.1
CCCGTGCTCGGCCAGCAGCGCGCGCAGCCTTGTTGCCTGCTCGCCGTCGAGCACGCCGCCCTTGGCCGGGCCCTTGCGTCCCTCGGCGATCGCCATGATGACCCCGTGCAGGGTGTGCATGTCCTGCTTGGTCGGCTCCATGCGGCTGAAGATGTTGCGCAGGTTGACCAGCATGGTGTCGCGCTTCTCGGCCGGGCGCAGGAATTCGACCCGATCAAGCTCGCGCACAAGATTGTTGAAGAAGGCCTGCATCTGGTGCTGCGAGGCGCGCTCGGAGCGCTCCGGCATGCCGTGCGGCAGCTCGCCCGACGTCATCAGCTTGAACCATTCATAGCCGATCAGCAGCACGGCCTGGGCGAGGTTGAGCGAGGCAAAGCCCGGATTGACCGGGAAGGTGATGATGCGGTTGGAGAGCCCGACCTCCTCGTTGGTCAGCCCCCAGCGCTCCCGGCCGAACATGATGCCGGCCTTGCCCCCTGTGGCGACGTGACCCGAGATCTCGGCCACGGCGGCCTCTGGCCCCACCACCGGCTTGGCCTGGTCATGGGCACGGGCTGTGGTGGCGAACAGCAGGTCGAGGTCGGCGACGGCCTGCTCGACCGTATCGAACAACTCGACCCGTTCCAGAATGTGGTCGGCGCCGGCCGCCGCGCGCTGGGCGGCGATGTTGGGCCAGCCGTCGCGGGGGTTGACGATGCGCAGGCGGCTAAGCGCGAAGTTGCCCATGGCGCGCGCGGCCATGCCGATGTTCTCCCCGAGCTGCGGCTCCACCAGGATCACGATGGGACCGTCGAGGGAAAGGCCCGCCTTGCTCTTGTCAGTCCCCGACATCTCGTTTCGCTTTCACACTGGTTCTCAAGGCCTTGCAGAGGCGCTCTTAGGAATCGATTCAAAGCCGGCCATAGGGCCAGCCTGCCCGGTCGCCTGTCGTTTGCCTGTCCTGACAAAATTCTCAAGGGAAATAACGGGGTTAGATTCGACTTTTGAATCTCGCCTGTAACTTCACCCCCGCCGGTGCGACAGGGCCGCTCCCGCCCCCCATCTGTGGAAGCTGGATGGGCTAAAAGTGCATAATCACTTGGCTTTCGCCCGCCGCTGTCGGGTGCTAAGAGGCCCCCGATATTCACGTTGGCGCCAGCGGCGCCGTTCCCAAGAGGGCTTCCCCGATCATGGCAAAAATCAAGGTGACCAACCCCGTCGTCGAACTCGATGGCGACGAGATGACCCGGATCATCTGGCAGTACATCAAGGACAAGCTGATCAACCCGTTCCTGGATGTCGAGCTGCTCTATTTCGACCTGGGGATGGAGCACCGCGACCACACCAACGATCAGGTGACCATCGACGCAGCCGAGGCCATCAAGAAGGTCGGCGTCGGCGTCAAGTGCGCCACCATCACCCCGGACGAGGCCCGGGTGAAGGAGTTCAACCTCAAGCAGATGTGGAAGTCGCCGAACGGCACCATCCGCAACATCCTCGGCGGCGTGATCTTCCGCGAACCGATCATCTGCAAGAACGTGCCGCGCCTCGTTCCCGGTTGGACCAAGCCGATCATCATCGGCCGCCATGCCTATGGCGACCAGTACCGCGCCACCGACATCAAGTTCCCGGGCAAGGGCACCCTCTCGATGAAGTTCGTCGGCGAGGACGGCACCGTGATCGAGAAGGAAGTGTTCAAGGCTCCCGGCGCCGGCGTCGCCATGGAGATGTACAATCTCGACGACTCCATCATCGACTTCGCCCGCGCCTCCTTCAACTACGGCCTGCTGCGCAACTACCCGGTCTATCTCTCGACCAAGAACACCATCCTCAAGGTCTATGACGGCCGCTTCAAGGACATCTTCCAGGACGTCTTCGACCGCGAGTTCAAGAAGGAATTCGACGCGAAGGGCCTGACCTACGAGCACCGCCTGATCGACGACATGGTGGCCTCGGCCCTGAAGTGGTCCGGCGGCTATGTCTGGGCCTGTAAGAACTACGACGGCGACGTGCAGTCCGACACGGTCGCGCAGGGCTACGGCTCGCTCGGCCTGATGACCTCGGTGCTGCTCACCCCGGATGGCAAGACCGTGGAAGCCGAAGCCGCGCACGGCACGGTGACCCGCCACTACCGCGAGCACCAGAAGGGCAAGGAGACCTCGACCAACTCGATCGCGTCGATCTTCGCCTGGACCCGCGGCCTGTCGCACCGCGCCAAGCTCGACAACAATGCCGAGCTCGCCAAGTTCGCGAACACCCTCGAGAAGGTCTGCGTCGACACCGTCGAGGCCGGCTACATGACCAAGGACCTCGCGCTCCTGGTCGGCGCCGACCAGCGTTGGCTCTCAACCACCGGCTTCCTCGACAAGGTCGCCGAGAACCTGGCGAAGGCGCTGGCGGCCTAAGCTGCCATCCGCAATTTCGCCCGACTGGGCCAGACATCATCACGGGCCGCGCCTCAAGCGCGGCCCGTTTTCTTTGGAGGTGACCTCCCGCCGAGACACCGGCGTTCTCAGCGACATCACGACGGTACAACGTATTCATGCGCACGGCGGCTGGCTGGACGATACCCCCTGCGATCCGGCCGGCAGCTTTAGGAGCGTCCCCTATTCGGCTGATTACGTTTTCCTGAAGAAAGGCTGATATAGACTGAACCGAGCCGCCACACGGAGGTCTTGTCGATGCTCTTCATGGTGATCGAACGCTTCAAGGACCGCGATCCCATTCCTGTCTACCGGCGCGTGCGCGACGAGGGCGTCAAATTCCCCGAAGGTCTCAAATATCTCGGCAGCTGGATCGAGCCCAATTTCGACCGCTGCTTCCAGCTCATGGAATGCGACGACGCCCGCCTGCTGCAGGAATGGGTTTTGAACTGCCAGGGCTTTGGCATGACCTTCGAGATCGTGCCTGTGGTGCCCAGCAAGGAGACGCGCGAGGTCGTGGCGCCCTTCCTCGACCGGGACTAGAGCGTTTTCGAGCGAAGTGGATACCGGTTTGCGTAAAGAAATTGGCGCCTTGGGCAATTCGGCCGCAGAAGAAGGGCTCTTGCGGCCAGCCGCGTTGTGGGCGGCAGATTGTGCTGAGCTGGCTCTGCCGGCTTTCGTCCGACGCGCTCCAAATGATGAGCGCCCACGGAATGCCGTCGTCGGCGGACGTGAATTCGGACAAGGCAAGCGGCGCGGCAAGGCGCTGCGAACTCTTGCCTGGGCCGCGCACTCGGCAGCCAAAGAGGCTGAGGACAAAGCTGCAGAGTATGCGGCTCGCTCAGCGATGCTAAGCGCCGCTGTCGCCTACACCCACACCGATCTGACCCAAGGCTTGCCGGGAATTCGTCAGGCACGGCACCTGCTGGGACCAATCGTTTATGCGGCACTTGCGCTTGAACTGGAAGCAACCAGTCCAACCGATGTGGCGAACGATGTCATTTCCTTCGCAGTGAGAACGGCACCTCCAGAAGCTCTGGAATTGATTCGTCGTATGCCACCACAGCAACCAGGCACGACTCGTCTCGGTCGACTATTCTACGCTCTCGATGCGAAGCTTCGAGCGCCACTTTCCGACGGCGAGGATGATTGATTGTTTCTTGGCGCAAGGTCATGGCCAGCACAGATCGCTTCCGGATAAAAGCCGTCGGCGGCGCTTGCTCTAGCGGCTACGCGCCGCCGCGTCCGTCGTCCTGTTCGGCCTGCGCCAGTTCAGCCGCGGCGAGATCGCCAGTCTCTTCCAGCCGCGCTTTCGCGGTCTGGTGGACGTGGGCGGCCAGCGTCGGCATTCGCTCGATCAGGGCGTGAAAGTCCTGGGCGTCGAGCAGCAGGAGGCGCGTCTTGCGCGTCGCCGTCACCGTGCCGCTGCGCTTTGTCTTGTGCAGCAACGCGATTTCGCCGAAGAAGGTGCCGTCGGCGAGCCGCACATGCTGGCTCGGCAGCGAGATCTCGACCTCGCCTGCGGTGATGAAATACATCGACGAGGCGGCATCGCCCCGCCGCACCAAGACCTCGCCCTGCTCGATGGTCCGGGCCCTGAGCAGCCGCATGATGTCCGCGATCTCCGCTGCCGACAAATGCGAGAACAGCGGCACCCGCGCCAGCATGCCCCAGGTGACGACGAAGTCGCGCCGTTTCACCTCTTCCGCAAAGGCGGTCGAGATGATCGCGACCGGCAGCGCGATCATCGCGAAACCCGCGATGATCGTGAACACGGAGATGATTTTTCCGAGCGGCGTCACCGGCACCACGTCGCCGTAGCCAACGGTGCCCAGCGTCACGATCGCCCACCACATCGCCTGCGGGATGGTGCCGAGCTTGTCCGGCTGCACGTCGCGCTCGATGGCGTAGAGCAGCGAAGCGGAGGTCAGCACCGCGCCGGTCAGGATGACGATGCAGCCGATCAGCGCCCGCCGCTCGGCGTGCACGGCCGCGAGCAGCGAGCGCATCGCCGGCGAATAGCGGATCAGCTTGAAGAACGGCAGCACGCCGAGCGCGGCCAGCGTTGCATGCCGGCCGGTGACCAGCACGACCGCTGCGGGCAGGAACGACATGAGGTCGATGATGCCGAGCGCAGAAAAGGCATAGCCGAGCCGGTCGGCAAGCGGCGAGCCCCTGCGCGGCGTATGGCCTGCCACCGTCCACATCCGCGCGGCATATTCCAGCGCGAACACGATCACGGCGAGGATGGTGATCGCCGAGAACAGCGCACCGAACTGCGCGTCGAGCTCCGGCACCGAGGCGAGTATCATCGCGGCGACGTTGAGCACTATGACGCCAATGATGATCTGGATGAAGCGCGATCCGACCGAATAGGCCAGCGGATCGTACTCCAGCAATTCGTACAGGCGATCCCTTAAGTTGGGATCGCGCAAGCCACGTCCTCGCGGAACGAGGCGCATGGCTCTTTAAGCGCCTGCCATCGCTTTTTCGATCGCCACGAGGGCAGCGTTGGCATTGGCGCCGTCGGGACCGCCGGCCTGCGCCATGTCGGGCCGGCCGCCACCGCCCTTGCCGCCGAGCGCCTCGGAGGCGACGCGAACCAGGTTCACGGCATTAAAGCGCGAGATCAGGTCGGCAGTGACGCCGACCACGACGCCGGCCTTGCCGTCCCCGGTGACGCCGACGATGGCGACCACGCCGGAGCCGATCTGCTTCTTGCCGTCATCCGCAAGGCTCTTGAGATCCTTCATCTCGATGCCCTCGACCGCGCGCGCCATCAGCTTAACGTCGCCGACCTCGCGCACGCCTGAGGCTGCGCCATTGCCGGCGGACGCGCCGCCGCCCATCGCGAGCTTCTTGCGGGCATCGGAGAGCTCGCGCTCCAGCTTCTTGCGCTCGTCCATCAGTGCGGCGATGCGCGCCGGGACGTCCTCGATCGAGGTGCGCAGCTCGCCTGCCGCAGTCTTCGCCAGCGCCATGGTCTCGTTGGCATGTTTGCGCGCATAATTGCCGGTCAGCGCCTCGATGCGGCGCACGCCCGAGGCAACCGCGCTCTCGCCCGTCAGCGTGATCAGGCCGATGTCGCCAGTGCGCTTCACATGGGTGCCGCCGCAGAGCTCGACCGACCAGCCGAGCGCATTGGCGCCGCGCTCGCGCGCAGTCTTGCCCATCGAGACGACGCGGACCTCGTCGCCGTATTTCTCGCCGAACAGCGCGCGCGCGCCGGCCTCGCGGGCTTCGTCCACGCCCATGACACGGGTCGTGACCTCGTCGTTCTCCAGCACCACGTCGTTGGCGATGTCCTCGACGCGGGCCAGCTCCTCCGCCGTGATCGGCTTCGGATGCACGAAGTCGAAGCGCAGGCGGTCGGGCGCAACCATCGAGCCGCGCTGAGCGATGTGGTCGCCGAGCACCTGGCGCAGCGCCTCGTGGATGAGATGCGTCGCCGAGTGATGCGCGCGGATCGAGGAGCGCCTGCTGTGATCGACCTCGAGCTGCAGCGCGGTGCCCACCTTCAGCTCGCCCTGCTCGACCGTGCCGACGTGAACGAAGAAATCACCGAGCTTCTTCTGCGTGTCGGTGACGCGGAACTTGACGCCACCCTCCCCAAGCAGCACGCCGGTATCACCGACCTGGCCGCCGGACTCCGCATAGAACGGCGTCTGATTCAGCACGATCGAACCCGTCTCGCCTGCCTTGAGGCTGGCGGCTTCCTTGCCGTCCTTCACCAGCGCGGCAACGACGCCTTCGGCGCTCTCGGTCTCGTAGCCCAGGAATTCGGTGGCCCCGAGCTTTTCACGAAGCGGGAACCAGATCGCCTCGCTCGCCGCCTCGCCCGAACCGGCCCAGGACGCACGCGCCTTCTCGCGCTGGCGTTCCATAGCGTCATTGAACGAGGCCTGGTCGACGCCGATACCGCGCGACTTCAGCGCGTCCTGCGTCAGGTCCAGCGGGAAGCCGTAGGTGTCGTACAGCGTGAAGGCGACGTCGCCGTCGAACATGTCGCCCTTCTTCAGGGACGCGCTCTTCTCGTCGAGGATGGCAAGGCCGCGCGACAATGTCTTGCGGAAGCGGGTCTCCTCCAGCCGCAGCGTTTCCTCGATCAGGTTCTCCGCGCGCATCAGGTCGGGATAGGCCTGGCCCATCTCGCGAACCAGCGCCCAGACCAGGCGATGCATCAGCGGCTCTTTCGCACCGAGCAGCTGCGCATGGCGCATTGCGCGGCGCATGATCCGGCGCAGCACGTAACCGCGGCCCTCGTTCGAGGGCAGCACGCCATCCGCGACCAGGAAGGCCGAGGAGCGTAAGTGGTCGGCGATGACGCGGAACGATGCCAAGGTCTTCTCGTTCGGACCGCTACCGAGCGCGGAGGCCGTCGCATCGATCAGGTGGCGGAACAGGTCGGTCTCGAACACGCTGTCGACGCCCTGCAGGATGCAGGCCATGCGCTCGAGGCCCATGCCGGTGTCGATCGAGGGACGCGGCAACGGCACGCGCTCCTCCTTCGTCACCTGCTCATATTGCATGAATACGAGATTCCAGAATTCGAGGAAGCGGTCGCCGTCTTCCTCCGGGGAGCCCGGAGGGCCGCCCCAGATATGATCGCCGCGGTCGATGAAGATCTCCGAGCACGGGCCGCACGGGCCGGTGTCGCCCATCGCCCAGAAATTGTCCGAGGTCGGGATGCGGATGATGCGGTCGTCGGAGAAGCCGGCGATCTTCTTCCAGAGGCCGGCCGCCTCGTCGTCGGTGTGATAGACGGTGACGAGCAGCTTGTCCTTCTTCAGCCCGAAATCCCGGGTGATCAGCGTCCAGGCGAGCTCGATCGCGCGCTCCTTGAAATAGTCGCCGAACGAGAAGTTGCCGAGCATCTCGAAGAAGGTGAGATGGCGCGCGGTGTAGCCGACATTGTCGAGGTCGTTGTGCTTGCCGCCGGCGCGCACGCATTTCTGCGACGTGGTGGCACGCTGATAGGGCCGCTTCTCGACGCCGGTGAAGACGTTCTTGAACTGCACCATGCCGGCATTGGTGAACATCAACGTCGGATCGTTGCGCGGCACCAATGGCGAGGACGACACGATCTCGTGGCCGTTCTCGGCAAAGAAGTTCAGAAAGGTCGACCTGATCTCGTTGACGCCGCTCATGTTCATCCAATCGGGTGTGCTTGGACCCGCCAAAGGCCATCAAAACCTGTGATTTAGGCTGATATCTGCGGGCCAAAGCGCTTTTAGACAAGGCCAGCTTCGCTGTCCAGAAACTGTGCAAGGAGATGTGCAAGCAGATCAGTGGGTTGCCGCAGGCGCTCAATCCCGTTGAAAGACACCGAAGTCGCGTTGACAGGCTTGGCCGGGCTGTGGTCTGTACCTATCTCTATCGTACGGCCACGTCGGGAGAGACCGGCTCTGGTAGCCGGCGCCGAAGGAGCAACCGCCCCGGAAACTCTCAGGCAAAAGGACCGCGTGGCTTTGACAGCATCTGGAAAGAGGCGCCGACGGGCTTAGGCCCGGATTGCGTCCGCCGACGGGATAATACTCTCAGGCACAGCGACAGATGGGGCTTCGATTGGTGTCCTCAGGGGAATCGTCCCCGGGGAACCGCCGAGGGCCCCTGTGATGCTAGCGCGCGACAACCAAGATTCCCTCCGACGCACCCCCCTCTACGACCTTCATGTGTCGCTCGGCGGCAAGATGGTCCCCTTCGCGGGCTATGACATGCCCGTGCAATATCCGGCCGGGGTCCTGAAGGAGCACCTCCATACCCGCAGCAAAGCCGGTCTGTTCGATGTCTCCCATATGGGCCAGATCGCGCTCCGGCCGAAATCCGGCAAGGTCGAGGACGCCGCCCGTGCGCTGGAGCGGCTGGTGCCGCAGGATATCGTGGCGATTGCACCGGGACGGCAGCGCTACGCCCAGTTCACCAACGCCGATGGCGGCATCCTGGACGACCTGATGGTCGCCAATTTCGGCGATCACCTGTTCCTGGTCGTCAATGCCGCCTGCAAGGCCGAGGACGAGGCGCATCTGCGCGCGAATCTCGCAGGTGACTGCATCATCGATTCGCTCGCTGACCGGGCGCTGATAGCGCTGCAGGGGCCGAAAGCCGAAGCCGCGCTGGCGAAGCTTTGTGCAGAGGCGCCATCCATGAAGTTCATGGACGCCGGCCCGCACAGGGTTGCCGGTCTCGACTGCTTCGTCTCGCGCTCCGGTTACACCGGCGAGGACGGGTTCGAGATTTCAGTCCCCGCTGCGGATGCCGAACGCCTCGCCAAGACGCTTCTTGAAGATCCCGACGTGCTGCCGATCGGCCTTGGCGCCCGCGACAGCCTGCGGCTCGAGGCCGGGCTCTGTCTCTACGGCCACGACATCGACACCACGACCACGCCGGTCGAGGCCGCGCTGGAATGGTCGGTGCAGAAGAGCCGCCGCAGCGGCGGCGCCCGCACCGGCGGCTTTCCCGGCGCGGAAAAGATTCTCGCCCATTTCGACCAGGGTGCCGCCCGCCGCCGCGTCGGCCTGCGCACTGAAGGCCGCGCGCCGGTGCGCGAGGGCGCGCTGCTGTTTGCGGACGCGACATCGAGCCAGCCGGTCGGAAAGGTCACCTCGGGCGGTTTCGGCCCGAGCCTGAATGCGCCGGTCGCGATGGGCTATGTGCCCACCGCCCTCAGCGCGCTCGATACAAAACTCTTCGCCGAAGTGCGTGGCCAGCGGCTGCCGCTCATGGTCGCCGCCATGCCGTTCGTGAAAAACACCTACAAACGCTGAGGACCTGAGAATGACCACGACGCTGTACACCTCCGACCATGAATGGCTGGCCATCGACGGCGACGTCGCCACCGTCGGCATCACCGACTACGCCCAGCAGCAGCTCGGCGACGTCGTGTTCGTCGAGCTACCCAAGGTCGGCCGCACGCTGAAGAAGACCGAGGCCGCCGCCGTCGTGGAATCGGTGAAGGCCGCCTCCGACGTCTATGCGCCGATATCAGGCGAAGTGCTCGAGACCAATGAAGCGCTCGCCGCCGAGCCGGCGCTGGTGAACTCGGATGCGCAAGGCGCGGCCTGGTTCTTCAAGATCAAGATTGCTGACAAGAGCGAGCTTGGCGGCCTCATGGATGAAGCCGCCTACAAGGCCCATACGGCTTAAGGACGATGGAGCAAGCGATGACCGCGCACCGCAAATCCAGCGGCGAGACCGCCGCCAGTTTCGTTCGCCGCCACATCGGCCCGTCGGCGCGCGACGTCACCGCAATGTTAGAGACCGTCAGCGCCAAGAGCGTTGATGCGCTGATGGCGGAAACGCTGCCTGCCTCGATCCGGCAGGCATCCCCGCTCGATCTCGGCAAGCCGCTGAGCGAGACCGAGGCGATCGCACACATGAGCGAGCTCGCCGCCCAGAACAAGGTCTTCACCTCGCTGATCGGCCAAGGCTATTCCGGCACGATCCTGCCCGCGGTAATCCAGCGCAACATTCTGGAGAACCCGGCCTGGTACACGGCCTACACCCCGTACCAGCCCGAGATCAGCCAGGGCCGGCTGGAGGCGCTGTTCAACTTCCAGACCATGATCTGCGACCTCACCGGGCTCGACATCGCCAACGCCTCGCTGCTCGATGAGGCGACCGCGGCGGCTGAGGCCATGGCGCTTGCGGAGCGGCACTCGCAGGTGAAAGCGAAAGCCTTCTTCGTCGACAAGGACGTGCACCCGCAAACGCTCGCCGTGATGCGCACCCGCGCCGAGCCCCTGGGCTGGAACCTGATCGTCGGCGATCCCCTCACCGATCTCGACAAGACGGACGTGCTTGGTGCGCTGCTGCAATATCCGGGCAGTTCGGGCACCCTGCGTGACCTCAGGCCCGCGATCGCGACCCTGCGCGCCAAGGGCGCACTCGCGATCATTGCCGCCGATCTCCTGGCACTGACACTGCTCGCCTCGCCCGGCGAGCTTGGCGCGGACATCGCCATCGGCTCGGCCCAGCGTTTCGGCGTGCCGATGGGCTATGGCGGCCCGCACGCGGCCTACATGGCGGTGCGCGATGCGCTGAAGCGCTCGCTGCCCGGCCGCATCGTCGGCCTCTCCGTCGACTCGCGCGGCGCGCCGGCCTACCGCCTCGCGCTGCAGACCCGCGAGCAGCACATCCGCCGCGAGAAGGCGACCTCCAACATCTGCACCGCGCAGGTGCTGCTCGCCGTGATCGCCTCGATGTACGCGGTCTATCACGGCCCCGAAGGGCTGGCGCAGATCGCGCGCAATGTGCATCGCCGCACCGCCGTGCTCGCCGCCGGTTTGCGCAAGCTCGGCTTTGCGCCGCAGTCCGACAGCTTCTTCGACACGCTCAGCGTGGACGCCGGCACGAAGGGTGCCGAGATCGTCGCGCGCGCGGCCGCCGAGAAGATCAATCTTGGCGTTAGCGATGGCAGCTTGCGCATCGCGCTCGACGAGACCACGACACAAGCGACGGTGGAGGCAGTCTGGCGCGCCTTCGGCGGCCAGCTCGCCTATGCCGAGATCGACGCCGCGACGCGCGAGGCGCTGCCGGACGGCTTGAAGCGCACGACCGCGTTCCTCACCCATCCGGTCTTCCATGCGCATCGCTCGGAGACCGAGATGCTGCGCTACATGCGCAAGCTCAGCGATCGCGACCTCGCGCTCGACCGTGCGATGATTCCGCTCGGGTCCTGCACGATGAAGCTGAACGCGACCACCGAGATGATGCCGCTGACCTGGCCGGAGTTCGCGACGCTGCACCCGTTTGCCCCGCGCGAGCAGGCCGCCGGCTATCACGTGCTGTTCGCGCGGCTGGAAAAGTGGCTGTGCGACATCACCGGCTATGACGCGATCTCGCTGCAGCCGAATTCAGGCGCGCAAGGCGAGTACGCCGGGCTGCTCGCGATCCGCGGCTATCACGCCGCGCGCGGACAGAGCCATCGCAAGATCTGCCTGATCCCCTCCTCCGCCCACGGCACCAACCCGGCCTCGGCCGCGATGGTCGGCATGGACGTGGTGGTGGTCGCCTGCGAGAAGAACGGCGACGTTGACGTCAATGATCTCCGCGCCAAGGCGGAGAAGCACTCGAACGATCTCGCCGCTGTGATGATCACCTATCCCTCGACGCATGGCGTGTTCGAGGAGCACATCCGCGAGATCTGCGACATCGTCCATGGCCATGGCGGCCAGGTCTATCTCGACGGCGCCAACCTCAATGCGCAGGTCGGCCTGTCCAGGCCCGGCGATTACGGCGCCGACGTCAGCCATCTCAACCTGCACAAGACCTTCTGCATCCCGCATGGCGGCGGCGGCCCCGGCATGGGCCCGATCGGCGTGAAGGCGCATCTCGCCCCGTTCCTGCCAAGTCATCCTGAAAATCGCCACCCCACCACGCAGGCGGACGCACCGATCGGCCCGGTCTCGGCGGCGCCGTTCGGCTCGGCTTCGATCCTCACCATCTCCTACATCTACATCCTGATGATGGGCGGTGAAGGACTGAAGCGCGCCACCGAAATCGCGATCCTCAACGCCAACTATGTCGCAGCAAGGCTCGATGCGCATTTCCCGGTGCTGTACAAGAACGCCAGGGGACGTGTCGCGCATGAGTGCATCGTCGACCCGCGGCCGCTGAAGAATACGTCCGGCGTCACCGTGGACGACATCGCAAAGCGCCTGATCGATTACGGCTTCCACGCCCCGACCATGAGCTTCCCGGTGCCGGGCACGCTGATGATTGAGCCGACCGAATCGGAATCGAAGGCGGAGCTCGATCGCTTCTGCGACGCAATGATCGCGATCCGGAAAGAGATCGCCGAGGTCGAGGCTGGCCGCTTCAAGATCGAGGCCTCGCCGCTGCGCAACGCCCCGCACACGGTCCACGATATAGCGGATGACGGCTGGAATCGCGCCTACACCCGTGCCGAAGGCTGCTTCCCGGCAGGCACCTCGCGCACCGACAAATACTGGTCCCCTGTCGGCCGCGTCGACAACGTCTATGGCGACCGCAATCTGGTGTGCTCGTGCCCGCCGGTGAGCGACTACGCGGAAGCCGCGGAGTGAGACGCTACGTAGGATGGGTAGAGCGCAGCGAAACCCATCACTGCGTTCTGTTCCTGCGATGAGGAAAGCGATGGGTTTCGCTGTGCTCTACCCATCCTACATCCTGAACACGTATCAAGGTTCGACAATCGAACGGCTCTGCGCATCCCACCGCCAGAGCCGTTCATTGGTCAGAAGGGTGCCGCCCCACCAGCGTCTAATCGGGTTGTGACGGCGGAAATCTTCGCGGCCTTCCAGAACTGCTCTGCCAAATTCGGTCAACAAAGGCCGACTCCGGCGATAAGCGGCGTGGCGACCTCTCGAATCGTTCGGATCGAGTGTTGCGAGCTTGTCGTCCAGGCCCGCAACCACGGGAGCCGGGCCGAAAGCGAGCCCTTCGAGCAACGGACCCAACTCCCACCGGTCGAACACACGCGTGCCGAGCCCACCCGGCTCAAACAGCTCATTGGTACGATTGTGTCCCCGCGCAATCAGTTCGAGAAGCCGCTTCTCTGTCGCACCCAGCCCCGTTATCAGCGACGGCAGTTCCGCGAGCAGTTCTTCCAGGGCCGGCTTCAGGAAAGACAGCTTGCCAAGTTGCCTGCCTAGCAAGCCGGTGCAGAGCTCGGGCGTCGGCGCGCGGTAGGCCTCCCAAGGCGAGGCTGGCGATCTCAAGGTCGCTTTCCGAGAAATCGGCCTCCCGGACGGCGCGGTGACGAAGCTCCGCGGGATCTGCTCCGCGCAAATCGAAATCGACACATCGCAATTTCAGACGCTCAGCGAGGGATGGATAGGAGCGCAGGTAGTCGAGGATCCACATCAACTGCAATTGACTGTTCGGTTCAGGATCGAACCACAGCTCGATGACATCGACGCCGTGAATCTCGCAGACGCGGACCAATGTTTCATTTTTGTGCGAGAGCCCGGTCAGAGGCGACCGACCAACAAGGTCGCACCAGCAGACCTCAGGTTCGCCCTTGTAAGAACGTCCTCGGAGATAACGCGCGAGGTGGTCGGACGTGGGCAACGGCCCCGAAACAAACCGAAAGATGAGCGGGACGACCATGTCGGCGCGGCTCGCGTGGATGAGACCAACGCCGGACGAACTCGTCAGGATGACGCGCTTCATCGTCCTGGCGCCCTCCCCCCAAACGAAACGGGCACCGAAGACGTGGGCAACTCAACGTCCTCAGCGCCCGCTCCTCGCGAAAACTCTAGTGGTTGGCCTTACTCGTCCGCCGGCTCCTCGCCGTCGGCGTCACGCTCGGGGGCGCCGGCCAAAATCTGCTCGGCGATCAGGCCGGAGTTCTGGCGGATCGCGATTTCGATCTTGGCGGTGATGTCGGGGTTGGCCTTCAGGAACGCCTTCGAGTTCTCGCGGCCCTGGCCGAGACGCTGGCTGTCATAGGAGAACCAGGCACCGGACTTCTCGACGATACCGGCCTTGACGCCGAGATCAAGGATCTCGCCCATCTTGGAGACGCCCTCGCCGTACATGATGTCGAATTCGACCTGCTTGAAGGGCGGTGCCAGCTTGTTCTTCACCACCTTGACGCGCGTGGTGTTGCCAACCACCTCGTCGCGCTCCTTGATCGCGCCGATGCGGCGGATGTCGAGGCGGACGGAGGCATAGAACTTCAGCGCGTTGCCGCCGGTCGTGGTTTCTGGCGAGCCATACATCACACCGATCTTCATGCGGATCTGGTTGATGAAGATCACCATGGTGTTGGATTTGTTGATGGAGGCCGTCAGCTTGCGCAGCGCCTGGCTCATCAGACGGGCCTGCAGACCCGGCAGCGCATCGCCCATCTCGCCTTCGAGCTCGGCCTTCGGCACCAGTGCCGCGACCGAATCGACCACCAGCACATCCACCGCACCCGAGCGCACCAGCGTGTCGCAGATCTCCAGCGCCTGCTCACCGGTGTCGGGCTGGGAGATCAGGAGCTCGTCGATATTGACCCCGAGCTTGCGGGCATAGACCGGGTCGAGCGCGTGCTCGGCGTCGATGAAGGCGCAGATGCCGCCCTTCTTCTGGGCTTCCGCCACCGTGTGCAGCGCCAGCGTTGTCTTGCCCGACGATTCCGGCCCGTAGATCTCGACGATGCGCCCCTTGGGCAGGCCGCCGATGCCGAGCGCGATATCGAGCCCGAGCGAGCCGGAGGACACCGCCTCGATGTCCATCGAACGGTCGCTCTTACCGAGCTTCATCACCGAGCCCTTGCCGAATTGGCGCTCGATCTGGGAAAGCGCGGCGGCCAGAGCTTTACTCTTGTCCATGGAAGATCCTTCGACGATACGCAGGGCAGTGGTGGACATTGGGTCGTGCTCCTTATGGCGAGGATTCGCGCGAGGGACAAACGGTTGGCGAGGCGGGGCGCCGATAAAATCAATGTACCCTATTTGTTCCGGGTTCGCAATATGTTCTTTTGCGGCGTGGCGGCTGTCCGTATTTGACCCCAGATGACCTAAGTTGAATTTCGGGGTGTCCTAATTTGACTCGCTATCCGGCTCTCCGAGGCGCATAGTTCCGGGCATCACCGGGCAACGCTCTGTCCATAGGCACCGGTGGCTGAGAGACCAATCGCGCTCCCGCCTGCAACAGCTAGGCGGCACATTATGCCGATCAGGCGGCTGCTCAAGAGCAGCATGTTAGCGGCGGATGAAATCGATATTCTGACCCGAGCCTTTGACCAGGCTTTGCGCTCGCTGAACTTGTGCGACCGCAATGCCCCCGACCCCCTCATAGAAACAATCGCGCGGCAGATCATCGACGTCGGCGCGAGCACCATTCGCGATCCGATGGAGATCGCCAAGCTAGCCATCAAGCGGCTTCGCCTTCCGTAAGGCCGCCTCAGTTGGCGGCCTCTTCCGTTTTGACATCCCAACCTCGATGAACTCTTCCGGGTGCGTTATGGCTTCCTGGACAAGTATCCTATTTCCCCTCTGCGGGTGTCCCGTTACGCGACACAAAACTTTGGCACAACTTGTGCAAGATAATCCTCACCGGGGTTTTGCGTCACACCCTCCCGGGGCTGGAAAGCCGCCGCCCGCGATGCATTTAAGCGGGCGGCGTTTTTGCTTCGGTGCCTAAGGGGCGGCCCGCGCATCAGGACAGGAAAGGCCCCAGCGTCGCTTGCATACGCCGGGGCCCCTATTCCCGTTCCAAGCCGATCCACGCGCAGTAATACCTGCCACCAGAGGTCCGACAATACATTGCTGGACTTTGCAAGGGACCAGCCAGCGCGCAGCATGATTTCGCGACCTACAATCCGCAGGAGCGATGCTGGCGCATCAATATCGAGTATCTGCACTGCGAAGGGCTTGCCCGCGATTTTCGCCAAGGCCGTAAGTGCCTTGATGTCGACTTCGTAGAAGTCGGATCGCACTACCGTTTGGCTCGCAAGAGCTTCGCAGATTGCGGGTTCTAACAGTGTCCCAAGTCGAATCCGAGAGTGCGCACCGGGTTCGACAACTTGGCATCCGAGATCGTCAAGCGGATCTAGAGTGTCCTAAATCCTCCCTGCGCATGCTGTATGTAATCGAAAGGGGGCCACCTCGCGGCGGCCCCCTTGCCGGTTGCAATCTTGTTCGGGATGAAATGCCAGCCCCGGCAACAGACACGTTAGATGCAACAAGAGACCGGAGCGATTCCGGATAACTACTGTGCGTAACGCTGTCCTAATTTCAAATTGCAAGTGTCCTGATCAGGAGCTTGCTACTTTTTCTCAAAATCGTAAGCTGACGAGCCGGTCCTATACCGTGCGCGGACTGGCGGGGAATGGGAATAGAGCCCCGGCGCATTGCAAGCGACGCTGGGGCCTTTCCCATGTGCCCGCAGAGGAGAATGAGGGCAGTGCTCAGATGTGAGGACTGTCCAGATTTGACCCCACTGCCCTGAGCTCGTTTTGCGCTATCCCAATTTGAATTGAGCGCTGGATTGTTGCTTGAAGACTGATCTCAGCTTGCAGACGGCACCGCCACGAAGCGCAACAAGGCTGGTGCGACGACCACGAAGAAACCCAGGCTGCACGACTGCTGCCATAGCCGGGCCTCCCAGATGTCGGGCAAACCGTGCCACCAGGGCGGCCTCTCTAATTTCAAACGCAGTTCGAAAATCCGCATTTTCCATAATCGGAAGTGGCAGAAACTGCATAGGCTTGCGGCCCTAACTTAAGTTAAGTTTCGGGCATGGCGCATGAGCTTCTTGTACGCGTGGTTGCCATTGCGGCCGGTGTCTTCACCGTCGCCGCCATCTCGGCGCTGATCCTTACCCATTGATCTATCTCAAATCGCACGCGCCGTTCGGACCCAGTCTGCGAAGGGGCAGGAAACCCGAGCGGGGGCGCGCGTGCGGCCGTGGATGGTGCAATCTCTGGCGTGGACGCTGGCCTGTATCGGCCTGCTCGCCATTGTCTCGATGCTTCTATAGAGCTGCCTCAATTGGCTTGAGCCGGGCGCTTCGCGTCGCCCAGAATGAGCAGCGCCAAAGGCGCCAGGGGTCCGACGGCAACGGCGACCCAAAGCCACCTCCTCGACGACCTGTTGCGCTCGCGCGCCATCGCGCGCGCGAGCGGTATCGATCCCGTCGTGATGATGACGAGCAGCCAATAGCCCATGGCCATCTCCGATGTGGCACAGCACGATAGCATGCGAGCAGCTCATGCTGCTGCCCTCCGCAAAATGTGAGGCCGCACCGTCCTTCACTACGTGCGCCGGAGCGCAGCCCCCAAATTACGCGCGGACGAAGCCGCATCAGTGGCGCCCCTTTTTCGCTGCGTGCATTTGCAGCTCACCAAGTTCCCCTCCTCATCCACCGAAGCTGACGCGCAACAAAGACGCGCAAGCGGAGCGCCGCCATAATTCCGCAATCCTGCGGCACCGAACCTTTCTGCGGTGTCCGGCATTACTTGGGATCGACACTGCTACAACGGGGCTTCTTTCATGACGGAAAACACGCATCCCGATAGGCGTAATCTCCTGCTGGAGGCGGCGCAGGAGGAGATGGTGAAGTTCGAGCGGAAGGAAAACGAGTTCCGGAAGAAAGACCGCGAGGAGCGCGCCGCCGAACTCCATCTTCCCCTGAACGCGCTCAAGGTGCATTAGGCGCAGCGACAGCTTCCGCGGCTCGCTAGACCAGGCGGAGCCGCACCGGCCCCACCTCCGTCGGGCCCTCCTTCAAGGATTCTCGCGAGCTCCTCACGGTATCATAATACTGAATCGGCGGTGCTGGTCGCCGGCCGCGAGTGCGAAACCGGCCGAGGTCCTACTTTGCATGGGGTTGTTTTTCGATTTTTCGTCGAAAGGACGTGGCGGCGACCGGCCGGGCGCCTCGTGCAAGCCTGGCTCAGGCCCCCGCTCAGGATCTCATCGTCGATCGTCGGCGGCAGTCGCTGCGGGGCAATCGTTGTCTGCCCTACAGCAGCGCCAGCAGGATGATGCCGATCACCAGCACCACGAAGCCAGCCACCGTCGCGGCGGCGAATGACCGCTCTACGTTGTCCATGATGCCACCCCGTTGCCGGCGCGCCACGTTTCCCCCATGGCTGCACCGAACGGATGAAATCTCGCCTGCCGGTGTGTCCTCAGTTGTGCGATCGGATGTCGAAATTGGGACAGGTGCGGGGCCAGTGTGCGGCCCCTCGGAGAGCTGAAACCGCAGCTGCCGTCAGACGCCCGTAAGCCGACTCTCCCAACGTCGCTGTGCCCGGTGAACCAGCACCGGGCCTCCATACCCAGTTGAGAACCCCTCTCTGCCCCGAGCGGGGTTTTCTGTTTGTGGGCGCGGACGGACCCGTCCGATTCCTGGATTTGTCAGGCTGCCGTAAGCTGAGCCGTCTAGGGTTGCTTGGCTATGGTGTTGCAGCCCAGCACCTCAGCCTCCAATAACCTTCCACCCCGTCTGGCTCTGTCCAGGCGGGGTTTTTTCATGCCTCCCGGCCTGTTCAAGAGCCCCTCTCCTCCTGCGTCAGCCGCAGCGAGAAGGCGCGAATCGCGGGCGCCGCGAGCAGCACGATCGGCAGCATCGCGGCCCATGCGATCAGCCACGACACCATCCAGTGCTCGAGAAAAACCATCGCGCTGCCTGCGGGAAAGCTGGCGATCCCCGCCGCGATCAGCGAGGTCAGTCCGGACTGGATGATGCCGAAGACGAAATGACTGTAGCGGCGGGGAATGCCAAGCATGACGCGCCCTTGTTACTTGCCGTCGTCACGCCAAGCAAGCACGTGCCGTCGCTCGCATGAAGACAAGCTGTGACACCATCCCGCTCGATCTGCATCGCCGGCGCGAATCAGTGGCGCGAGTGGTGCAGCGGCTCGCGCCGCCTCGCCTCGGCGCGATCGGACGGGCATGACAGTCCCTCGAAGCGCCAGAAGGTGACGACGCTGGTCTCGCCGCACTGCTCGCAGACGAGCTTCTCATCACCGAGCATGAAGCGCGCATGCCTGAACGTCAGGGAAGACGCGGGGTGCTGGCAACGCGGACAAGCGAGCGAGAAATTCCGCGCGCTCCAGCGCAACACAAGATCTCTTAGAAAGTTCACGCCTTCCTCTTCGCCGGCGTCGCGCTCGAGGCCCCCTCCTGCGCCAGCAGAGCATCAACAGAGCATAGATGGGCAGCACGCAAAAGTGGAAAAGATTAGAACATGCGCTTCGAATGTCCGGCGGCGCTGTTGCGGATCCACGATGCGCGCTGGAACCGCACTGCGCGTGATTCTCCGCCCCCTGAACAAGGTTCCTCAACCGCACCGCGCGATGTTCTCGCGCCGCTTCGAGGGCGGTGTCTTTCGGATTCCGATTTCGTTTATTTCGGCGTACGCGCGCTTTCGGGATTTCCGCGAACTGTCCAAGGCTGACCGAAAGATTTTACTTGTCCCCGGAATACTAAAACGCCCAACATGTTCGCAGTCAGGGAAGGTGAATCGTGGGAGGCGACCATGAATCACAGGGGCGTAGAGTTCACCGTTGCCGAGACGGCGATTCCGGGAATCTGGCAGTGGCAGTTCCGCATCGGTGAGCAGGTCAAGACGGGCAAGACCGAGACGAAGATCGACCTGCTGGCGATCCGGCGCGTGCAGCTGCGCATCGATCGTGAGCTGAAAGCCATCGGGCAAGCGGACTGAGATCGGCGGCGTCACGGCGCCCATTGTACGCAGCCCTGGCGAAGCTCAGCCCTAGTCCGCGCTGGGCAGGCGCCGCATGGTAAATTCGATGTCGCCGCCGGGCAGTTCGCGCCAAGTCTCGACCGCGCTCATATAGCCGGCCTTGGGATAGCGGGCGAAGAAGGCCTGAGCCCTCGCCCGCGCCGCCAGGCGCGGCAAAGTGAAGGTCTCGCGCAGATAGCCGTCGCCGCGGCTTTCGCCCGGCTTGCCGCCCATCTTGCGCCGGCGCGCCATCCGCTCGGCGAGATCCCGCGGACGATCGGCCATCTCTTGCCTCCTCTACGCAACTCGCGTTTGAGGATATAGGAAGCGGACCGGGCAAAGAGGAGTCCTGGCCGGAGGCACATCGCCACGCCCGACCGGGCGACACGATCAGTTGGCGGTCGTGCCGGCCTTCTTCTTCGTCGCGCTGGTTGCGGCCGACGCCTTCGGCGCAGCCTGCTTCGGCGGATCTGAGCGCATGCCGCCCCAGGGATCGTTGGACGCCTTGGAGTCCGGAATCTTCTTCAGCGTTTCCTTGTAGGCCTTGTCACGCTCGGCATCTGCGGCCCTTTCTTCCGGGGTCTTGCTCGGACCTTCCTGCAGCAGATTGATATTGGGCATTTGCGCATAGGCCGGTCCCGCCAGCACGGTCAGCACCGCCGCCATACGGAAAAGCTTCATCATTCACTCCTTGATCATCCATTAGGGGCAGATCAACCGCGCCTTGTCATCCCTGTCAACGGCCCGCTCCGGGCCGCATGTCTCGCTAGAGCCGGTCCGATCTGCACGATTTCGGTGCGTTCAGCCAGTCGTCCCAGATCGGGCCGCACCGGGTGCACCCGTTCAGCGCGAGGCCGAGCGCGACCAGCCAAAACATGAGGACATACCGACGCAACATCGTCCACCTGCTCCCAAGCGCGGTATCATACCGGGCGAAGTCAGGCATTTTCAAGCCGACGGGACCTGCGCAAGACCGGGTGACTTTGCCGCGCCGATCCGCGCATATGGCCGAAACATGCGGCAACAAAGGAGGAAACGACAGCAATGCCATCGCAGCCAGAAGCCGAGTTCGGCATCACTGAGGCCAGACGCATACTCGGCGAGGTCTTTGCGCCCTGGGTCCAGGATCTCAACCTCGCGGTCGAGCGCATCGAGCACGCGCAGCCAGCGGATACGCCAGACTGGCAACCCGGCGCGCTGCTCCGCATGCCATTCTCGGAGCGCCTGTGCCGCAACGGCGGCGTGGTCTGCGGCCAGGCGCTGATGGCGCTTGCCGACACCGCGATGGTGATCGCGAACCTCGCCGCCAACCGCGGCTATCGTCCGATGACGACGGTGGACCAGACCACGCATTTCATGCGCGCGGTCTCCTCGTCGGATGTGCTCGCCGACGCGCGCGTGGTGCGGCTTGGACGCACCATGAGCTTTGGCCGCGTCACGCTGCTCTCCGCCACCGACAACAAACCGGTCGCGATGGTGTCGAGCGCGTTCGCGATGCTGCCGGGCTGAGCATCATCCGAAAAGCTGAGCATCATCCGAAAAGAAGAGAGCCGCGTGAGCGCAACGCGCACCGAGGCTCTCGATGACGATCACGGCGAGGCAAGAGGCCAAAGCGCGATGCCATCACGCTTGCCTCGCCTCACCTCGGAAGTTACCTGCCGAGCACTTCGTCAGCTGCGGTGACGATGCTGACATTCGGATTCTTTCCGCAATAGGCACCGAACTTCTTGGCGTTCTCGATGAACACGTCGGTGTCGATGATCGCGTTGTCCTCGTCGCCGTTGTACCAGCCGTCCATCCAGGTCAGCACGACCTGGATGTTGTCTTCGCCGCTTCGAGGAACTGCTTGCAGCTCATGGTCGAGAGGTCCCACTTGACGGCGTGGGCGGGCATGGACGACAGCGAGAGCACTGCAGCGAACAGAAGCGAAATCGTGGTCTTCATCAATATCTCCATCGGCGCGTAACGCAATAAAGGAAAGGCTTGTGGGGAAACTCGGCGGAGTGACTCACCGCTCCAACGTCGTAAACGAAGTCTGAAGCGCTGTGCAAGTGACGACAGTATTGAGTTTAGTTCAACGTAATTTCTATGCACTACTTTACAATCGTCATTATGGATCAACGTGGATGATCGAAAAGCGCACCGCGCAGCGTCACCGTGTTTTCAAGGGTGGAACGATCACCTTTGAAGACTGCGGCATTGCGTGCACGGTACGAAACATGTCGGCAAGCGGCGCCGCGATCGACCTCGAAAACCCGGTCACGTTACCGAAATCGTTCACGCTCTCGATCGCGCGCGACAATTTCGTGCGGAACTGTCGCACGGTCTGGCGCAATGACAAGCGCGTCGGCCTCGCTTTCGTGCAATAGCGCGCACGATGTGAACGACTGTTCGCATCGCATGCACAACACGTTTATGATTGCTTGATACGACGACTGCGACGCCAGCGCAGGCTTGCGACCACGAGCGCGATGATCGCGAGTACGATCGCCGACGACGCCGCAAAGAATCGTCCACCGGGACGATCGATCGTGTGCGACCACAGTGACGGCGCCTCGCCCGGCCGCGCCAGACGGAATGCAACGACGCTGTCGCCGATCGAGGTGCCTGCCTCGGAATGGCCACCAGCGCCGATTGCGACATATTGCTCGCCCTTCCAGAGATAGGTCATGGGATTGGCGACGCCGGGCACGGGCAGTCGCCCCTGCCACAGCTCTCTGCCGCTTCGCGCATCGAAGGCGCGCAGGTAGGCATCCATTGCGCCGGTGAAGACGAGACCGCCTGCGGTGACCGCGAGCCCGTTGACGAGCGGCGCCCCCCAGGGCAGCGGCACACCGAGCGGCGCAAGATCCTCGGTGGTGCCGACGGTCGAACGCCAGAGAATCTTGCCAGCCTTCAGATCGACCGCGACCATCTCGCCCCAGGGCGGCTTGTTGCAGAGCAGTCCAAGCGGCGACATCACGACCGCACGCGACATCGCGAACGGCGCGCCGCGCTGCTGGCCGAAATCGTGACCAGGCGGCGGATTGAATCCGGTGGCCGCCGCGCGCGGGATCAGCTTGATCAGATGAACGGCGCGGCTGGTGTTGGCGTAGAGGATCTGGTTGACCGGATCGAAGGCCGCGCTGCCCCAGTTCACCCCACCGCCGGTGAACGGAAACTCCAGCGTACCTTGCACTGAGGGCGGCGTGAACAGCCCCTCGTTGCGGGCCTCCGCGAACTGGCGCTCGCAAGCTGAGCGGCTCAGGCCGGGTAGCAGCGAGAGTGCGTTCTCGGTCGAGATTTTTTGCGATGTCAGCGCCGGCACATGCGTCGGGAACGGCTGCGTCGGCGACAACTTTTCACCTTCCGCGCCACCCTGCGGTACAGCGCGCTCCTCGACGGGCCACACCGGCTTGCCAGTGTCGCGATCAAGCACAAAGACAAAACCGTGCTTGGTCGGCTGGATCACGACGTCGCGCTGACCGTCACCGGTATCGAGGCGCGCGAGCGTCGGCTGCGCGGGCAGATCGTAATCCCAGACATCGTGGTGCACGGTCTGGAACGCCCACACGAGCTCGCCGGTTTCGATGCGCAGGGCGACCACCGAATTGGCGTGCTCGTTATTGCCCGGCCGCTTGCCGCCCCAAAAGTCCGGCGACGGCGAAGATGTCGGCAGGAAGATTAGTCCACGCGCCGCGTCGACCGACATCGGCGCCCAGACATTGGCGTGGCCGGCTTCGATGCCGTCGCGCTTGAGCGGCTCGAACGTCCAGCGCGCTTGACCGGTGCGCGCATCGAATGCACGCACCACGCCGCTCGGCGCGTCGACGCGGCGGTTGTCGCCGATCGAGGAGCCGACCACGACGACACCGCGGCCGACGGCCGGTGGCGAGGTGATCTGGAATTCGCCGGGCCATTCCAACGCCATACCAATATCAAGCCTGATCTCGCCGCCATTGCCGAAACCCGCACAGGGAATTCCCGTCTTCGCATCGAGCGCGATCAGGCGGACATCGTTCGTGCCCATGAAGATGCGCGATCGACAGGCGGCATTTGCTGGCGCCTCATCATCGATCCAGTAGGTCACGCCACGGCAGACGTAGCGATTAGCGGGACGTTGATTGGTGGCGATCTTCGGATCGAAGCGCCACTTCTGCACACCCGTGCCGGGATCGAGCGCAATCACCTCGTTGAAGGGCGAGCAGAAGATCAGGCTGTCCTCGACGAACAGCGGCGTCGCCTCGAATTTTGTTCGCCGCATCGCCTCAGGCGGGCGCGCCGTGAGATCACCGGTATGGAATTCAAACGCCTGAACGAGATTGCCGACATTATCAGGCGTGATCTCTCGGA
This sequence comes from Bradyrhizobium sp. NAS80.1, assembly GCF_001908205.1. Classification (GTDB taxonomy): domain Bacteria; phylum Pseudomonadota; class Alphaproteobacteria; order Rhizobiales; family Xanthobacteraceae; genus Bradyrhizobium. The sequence continues at coordinate 23,898 of NZ_LGHL01000063.1, forward strand.
GCGCCGAGAAGCGCGAACCGCCGGCATCGCCGCCCCAACTCTCCCAGGCCATGCATGGCCGCGGCAACAGCAAGAGGAGTGCGATCAGAGCCAAATGGCACAGGCGGATCACCACACCCGCCTCGCTTATTTCGGCTTCTTGGCAGGTTCAGCCGGACGGGCCCCGCTCCACGGGTCATACTTCTCCTTCGGCTCGGGAATGCGCTCGAGTGCGGCCTTGTAAGCCTTGTCGTCGACTTTGGGCTTATTGTCCGCCTTCTGACCGCCCTCGTTAGGATGGCGCCTGCCGCCACCCATCTGCGCTTGCGCTGAGGCAGCAGTCAGTGCCAGCACCGCGGCCGCTATGACCAAAATCCTCATGGGTGCAATCCCCTCGTCAGGGGGTACAAACTAGCCTGCAATCCCGTAATAGCAAATGCCGCGGGCTCCCCGGCTTCAGCAAATGTTGATCGGCGGGGACTTCACCGTGGCGCATTCGCGCCTATCTGTTGGCCTGCGGGGGGGGGGGACCTTCAGGAATGTTGCGGATTGTTGCTCATGTAGCGTTGCTCGCCAGCGCGCTTACGCTCGGTGCTTGCGGCTTTGCCGACAGCCGCGCGCCGGTGCCGGAATTTATGCGCATGAAGGAAGCCGAGCAGCCACCGCCCGAACCGCCCCCCGACGTCAAGCGCGTGGTGCGCGAGCAGATCGACGTCGTCTTCCTCAACACGTCCTATCCGCGCGAGGTCCGCGTCGCCGCACCCCATCGCGAGGTGCGGGGACCGGGCTGGACCGCCTGCGTCCGAGCGCAGCTCACCTCCGCCACCGGCACCGCGCTCGGCCTGCAGACCTACATCGTGACGATCAACGGCGGAAAGGTGATCGATCGCCGTCGTGCCGAATCCGACGACATCTGCGGGTCGGACAGCTACGAGCCGATCTAGGGACCGGACAAGACAGCTCGCCCGGTCCTGTCCTCATGACTTCGCCGGCGAATCGGCGTCAGGCGGCGACCGCTTGCTGCTGAAACTGCTCGTAAGCCGCAATCGCATCCGCTGCATACATCAGCGACGGACCGCCGCCCATGTAGACGGCCATGCCGAGCGTCTCCTCGACCTCCTGGCGCGTTGCACCGAGCTTGACGAGCGCTTCGGCGTGAAAGCCGATGCAGCCGTCGCAATGCGCGGCAACGCCGAGTGCAAGCGCCATCAGCTCCTTGGTCTTCTTGTCAAGCGCGCCGTCACGCGTGGCGGCCTGCGCGAGCATGGCAAATCCCTTCATCGTATCGGGAATATCGTTGCGAAGCTTCTTCATGTTGGCGGAGATTTGCCTGGTGATCTCGGGATAATTCTTGTCCATGACTGACTCTCTGCGGTTACTCAGGTTTCGAGCGGGTCGGCCGGCGTGACGAAACGCGTCAACGACGGCAGGTGAGAAACGAAGCGGGCGAGCACCATGCCGGCACACATCGCGGCAACGAAGATAAAGGCGGACGTCGAACCGAATCCAAGCGCGGTCAGCGCCGGCCCCGGGCAAAAGCCTGCCATTCCCCAGCCGATGCCGAAGATGGCGGGACCAGCGACGACTCTGGGATCGATATCCGTTCGTGTCGGAACGTAGAAGCGAGCCGAGAAGAACGGCCGCGCAAGCCTCAAGACTCGCTTAAACCCGAAGAAGGTGACAGCGATTGCGCCGGCCATCACGAAAGCAAGGCTCGCATCCCAGGTCCCTGCGGGAATCCCCCCGACATCCAGGAAGTTCAGCACTTTCGCCGGATTCGACATGCCGGAGACGATGAGGCCGAGACCAAAGATCAGCCCGATCGCGAATTGAACGAGGATCGCCATGACCGTCAGCTCCAGTGCCGCATCACGAAGACGGTGGCCATGCCCGCCGCCATGAAGGTGACGGTCGCGACCAGCGAGCGTACGGAAAGCCGCGACAGGCCACAGACGCCATGGCCGGACGTGCAGCCACTGCCCCACACCGAACCGAAGCCCGTGAGCAGTCCGGCGACGATCAGGACCGGCACTCCCGCCGCAATCGTCTGCTCCGGCAGACCTCCGGTGGCGAGCCGGACCAGCACGGGTGCGGCGACGAGGCCCACGACAAAGGCAAGCCGGCCGGCTAATTCACCGTCCTCATAAGGCGGAAACAGCCGCGCCGCGATGCCGCTGACGCCGGCGATCCGTCCCGTCGCCCACATCAGGAGCACGGCCGAAAGGCCGATCAGCGCACCACCCAGCAGCGAAGCAATCGGCGTGAAGGGCGTGACAGTCATTGTAGTCCTCCGGATCGAAGGCGCTCGCAAAGCGCAGCGCCGGATACCTCTCATTTCCATTGTTTCTTATTTTCGAATATACTAATATATAGAACAGCCATGACACGCAAGCCCCGAAATCAGGAATTGATCGCTCTGGAGGAGAAGGCCGAAGAGGTCTCCCGCCTCCTCACCGCCATGGGCAATCCAAAGCGGCTCATGGTTCTCTGCAACATGCTGGACAGCGAGAGATCAGTCGGCGAACTCGCCGACATCGCCGGTCTGTCCTCGGCGGCACTATCCCAGCATCTCGGGAAGATGCGCGCTTTGAGCCTGGTCAAGACCCGGCGCGAGGGGCAGACGATATATTACAGCCTTGCGAGCCGGGAAGTGCGGGCGGTGCTGCAGACACTGTACCGCCTCTTCTGCGCATCGGAATAGGACCGGTTGGTGCAAACGCGGGGAATGCCTCTCCCGCGACCATTTCGTGCCGGGTGACCAATAGCGAGCGCATCCAGCGAAGCCTCATCGGGCGGATGGTCAATGAGACATTAACAATACCGCTCGAATTGAAGCGTCGTCCCAACTGTATTTTCCAATCTTTGCGCTAAGCATGACGGCGTAACGCTGGCTTTTGCCTGCGTGAACGGGGACGACGGGACGTGGTCGACATCGCGCACCAGGCAGCGATCAATCCGGCATCTAAAAAGGGGGCCGCAGCGGCGCGCGCACTCGTCCCGCTTACGGCGATCGACCCCGGCCAATGGCGTGCGCTCGCGCAGCGCGCGGTCGAGCCAAACGGATATTACCTGCCGGGCTGGGAGCTCGCCGTCAGCGCAACCGCGCGCGGCCGCACTGATGCCTCGGCGCTTCGCGCATTCGGCGGACCTTCGTCGCGACTGATCGGGCTGATGCCGGTGATCTCGCTCTGGCGCGCCTGGAAGATCCCCCTGCCCGCGCTGGTGAGCGCGCATCCCTACGGCACGCTGTGCAGCCCTTTGATCGACCGCGACGCCCCGATCGACGCAGCGACGCGTCTGTTGCAGCAGGCGCGCGAAGCCGGCGCGCACGCCCTCGTGCTGAATGACGTCGCGCTGGACGGCGCGGCGATGAACTCGCTCAAGCAGGTCCTGAATCGCGACGGCCTGAAGCCGCGAACCCTCAGCTCCTACACCCGCGCCAGCCTCGATGCGAAGCAAGACGGCGAAATGCTGTTGCGCGACGCGCTCGGCGCCAAGAAACTCAAGGAACTGCGCCGGCAGCGCCATCGTCTTGAGGAGCACGGCCCTGTCGTGTTCGAGGTCGCACACAGACCGGACGAAATCAGGCCGGCGCTCGAAACATTCCTGCAGCTCGAAGCCAGCGGCTGGAAGGGCAAGCGCGGCACCGCGCTGATCCAGCATGCTGGCGATGCGACCTTCATCCGTCGCGCCGTCCCGGCTCTGGCAGAAACCGCACAATGCGAGATCGTCACCTTGCGCGCCGGCTCGACACCGCTGGCCGCCGGCATCGTGCTGCGCCATCAGGATCGCGCCTTTTTCTTCAAGCTTGGCATCGACGAACGCTTTGCAAAATATTCGCCGGGCGTGCAGCTCACACTCGAACTCACCCGTCATCTCTGCGCCGATCCGGCCATCGCCAGCGCAGATTCCACGGCGAGCGCCGATCACCCCATGATCAATCCGATCTGGCGGGAACGCCTTGCAATCGGTGACGTGTTGATCCCGCTGCGGCGGAACGATCCGGTTGTGACCTTGATTCACGCAGCATTGGTTGGCCTCAACGGCGCGCACGAGGCCGCGCGGCGCGTGGTCCGCCTGTTGCGCAAAAAAGCGCAAGCTACTCCGCCGCCTGCGCGTTGATCTCCGCTGAGACCTGGCGGATGGCGCGCGCGAGCAGGTTCGGATCCTGCGCGCCGGAGACGGCGTATTTCTGCGCGAACACGTAAGTCGGCACGCCGGAGATGCCCTTCTCGGCGGCCTCCTGTGCGTCGGCCGAAACGCGCGCAACGTCCTCGTCGGTGGCAAGGCGCTTGCGCACGTCCTCGGCGTCGAGGCCGACATCGGCCGCCGCCTGCACCAGCACATTCACGTCGGTGAGATCGCCGCCGTCGCGGAAGTACAGCTCCATCAGGCGCTGCTTCATTTCGGGCGCCTTGCCGATCGCCTCGGCCCAGAGAATCAGGCGGTGGCAGTCGATCGTGTTGGGCTGGCGAGCTACCAGCTCGGGCCGATAAACGAGGCCCTCCTCGCTGGCCGCCGCGACCACACGGCCGGCGATGCCCTTATAGGCCTCGACCGAGCCGAACTTGGTGGTGAGGTAGTCCTCGCGGCTGATGCCCTCGCGCGGCACCCAGGGATTGAGGAAGAAGGGGCGGAAATTGAGCTTGACCGGAACGTCGGGGACGAGCGCCAGCGCGCTCTCGATCCGGTGCTTGCCGATATAGCACCAGGGACACACCACGTCGGAGACGACATCGATCTGGAGCGGCTTCAATGTGCTCATGTCAGACGTGGTCATGGGCGCCTCCTTCGGGCGGTGCAGGGTTCGCCCAAAGATAAGCCGAACGGATCCCGAGGCAAGGGCGCTAGGTCATGGCTGCTGCCATCTGCCTGAGACGCTCGGCGGTGCGCTCGTCGGCCGGGAAGAACGTCTCCAGAGCCAGCTCCGACAACGTGATGTCGACCGGCGTGCCGAACACCATGGTGGTGGAGAAGAAACTGAGGATCTCCCCTTCGTGGCGCAGCTTGAACGGGATCGCGACATTGTCGCTCGACAGCGGCGCCGAGCGCGCCGGGATCGGGTAGCTCTTCAAATCATTGTAGAGCTGGATCAGCTCGGGATCTGCGGTTGCCTCGCATTGCCGGTGCAGCCGCTCCAGGAGATGCCCGCACCATTCGGCGAGGTTGACGGTGCGCGGCGCCAGCGCCTCGGGATGGAAGGCGAGCCGCAGCACGTTGAAGGGTTGGCCGAGCAGCCGCTGCGGAATGCCTTCGAGCAACGGCGCCACCATGCGGTTGGCGGAGACCAGATTCCAGTGCCGGTCATAGGCCAGCGCCGGGTTGGGCTCATGCGCCCTAAGCACGAGGTCGATCGCCTGGCGGGCTGATTTCAAGGCGGGATCCTCCAGCGAGCGCTGCGGGAAGGCCGGCGCGTAGCCGGCCGCGACCAGCAGCACGTTACGTTCGCGCAAGGGCACGTCGAGACGCTCGGCGAGCCTCAGCACCATGTCGCGCGAGGGCGCGGCGCGGCCGGTCTCGACGAAGCTCAGATGCCGCGCGGAGATCTCGGCCTCGCCCGCCAGATCAAGCTGGCTCATGCGGCGGCGCTGCCGCCATTCGCGCAAATGGTCGCCGATATGGACGGATTGGCTGCGTTCGGCCTGTGCGGTGGATGCATGTGCGTTCATGGTCGAAAACCTAGCATGCGGATTTCAGGCCTTCCATTACCCGCGAGGTAATCGAATTGGGCCCTGGGCGCGCGCATCTTCGGTCGCAACAGGAGATGACCATGATCGCGCTGCTGCTTTACCGGACCGTCGCAGACCACCTTCTGCCCTGGAGCCTGAAGTTCGGCGCCAGAATGCTGGCGCGCAGCCTCAACATGCCGGAACCGCTGGTGCACTCGACCGGCGACTACGTCATCGCGCAGGTGGTGACGTTCGAGCACAGCGTCGGCAGGAGCCTGTGCCCGTTCCGCCTCGGGCGCCTACTCCGCGCCTGGTGGCGCACCCTGTCCTGATCCCCTGACGTCCAACCAAGGAGAATGACGATGATTGACGCCTCCACCTTCCTGCGCCGCGCGCTGCTTGCCGATGCCGTGTTCAGCGGCATCGCGGCGCTGGGTTTCACCTTCGGTGCCGGCGCGTTTGCCGCGCTCTTCAACCTGCCGGAGACGCTGTTGCGCGAGACCGGCCTGTTCCTGATCGCCTACACCGCGCTGGTTGGCTGGCTGGCCTCGCGCAGCGCGGTGCCGAAGATGCTGGTCATGCTGGTAGTGGCCGGCAACGCCGCATGGACGCTCGCGAGCATCGCACTGCTGTTCTCGGGCGCGGTGGCGCCGAACCTTCTTGGTGAGCTCATGGTCGTCGCGCAGGCGATCGCCACCGGCGTGTTCGCGGAGCTGCAATATGTGGGATTGCGCAAGAGCGGCAGCGCAGTGACCGCGTAACGACGATCGCTACCCTCTTTTGTCAGAAGTGACCGCCCGGCCCAGCCGGGCGGCATTGCGTCAGCTCAATACAACCGCGGCAATCATTCCAACCAGCGTGAGCACCAAACCGACGATCAGCATCGGCACGAGGCTGCTGCCGGAATAAGGGTTGGCCGCGTCCTTGCCCGTCACGGCATGTGTCCGATGGATCATTGGTGATCTCCTACCTGATGTCGTCGAAACCTCTCGCCGCGCCCCAGGAAGACGCCTGCCCCGGTGGCGATGCCGAGTTCGAGGCTTGTCGCAATCCGCTGCGCCCGTTCGACGAAATGGGCCTCGGCTTCGGGCGGACATATTTCGCGGGCCGTCGCCTCGAACAATGCGAGCCATCGGTCGAAATGCCCGGCATCGACCGGCAGCGGCATATGCTTGACCATCGGCGTTCCGTGATAGCGGCCCGACATCAGCGCGACCGAGGACCAGAAAGCACACATCTGCTGCAGATGCGGTTCCCAGTCGTGAATGCGGGCTTCAAAGATCGGCGCCAGCACGGCGTCCTCGCGGACCTTCGCATAGAAGGCGCGCACCAGACGCTCGATCATCGCTTCCGTTATTCCGGTCCGTTCCGATATCTCCGCCGTGATTTGCTCGCGTCGTTCCGCTCCCGTCACGACCTGCTACCTTAAATATGCATTTCAAATACCTATTTATATCGCTATAGAGGATTTGCAAGCGAATCTTCCCGAGGATCTCATGCGTCTGACATCGTTCACGGATTTTGCGCTGCGCGCGCTTATGCGTCTCGCGGGAGAGCCCACGCGATCATTCGCGACCAACGAGATCGCCACCGAATTCGGCATTTCCCGCAATCACCTCGCCAAGGTAGTGCGCGACCTCGCAGGCTTGGGTTTCATTGCAACCCAGCGCGGCGCAGGCGGTGGCTTCACCCTCGCCCGGCCCGCCGAAACGATCACACTGGGCGAGGTCGTGCGCGCGCTGGAAGGCCCCCATTCGCTGGTCGAGTGCTTTCGCGATGATGGCGGCGCCTGCGTGCTCACCCCACGCTGCCGGTTGAAGTCGAAACTCGCGGCTGCGCGCGAAGCTTTCATGCGTGAGCTCGACGGCACGACGCTCGCAGAGTGTGCCTATCCCGCAAGGCCAAGGCGCAGCCCCGCACCGGCATGATCCGGTCTGGCAAGCAAAAGGTGCAATCGTGAAATCCGTCCAGCTCGAGAACGACACCTTTCAGATCGATGCAGACATCGTCGCCGAGGGTCTGCGCATTTCCCCGAACTCGCTCCGCGAGGAGATGCGCGCAGGCAGGATCACCGGATTTGCCGAACGGGGAACCGGCGCCGACGCCGGACGGCACCGCCTGAGCTTCCTGTCCGGGCATCGGCGCTTCCGCGTTGTCATCGACGACAAGACCGGTGAGATCATCCAGCGTTCGTCGATCGCCTTCGAAGGCTCGTCCTTGCCAGGGTCGGCCCGCAGACCTGGTAGCTAGAAGGTCAGCTCAGGCAGATTTGCGAGCGGTAGCGCTTGCCGCCTTGCCGTTGAGGGCCTTGCCGTTCAGCTTCTTCTTTTTGGCGCCCTTCGCGCCCACCTTCTTGGCCTTGCGCTCCGTGCGCGCCTTCACCTTGGACCGTTCGGCCCGCGCATCGGCGCGCAGCTTCTTGCGCTTGTTCTCGCAGGAGGCGCACTTGCAGCCGATCGGCTTCAGATACGCTTTGAAATAGTCGGTGCCGTAGTCGTAGTTGATCTCGTCACCCGGCTCGATGTTCTTGATGGCGCGGATGAAGACCTTGCGCTCGCGCGGCCGGACGTCGGACTCGGCGTTGGGCCGGCAGGAATGATTGATGTAGCGGGCGAGATTCTTGCGCAGCGAACCGTCGATGGTCCAGCGGCCGTTGAGCTCAAACAGGTACTTGTTCTCGATCGCGTCGTGCTCGGGAATCCGCGAGTCCAGGATCGGTCCGAAATAGCGGATGATCCGGGTCCCCTTCTTGATCGGCTTGGTGGCGAAGAGGCCGAGCCCGGTTTTCGAGCGGCCGACACGATAGGGTTTTTGCGAAGAGGTGGCTGGCATGATCAAAGGAACGAGGACGCGAACGAGGCCGATGGGCCCAAGCGAAGCCGCTCTTCTAGAACGATTCCGCGCCGCTGTCAGGTATCTGGCGACTCACTTTGAACCTTGCCCACAATGAAGACGTCTGAATGAGAGAGTTCCCGTTACATGAAAGCTTCATAGAGTCTCATGATGAACCGCATTGCGGCCTCGTGCCTTGTTTTGTCGCTGATCTGGAGCGGCCTGGAGAGTGCCGCCGCCCAATCCATAGGCAGCACCTACACCTCGACGGCACCCAAGGACTGCCGCCCTGTCGGCAAACCCAGCGAGCTCGACGGGAGCACCACGCGGGTATGCCCAGGCAAGGACGGCCTCATGGTGCTGATCGCCGAGGACGATCTTCGCGAGGTCGTCTCGGTCGGGCGCAATCGCAAGGCGGCAGCCGAGGAACCTGCGGCAAAGGCCTGGTTTGCCCCGTTCAATTCATCCGAGAATACCGTCGAGTGGCGCGCAGCGGGCACCAAACCGTTTGCGATCATCCAGCGCTGGCACATCGCCGATGGCGCCGATCCCGACCAGCACGGGCGCCCGAACACCAAGGCCATGCTCGTCGTGACACGGCTGCCGCCGGGACCGATCTGCCACGTCGCCTATGTCGACGCGATCGCCAACCCCAACGCCAATGAGCTTGCGCGCAAGGCGGCGGACGAATTCGCCCGCGAGTTCACTTGCGGCAAGGACGAGGTAAAGGTCATCGGCACGCGCGGCCGGGCCGTCGAGCTGGCGACGATGCACTAGGCGTTCGCGCTAGGCCTTGGCGCTAGGCCGGCGACAGCTTTCCCGGCGCGGACGACTTCAGCATCGCTTCCAGAAGCTGCTCGGCCGTCGTGCCCTTCGGCAGCCGCTCCAGGATGTCCTCGAGCCGGCCGTCGAGCAGCAGCATGGTGAAACCGTGCACCATCGACCAGGCGCGTGCGATCGCCGCGGCCTGCTCGAGGGTCATCGTGTCGCGGCGGATCTGCTCCTGCCGCATCGCGCCGATGGCGTTGGCGAGCCCGGCAAAAGAGGCTTCGGCAGCTTCGTGCAGCGAAGGCCTGGAATAGTCGAGCCGCTCGGTCCGGAACATGATGCCGTACATGCCAGGATGAGCCTGGGCGTAGGCGACGTAGGCCTTCGGCCGCGCCAGTGCACGTTCCAGCGGCGTCGTGGCGGCATCGCAGGCCGAGCCCATCGCCGCGTTGAACTGGCGGAAGCCGATCGCAGCGAGCTCGCTTACGAGGCCGGTCAGATCACCGAAATGATGGGTCGGCGCGGCATGCGACACCCCCCGCCTCGCGCGCCACCGCACGAAGCGTCAAGCCGGCGAGCCCGTCACGCTCCAGTACGCGCTCGGCCGCCAGCAGCAACGCCTCGCGCAGGGCACCGTGGTGATAGGGCGTTTCCGCCTTTGCGCTTTCCACGCCTCGCGCCGGCCGCGGCCGTGCGGTCGAAGTCGATGAGGACGTTTTCCGGGGACGGGAGCGGCGGGCTGTCTCTGTCTTGGCCATGGGAGCGTTATATGACGTCATTTTGACAGTGTAAAGATTTCGCTTGACGGCCGCAGCGGCTGCCCCTAGCGTATCTTTACGATGTAAAGATAAGGGAGGATGTCATGCTGCAGGATGCAGTCGGCCGGCCATTGAGCAATCGCGGGCCTATTCCGTTCGAGGCCGACGCGCCGTTTCTCAAGATCGTCGGCGAGCTGCCGCGCGAACTCAACGGCACGCTCTATCGCAATGGTCCCAACCCGCAATTCGACGCGCCCGGCGCCCATTGGTTCGTCGGCGACGGCATGCTGCACGCCTTCCATCTGGAGAACGGCCGCGCCTCTTACCGCAACCGCTGGGTCCGCACGCCAAAATGGCTCGCCGAGCACGATGCCGGCCGCGCGATGTTCGGCGGCTTCGGCCGCAAGATGCCGGACGCGCCGGCGCACGTGACCGACGGCGGCGTCGCCAACACCAACATCATCTTCCACGCCGGCAAGCTGCTCGCGCTCGAAGAAGGGCATCTGCCGACCGAGATCGAGCCGGGCACGCTCGCAACCCGCGGCTATTGCAACTACCAGAGCCGCATTGCCGGCCCCTTCACTGCACATCCGAAGGTCGATCCGATCACCGGCGAGCTGGTGTTCTTCGGCTACAATGCAAACGGCCCGCTGACGCCCGCCCTCTCCTATGGCGCAATCGACGCAAGCGGCAAGGCAACGCGCTTCGAGCGTTTCGAAGCGCCCTATGCCAGCATGGTGCACGACTTCATCGTCACCGAGAACCACGTGCTGTTTCCGATCCTGCCCATCACCGGCAGCATGGAGCGCGCAATGGGCGGCAAGCCGCCTTACGCCTGGGAGCCGGAGAAAGGCGCCTATGTCGGCGTGATGAAGCGCAAAGGCACAGCCAAGGACATCATCTGGTTCCGGGCCGAGACCTGCTACGTCTTCCACGTCATGAACGCCTGGGAGGACGGCAACCGCATCATCGCCGATGTCATGCAGTTCGAGGAAGCGCCGCTGTTTCCGCATCCCGACGGCTCGCCCACCAATCCGGAGAAGTCCTACGCGCGTCACTGCCGCTGGACCTTCGATCTCGACGGCAATACCGACAGGTTTCAGCAGACCTATCTCGACGACATTCCTGGCGAGTTCCCCCGCATCGACGACCGTCGCGCCGGGCTGAAGACCAGCCATGGCTGGTACGCCTGCGCCAATCCGAAGCTGCCGATGTTCGGCGCGCTGTCCGGTGTCGTGCATGTCGACGGTACGGGAAAGCGCCTCGGCCAATATCTGCTGCCGGCCGGCGACACCATCTCCGAGCCGGTGTTCGTCGAGCGGAGCAAGGACGCGGCTGAAGGTGACGGCTGGCTGCTCGCGGTGGTCTGGCGCGCTCGCGAGAACCGCAGCGACCTCGCCGTGTTCAACGCCACCGATGTCGAGGCCGGCCCGGTCGCGCTGGTGCAACTCGGCCACCGCGTGCCCGATGGCTTTCACGGCAATTGGGTGGGGGCGCAGTAGCGCCCTCCATCTGTCATTATGGGGCGGAGCGCAGCGACGAACCCGGAAATCCATTTCACCCGCACGTGATGCCGGACAATGGATTCCGGGCTCACGCTTCGCCTCCCCCGGAATGACGCTCGGGGGAGGCGCCTCCTCACATCATTTTGACAGCGTAAAGATTGCCCTTGAACCCTTCCCGCGCTTCCGCTACTAATCTTTACATCGTAAAGATAAGATCCGACCGAGGCGACCCATGACGATCTTCCTGATCCTTGCGCCCTACGGCATCTTCACTTTCCTGATGCTGGTGACCTCGGCCACCACGAGCGTGTTTGCGGCGGCTGCGGCCTGCCTTGCAACCATCGCGATCGACATCGCATACGGCCGCTCGGTCAAGGTTCTGGCCGCGGGCTCCGCGATCGTGTTCGTCATGATTGGCCTCACCCTCCTCTTCTTCGATCCCCAGCTGGGCACGCTTGCCGTCAAGCTCTCGGTCGATGTCGGTGTCTTCGTCATCTCGCTCGGCTCGCTGCTGCTACGCCGGCCGTTCACCCTGCAATATGGGATCGAATCCGTGCCGGCGGAAATCGCCGCGATGCCCGGCTTCCTGCAGGCCAACTACATCATCACGGCCGCATGGACCGCAGCGGCGCTTCTCATGATGGTCTCCAACCTCGTGTTGCTGTACGTCCCCGGCCTGCCGCTCTGGTCCAGCCTCGCGGTCGCTTTCGCCGCCCGCAATAGCGCGATCTACTTCACGAAATGGTACCCCGCGCACTGCCGGACGAAGCACGCTCAACCCTCGCAAGCACTGTCTCACCCGCATTGACCAGGACAGACGATGAAAAACGTATTCGCTCGCCTCGCCTCTGATTTCCTTTCCACCATCGTCTTCCTGATCGTCTATGTCGTCACCGACAACGTCATCCTGGCGACCTCGGTGGCGATTACGGGCGCGATCGCGCAGGTGATCTATGCCCGCGTCAGGGGCATGTCGCTCGGCTACATGACCTATGCCTCCCTTGCGCTCGTCATCGTGCTGGGGACGGCGACCATTCTCACCCAGGATCCGCGCTTCGTGCTGGCAAAGCCCTCGATCGCGCATTTCGCGATCGGCGCGATCATGCTCAAGCGTGGCTGGATGCTGCGCTACATGCCGCCGCGCGTGACCGAGGTCATTCCGGAATACGTCACGGCTGCAGGCTACGCCTGGGCCGCACTGATGTTCGCGCTCGGCGCCGGCACGATCGCGGTGGCCATGACGGGCGATCTCAAATTGTGGGCTTTCTACGTCTCCGTCGTTGCGGTCGGCGCCAAGATCGCGGCCTTCGTCCTGCAATATCTGATCTTCCGCGTCGTCATCACCAGCCGCCTGCGGGCCGCCGCCCGCGCCTAAGCGCCGCTTCCAAAGCGTTAGGCAGGCGGGGCAAGTTGAGTTATACGCTCCGCTCTGGAGCGATCGCGAGCCACGCGGTTCGCCGGGACAGGATTGGGAGACGGGAATGGCTGCAGACGGCAACTGGAATCTGACGATGACGACGCCGATGGGCGAGCGACAGGCAACGCTGAGCCTGAAGAGCTCCGGCTCCACGCTGACGGGCACGCAGGGCGCCGAAGGCAATACGGGCGAGATCTTCGACGGCACCGTCAACGGCGACAACGTCTCCTGGAAAGTCTCGATCACCAACCCGATGCCGCTCACGCTCGAATTCACCGGCACAGTCTCCGGCGACAGCATCAGCGGCGAGATGGGCATCGGCCCGATGGGCAGCTTCCCGTTCACAGGCGCGCGGGCGTAAGGCCGCTGCGAACCGTGCGCGCGCTCCGTCTCATCGCGGCAACGGTCCTGTGCGTCGCGACACAAGCGGCGCGCGCGGATGACACCGAACCGGCGTGGCGCGCAAGCGCGCTCGCCATGGTGCCGGCGGGTTACGTGGCCGGCACCGCCTATCGCACCGACGGTTTGACGGGATATCTCGCCGTCTATCCGGCGACATCGAACGATCCGAAAACCCCTGCCAGCGTGTTCGCCGCGCGCCAGTCGCTCGTGGTCACGCTCACACCGGATGCGACGCGTGCCGTCTCCGTCGCGTTGAAGCCGCGCACCGAGCCGGATCCGGACAACGACGACACCGATTTCGCAAAGCTGCACGCCGACCTCGCCGCAAAGCGCGCAACGCTGCCCGAGGGCACAGAGCCCTGCGATCTCGGCGCCTGGTCCATCGACAAGGATCCGAACGGCCTCAACGTGCGCGCCGAACCGTCGGTGAAGGCACGTGTGCTCGGCACCCTGCCGCCGCCTTACCAGCTCAAGCTCGGCGGCAGCGAGGACACGCCCGACGGCGGCTGGCTCACCGAATTCCGCATCATCGGCTCCAGGGACGGCTGGTTTCTGATCGAGGGCGCCAAGCCCCCGGGCAAGGACTACGAGGACGAGACCAAATATCCGCGCAGCGCGCCGAAGCCCTATGCGGGGCGCGGCTGGGTCGCGTCCAACAAGGTCGGCGCTGCCTATGCCAATGGCGCGACCCGCATGGGCGGACTGTTCCAGGCCCCCTTCGTCGATGCCAAATGGATGCCGGCCCAGCGCGAGCTCGGCGGCGCGATCGACACCGACGGCAGCCCGAAGCGCATCTTTGCCTGCAGCGGCCTCTGGGGACTCGTCGAGAGCCAGGACGGCGTCCGCGGCTGGTGGCGCGCGCTGTGCTCCAACCAGGTCACGACTTGCAGTTAGCTCTTTAGTCTCCCTCTCCCCGCTTGCGGGGCCGCGACGAGCTGCGCTCGCGCTGAGAGGGTTGGGGTGAGGGAGAGTCTCCGCGAGGACGGTGACAGTCGGACTCGTGGAGAGCCCCCCTCACCCGGACTTTGCGCCGCGCGCAAAGTCCGACCTCTCCCCGCAAGCGGGGCGAGGTGAAGAGTTAGCCCAGGTTCAACTCCTTGAAGAAGTCGTTGCCCTTGTCGTCGATGATGATGAAGGCGGGGAAGTCGACGACTTCGATGCGCCAGATCGCTTCCATGCCGAGCTCGGGATACTCGAGCACCTCGACCTTCTTGATGCAGTGCTCGGCAAGGTTCGCCGCCGCACCGCCGATCGAGCCGAGATAGAAGCCGCCGTACTTCTTGCAGGCCTCGCGTACGGCCGGCGCGCGGTTGCCCTTGGCGACCATCACCATTGAGCCGCCCGCGGCCTGGAACTGGTCGACGAAGGAATCCATACGGCCTGCGGTGGTCGGACCGAACGCGCCGGAGGCATAGCCCTCGGGCGTCTTGGCGGGGCCGGCGTAGTAGACCGGATGGTTCTTGAAGTAATCCGGCAGCGGCTCGCCCTTCTCCAGCCGCTCGCGCAGCTTGGCATGCGCGGAGTCGCGCGCGACGATCATGGTACCGGTCATCGAGACCCGCGTCTTGATCGGATACTTCGAGAACGTCGCAAGGATGTCCTTCATCGGCTGGTTGAGATCGATCTTGACGACCTCGCCGCCGAGCGACTGCTCGACCTGCGGCAAATACTGCGCCGGGTTGTGCTCGAGCTCCTCGAGATAGACGCCGTCCTTGGTGATCTTGCCGAGCACCTGGCGGTCGGCGGAGCAGGACACGCCAAGCCCGATCGGGAGCGAGGCGCCGTGGCGCGGCATGCGGATCACGCGCACGTCGTGGCAGAAATACTTTCCGCCGAATTGCGCGCCGACGCCGAGCGACTGCGTCATCTTGTGGATTTCCTTTTCCATCTCGACGTCGCGGAACGCATTGCCGTCGGGCGAGCCGTGGGTCGGCAGCGCATCGAGATAGCGGGCGGAGGCAAGCTTCACCGTCTTCATGCAGAGCTCGGCGGAGGTGCCGCCGATGACGATGGCGAGGTGATAAGGCGGGCACGCCGCGGTGCCGAGCGTCAGGATCTTCTCCTTGAGGAAGGCGAGCAGCCGGTCCTTGGTCAGCACCGAGGGCGTCGCCTGGAACAGGAAGCTCTTGTTGGCGGAGCCGCCGCCCTTCGCCATGAACATGAACTTGTAGGCGTCGTCGCCCTCGGCGTAGATCTCGCACTGCGCCGGCATGTTGTTGGCGGTATTCTTCTCCTCGTACATCGACAAGGGCGCGACCTGCGAGTAGCGCAGGTTGCGGCGCAGGTAAGCGTCGCGCGCGCCTTCCGACAGCGCAGCCTCGTCGTCACCGTCGGTGATGATGTTGCAGCCCTTCTTGCCCATGATGATCGCGGTACCGGTGTCCTGGCACATCGGCAGCACGCCGCCCGCGGCGATATTGGCGTTCTTGAGGAAGTCCAGCGCAACGAACTTGTCGTTCGGGCTCGCCTCGCCGTCCTCGAGGATCGCGCGGAGCTGCTTCAAATGGCCGGGGCGCAGATAATGGTTGATGTCGCCGAAAGCCGCTTCCGACAGCGCCCGCAGCGCCTCGCGCGACACCACCAGCATGTCTTTCCCCAGGACCTTCTCGACCCGGACGCCCTCGGACGTGATCTTCTTGTAGGGCGTCTCGTCCTTGCCCAGCGGGAACAGCGGGGTGTGCTTGTAGGGCGGAACGGGTTTTGACTGGTCGGGGAAAGCGGTGGGAGCGTTCATGAGGTCGATCTCGGGTTCTGGAGCCTCGCGCGGGCCCTCGGCATAGAAGCGTTCTAAGCATTTTTGCCGTAAAGGGAAGGAGCTATGGCGCGGTCGGGGCATCCCGATTCGGCACCGCTGCGGCCATTGTTCGGTCGCTGTCCGGGGGTCATCATGGTGCCCGATTGGGCCCGGCTGCACCCCTTGCGCTCTGCGCGCGCCGACGATTGAATACGCATGCTAAGGGGCTTTTCATCATGACATCGAATTCGAACGTCCGCGGCGCGATCCTCGTTGCCGCCGCCATCGCCGGCCTTGTGACTCTCGCCTCGCCTGCCCGTGCGGACCAGTGCGACGACATCGCAAAGCAGCTCGCGAGCGGCATCGACAAGCTGAAGGTCAACTTCAAGGCCGCCAACATCATCTACCTCACCCACCCGGCGGCGAAGGAGCTCTCGCTCGGCTGCCGCGCGCAGGGAAAGACCTATTCGAACGAGCTCTATGCCAAGGGCGACCGCAAGCCGACGCCGCAGTTCTACGACCTCGTCGGGTCCGCAGCGGCGATCATCTTCACGGTGCCGAAGGACGACACCACCAAAGGCGCCACGCGCTGCCTGAAGCGCATGGGCCTGTTGCGCGGCGACAAGGTGTCGATGCGCTTCAAGCGTCTCAACATGGAATGCACCCGCACCAAGACGGATGCGTCGATCGCGATCACGCGGCCGAAGGACGAATAGGCTCGGCGCTCACCACGCCGCGCGATGCTGGCGCGAAAGCGGAGCATCCCACCGCATCAGATCCCTCGCATTTTAACGATTGCCTTGACGGAAGTTTCGCCCCTCACAGGGCAAGGTCGATTGTTTCCATGTGTGAGGTATGTGGATGAGCGTTTCAACCGTTGCGCCGCCGCCGATCGCGACCGTGGTGCCGAGCTACGACACGACGACGCGGCAGGACGATCAGGCCAAGACCAAGGACAGCGCCCCGACCTACCAGCCGCCGCCGCCCGCGCCGCTGCCGCCGGGACAGGGAACGCGGATCGATCAGCTCGCCTGATCCGGCCCATCGAGGATGAAAAGCTCGATCCGGTCGATCGGGCCTTTTGCACGTCCGGCCGCATCTTCGCCGGATAGCGGGACCAGAATCGTGCGCAATTGACCTTGGACCTGCGCATGATCGCAAAACTGCTGTTGCAGAACACGATCGCCACCATCGCAATCGGCGCGCTGCTGTTCGTCTCCGCCGGGACCCTACGCTGGCCTTCAGCCTGGGTGCTCCTCGCGACCTCCGCCCTGCTCGGCCCGGTCTGCGGCTGGTGGCTCTATCGGATTGATCCGGCCCTGCTCGCGGAACGTCTGCGACCGGTGCTGCAAAGGGATCAGCCGGCCGCCGACAAAGTCTTCATGACCGTGTTCGTCGTCGCGATACTGGCCTGGCTCGCCGCGATGGGGCTCGACCGCCGCAATCAATTTTCCGACATGCCGGTCGCGCTACAGGCGCTCGGCTTCGTAATGTTCCTGCTCTCAACGCTGTTTATACTCTGGGTGTTCCGCGAGAACTCATTCGCGGCGCCCGTGGTGAAGCTGCAAGCCGATCGCGCACAGCGGGTGATCTCCACCGGGCCCTACGCGCATGTCCGCCATCCCATGTACAGCGGCATGATCCTGTTCTTCGCCGGCGTGCCGCTGCTCCTGGGCTCGTGGTGGGGACTTCCGATGATGCCAATCTTCGTCGCCCTGTTTGCGATCCGCATCCGCATCGAGGAGCGCACGCTGCGCGAGGGCCTGCCGGGCTATCCCGACTACGTGACGCGGGTGCGCTATCGTCTGCTGCCGGGCGTGTGGTGAACGCGTCTCACTGCCAACCGGTATCCGCTTCGCTCGAAAACCTCTAGCCATCCAGCTCGCGATAGCGGCGGAAGATGCCCTGCTCGTTGAAGGGAATGCGGCGTTCGCTGGCGAGATACGCCTTGATGTTCGGCCGCGCAGCGACGCGGTCGTGCAGGCCGACGAGACCCAGGATGTCCGCCTCGAACGCCTTCATGCGCTTTGGGAATGCGTAACGCAGTCCGTCGACGATCTGGAACAGCGAGAGATCGACATAGGTCAGCCTGCGGCCCGTGACATAGGCGCCGCCATTGCTGGCGAGAAGCTCTTCGAAATAGCCAAGATACTTCGGCACGCGCTCGCTCCAGAAGTCGGCCGTGCGCTTCTTTGCCGGCGGTTTCTGATCTTCGTAGTAGAGCGAGGGCCCGAGCGGATGATGGGTATCGTGGATCTCGACCACGAGGTCGGTGATCGTCAGTTGAAGCTGGTGCACCCAGAGTTTGCCGGCCTCCGTCTTCGGCGCGAGGGCATGACGCGCGCCGAGATAGAGCAGGATGTTCGCCGTCTGGCCGATGACGAGCTTGCCGGCTTTGAGGAACGGCGGCGCAAAGGGCGGCGTGCCCTTGTGCGCGTCCATCATCTTCATCATCGCGCTGGTGCCGCGCGGGCCGCGCGCGACGTCAACGTAAGCGGCTCCCGCCTCCTCCAGCGCCAGCCGCACATATTCGCCGCGGCCCTGGATCTCGGGCCAGTAATAGAGCTCGTATTTCATGGGAGGGGTCCGTGAGCGTGAACGCGTCTGGACCAATGTAGCACGTGGCTGCAAGTTCCGTCAGCGCAAGATGCAACAGCCGCTCCACATGCGCCGTCATTGCGAGCGCAGCGAAGCAATCCAGTTCGTCGTCACGGAGGGACTCTGGATTGCTTCGTCGCTACGCTCCTCGCAACGACGGAGGATCGAGCCTCAATTCGCCGCAAAACAATACAGCAGGCCGTCGCCGCCGGTGCTCTTCAGATCGGCCTGCGAACAGCCGCCGTCCGGACCGCGCGAGGGGTGAGAGCTGTTCCAGGACCTTGACGGCTCGTCGTCGCGCAGGCCTTGACGGTCGGCATGACCGACGACCGCGGCACCTTGCGTGCTCGACGTCCAGTTCTTGCAGGTCTTGTCATCACCCGCGGCAAACGCGGTGCCGTCAGCTTGCGATCCCGTAAGGATATCGTGCCGGTTTGGCGTGTCGCCACGGCCGTTGATGACCTCGCCCTTCTCGCTGAGTGCGGTCTGCTTGGTGAGATTATTGGCCGCGCCGTGCAGGTCGGCAACGTCCTTGGCAATCACGACGCCCTTGGCGTTCTGCCACGGCCCTCTGCCGATGCGGTCTCGCGCATTGACGGCTGGCTTGCCGTCGGCGGCCTGCGTCGAGAGATAGGCGCGCCAAGTCTTGGCGCCGGCGCCGCCAGTCTGTGCAAGCTTCTGGCATTGCGCATCGGCCCCCTCCAGGCCGCCGAGATCGGCGCCCTTGCCCGGGCCGTTGGAAGTTACGAAGAACGTCATGTCGGCCGACTGCGCTTGCGCCGATGGCGCTGCAAGCAAGGCAAGCGAGGCGACGGCGAGCGCGAGGCCCGAAATTGTCACGGATCTCTCGATACGGATCATCTTGTCCTCCGGTTGTGTTGTCGTTGGCCGCCTGATTTCAACCCGACGCGCGCCCGCTTATTCCGATGCCGCGATGCGAGACGTCCAATCGGCATAGGGGGCGACCTTGTGAGGTCGCTCCCCTGCCACACCACCCGGCATGCGGGTCCGCACCGGGCGGTTCGAGAAGTTGAGGTCATGAGAGTCGGG
>NZ_LGHL01000064.1 GCF_001908205.1 Bradyrhizobium sp. NAS80.1
GGCCGCCTGGAGGCGGCCCTTCAAAAATGTCGAAAACAACCCCATGCAAAGTAGAGGCGACCTCCTAAGTCATTGCTTTGCCTGCGAAACTAAATTCACCCGTCGGGCAAAAAAAATCGGTACGACAAGTGTCAGGTGAGCCCATCGCCTTGGGCGAGCATCCCGGTCAACATCGCCTCGGCCCTGCGCTGAAGCGGCAGCGCACCGCTCTCGGAGGCGATCGCGATGCTGGCTCGCAGGGCGGCGAGAATGGCCGTCTTGTTCTCCGCACCAGAGGCCGGCGTCACAACGGCCTCGCCGAGCAGGGCCTCGGCCTCGAGGCCCGAAAACCCCTGCTGGCGGGCGGTGTTGCGCGCCTCGCGCAGGATGTTATGCGCGGCCTGAACGTCACCAAGGCGGCTGGTGGCGAGCGCAAGGTAGATCGAGCTGCGCAGCACCGCCGAGGTATAGCCGACCGCCTTCGCCTCCTCGCGCGCCTCGGCCAGCATGCCGCGCGCACGGTCGAATAGCCCCTGCTCCAGATAGGCGATGCCGAGATGGCAGGCGAGCACCGGCACGAACAGCCGGATGCCGTGCTTCTGCGCCAGCACGAAACCGTCCTCGAGAATGGCCGCGGCCGCCGCCGGCTCGTTGCGGCCCAACTTCAGCCAACCGCCGCTATAGGCGGCTGCAACGCGGTCGTAGGGACGGTTGGTCTCCTCTGCGATCGCGGCGGCCTCTCGCTGGAGCTGTTCGGCGGCGTCGAGCTCACCCATGACGGTGTGGGTGATGCTGTTCATCATGCAGCAGAGCAACAGCAAAGATCGTGGGGTGGTGCCGATCGGTGCACTCGCTGCCGGGCCAGCGAGATGGGCGCGGGCCGTGGCCAACATCTCTTCAGCGCCGTGGTAGCGACCGGCGAGAAAATAGGCCTGCCCGAGACCATATTCCGCAAGATTGCGCCAGCCTGGATTACCCGAGGTTTCCGCCAGATGCACGACCTCTTGGCCGATCGAGACAGCTTCGGCGGGCGTTCCATAGAAATTCTGCGCCCCCGCTCTCATGGTCATCGCCGCGACCTTGCGGCCGATGTCGTTAATCGCATCGGCTCGCCGTTCGGCTTCTCTTCCTAAGTCAAAGGCTTCGGCGACACGCCCGGATCCCGCAAAGGCCAAGCGAGCCTCCATTCGGAGATCGATGGCATCGGTTTCCCGCGAATGCGTCATTGGGGTCTTGTCAAGCGACCCCATCGCAATCTCGAAATAGTCGACCGCATCGGCATAGGCTGAGCGAACCAGACATTTTCGAGCAGCGTTTCTGCCGTGACGAAAGGCCTTTTGCCAGTTCTTCGCTCGTGTCGCGTGATAGCAGAGCGCGTCCGGGCCGTCGGCCCATGCTTGATCATTCTCGAGAGCCGCGAGAATACCCGCATGTACGCCTTCGCGTACCTTTTCGACCATCGAATCGTAGGTCACTTGCCTGACCATCTCGTGCCGAAATTCGAGCGAGTCTTCCAATTCACTATCGATCCTGACCAGCAGCTCCGCCCGATCCAGCGCGGTGAGACAATCCTGCAGGACGTCTTCCGGGAGGTCCGCCACTTTCCGCAGCATGGCCTGGTTTGCTCGAGGTCCAAGCGCCGCAGCGATCTGAAGAAGCGACCGCTCCTGCCGCGACACGCGATCCAGCCGCGCCGCGATCACCCCCTGAATGCTGCTGGGGATGCCGAGTTCGTCAATCGGACGCGCGAGGGACAGGTCACCCCACTGACCGAGAAGCGTGCCGCTGTCTTTCAGACTGCGGCAGACTTCCTCGATGAACAGCGGAACGTTGGCCGTATGAGCGACGATCCGATTTTTCAGGTCCGCGTTCGTCGTGGCGGGGCCAAGCATTTCCGCGAGCATGGCCAGTCCCGAATCGTCGTCTAGGGGCCGCATCGCCACGATTTCCGCGTGGCAGCGTGCGATCCACACCGGCATTCCATTAGGCCGGGTTGTTAGCAGCACCAGCAGATCGGGACGCTGCAGTCCCGCGAGGGCGGCCACAACCGTATCGCTGGCCCGATCGATCCAGTGCAGGTCCTCGATCAGAAGGATGGTACGCTGGCGACGAACCACGCTCTCGACGATCGCGCAGCTTGCATCTGAAATAGCGCGACCGCGCGCGTGAGGCTCCAGTTCGTCCCATTGCGAATCTGAAATCGGCAGGTCCAGTACCGCATCGACGGCCCGCTGCTGCACCACCGGCAGCTCGCCAATGAGATCGCCCGCCCTGACCGGATCCCTCGCAGCCGCATCGAGGATTGAAAGCAACAGGCGCTTGAGTGTGCTATATGGTGCACCCTGGAGGTTCGGACTGCACTCGGCGTCGATCAGCCGCCAACCACTCGCCCGGAGATCCTGTGCGAACTCATGCGCAAGCCGTGATTTTCCAATGCCGGCGTCGCCCATCAGCAGAACCGTCTGCCGGCCGGCACTGACCCTTTCCGCAGCGCGCCATAGCAGCGCCCGTTCCGTCGTGCGATCTACGAAACGGGAAACACTACGCGCGCGTCGGACCCGCCAACTGGAAAGGTCGCTCGCGCCCATGACCCGATACACGGGCAGGGGTTCGCCAAAACCACGGAATGCTTTGCGGCCCAGGAATTCGAAGCGGACATGTCCGTCCGCGAGCTCTTGGCAGGCCTCGGACACGTAGATCTGATTCGCCTCGGCCGCCGCCTCCAGCCGTGCGGCCAGATGCTGGGCAGCCCCGCCGATCTCGTAGACTTTGGAAAATTCGCTGGAGACCATGTAGGCGACGACGTGCCCGGAATGGAGGCCGACCCGGACCTGAAGCCTGGGATCGCCTAAGCCTGTGACGCGCCGAACAAGCTCGATGGCGGCATGGCAGGCGAGCGGAGCATGGTTGTCATCGGCAATCGGAGCGCCAAACACCGCGGCCAACCCGTCACCCAACTCCTTGCTGACGATGCCACCGAACTGGCGTACCGCGCCTCTCATCGCCGCAAGAGCCGGCTCTAGGCGCAGCACCGCCTCCTCAGGCTCCAGCTCAGCAACAAGACCCGTGGAATCGACGACGTCAGCGCGAAGAATCGTCACAAAACGTCGTTCGCTATCGGGATCGACGCGCTCGCGGACCGCCGCCCCGCATTTGGAGCACCAGCTGTCGCCCGGACCAATCGCCGACTGACACGCGAAGCAATGCATTCCAGCGCCTTCAACGACTGCCTCGGCAGTCCCGCTCGAACGCCCGTGAGGCGTTCGATCCAACAATACCTATAGGAAAGCGCATGGCAATCGGGCTTGCGACATACACGATGCTACAGGATGGTGGCACTCTGGACGAAGTACAGTCCTAAGTGGTAGCGTGACTGCGCACTACAAATCGCGTGATCGGCCGCAGCGTGACTCGTATTTTCGGCCGCTACAGGTTTTGACAAACAGACATATCGAGGAAAGAGGCGATGGCCGGACTGGTATATAGCGGCAAGGCATTTCGAGACTTAATGAACAGCAATTACTATCCTTTGACGAATATGAAAAAGAGCGTCGCTAAGCTCAAGGCGTCCGACGACATCGACCTGCCAACTTTGGAATACGGCCAATACCACCTGATTTTGAACCCGGCATCGAAGTGGCCGCAGGGAAGCGCCAAGTATTGGCATAAGGAGAAGGGCCGGGCCCGCGTCGACCTCAGCACCCAGCCGAACACGGTCCCATTGTCCAAGGATGAGCCCGGCGTCATTCCTCTGACGCGATGCGACCTGCTCGATGCCTGCGTCCGGAAATGCTTCAATTCCGAGCCCCCGATCCCGATGAAGACGAAGATCATCACCCACGCGGCAAGCGATGCCTACGCGCACCGGCACGAGATCCGGCTGGAGTGGGAGTATCGCAATGGCGAGGACAAGGCGCCGACGCTGCTCAATCTGACGATGGTCTGCCCGCACAGATCCTGATCTTCAGAACAGGAAAATGACTGTCGCCGCCGCCCGCGCGCTACAGGCGCGCGGGCTTGTCGTTTGCTGAGATCAGGGCCTTCCTCGCGCTCACCAAGACCGCGCGAACGAAGAAGCTGCCGGTCCGGAAACATTGACCAGCGCGAGCCGAGGAAGAATGAGACCGACGTGCTTGCGACCGACAAGGGCCCGATGATTCTGCCAAAACTCTACCGCCCGACCTTGCCTCCGAACAGTACACGACCGTCCGCAAATACGAACTCAGCTCCGGTCGCAGCACGGCTCATGATTTCAGAACCGGCTTGCCGAGCGAGTTCACCTATATTCCGGGCGAGGGCGCGCGGGGCGAGGATCATGGCTGGCTGATCGGATTCGTCTGTGACCTCACGCGCGGCACAAGCGATCTGATGATTCTCGATGCGCAGAAGATCGAGGCAAAGCCCGTGGCGCGCATCCAATTGCCACGGCGCGTTCCGCAAGGCTTTCACGGCAACTGGATGCCTGACGCCCGATAGGCCGGGCCGCAATCGCCATCGCGCGTCTAAGACGCGCGATGGCCCTACCCCTTCTTCCGATCACCCATTGGCGACATTGGCCAATTCCCCCCGCGTTCAGAACGCGACGCTCTCCGACGAAGCGTACAGGGTCGAGCCAGCTGGGATACGCTTACAGATATCGACGGTACACGTTGCGCAACGTAAGGCGTATGCCGATCTGGTTGTATGGCCAAGTGGATCCCGCACGCCGACTCTCACCCGCGCATGACGCAGAATGAGCTGGAAGCGCCACACACCAACGATGGTCCGCACGCGCCAAGCGCGTTCGCTCACACCGGCGCGGGGCTGAACCGTGCGACGAGCTGGTAGCTACTGCCGGGGTAGGACAGCGTCACATGGGTGATGATGTGCCCGCCGTAGCGGGTGCGGCGGTCAACCACGAGGCAGGCGTCGCCCTTGGCGATATCGAGGTGCCGCGCGACCTCTTCGGAGGCATTCACCGCGCGGATGTGATGCTCGGCCTCGCTCCACGGCACCTTCTTCAACAGCCAGTTGCCCGGCGAGATCTCGGTGAAATCGACCACCGCCGCGGACGGCACCGCTTCGAGATTGATCAGGCGATTCTCGACCACCACGGGCTTGTCGTCGGCGAAATGAATGCTGGTCAGCGCCAGGATCCGCGCGCCGGCCTCGACATCGAGGCGGGCAGTGTCGCGCTTGGTCGCCTTGCGTTCGCGGCGGTCGACCAGAGCGATGCGGTAGGCCTTGCCTTCGCGCTGGATCTCCGCCTCGGTGTCATGGATCTGCAGCACATTCCTCTCGGCGCTGGGCTGCGCCACGAAGCTGCCGGAGCGGCGGCGACGCACGATCAGCCCGGAGGCGGCGAGCGCGCTCAGCGCCTTGTTCACCGTCATGCGCGAGCAGCGGTAGCGCTCGAGCAGTTCCTGCTCCGAGGGCACCCGTGTCCCCGGCGGCCAGTCGCCGGAAACGATCGCGGTCTCCAGCGCGTGCTGGATCTCCGCATAGCGCGCCACGCCGGTCTGTCGCGGCCGTGGCGTGCGCCGATCAGGCATCGAGCAGCCTCCCAAGTAACTTCTCCAGCGTTACGCGATAGCGCGCCGCGATAGCGTCGCGCTGCAGGTGACGGCCGCCCTCCACCACCTTGACGCCGCCGGTGAACACGCTGTCGACCGCCGGGCGGCCCGGCACGAAGATCCAGGAATCCAGCCAGTGCTCACGAGCGACTGTGGAGAAGCTGGTGTGTTCGGAATCCAGCACCACGATGTCGGCACGCTGGCCGGCAGCGAGCGCGCCGATCGGCCGGCCGAGCGCCTGCGCGCCGCCGGCAAGCGCTGCGGTGAACAGGCGGTGACCGGTGGATTCGCCGGCCTCGGTGGTCATGAGGTTACGGCCGCGGCGGCCGAGCCGCTGGCTGTATTCGAGCAGCCGGAGTTCGCCAGCCGCGTCGATCTCGATGTTGGAATCCGAGCCGACACCGAGCCGGCCGCCGGCGGCGAGGTAGTCTGGGCCGTTGAAGATGCCGTCGCCGAGCGACGCCTCGGTGATCGGGCACAGCCCGGCCACCGCCCCCGACGCCGCCAGCCGCCGTGTCTCATCCCCCGTCATGTGGGTGGCATGGATCAGGCACCAGCGTGCGTCAACCGGCATGTGGTCGTAGAGCCAGGCCACCGGCCGCGCCCCGGACCAGGCGAGGCAGTCCTCGACCTCCTTCACCTGCTCGGCGATGTGGATATGGATCGGACCCTGCGGCGTCGCCTTCACTACTTCGGCGAGGGTTTCGGGCGTCACCGCGCGCAGCGAATGTGGTGCGATGCCGACCGCGGTCGAAGGCAGCCGCGCCGCAGCCGCACGCGTCGCCTCCACCAGCTTCAGGAAGCGATCGGGATCGTTGAGGAAACGGCGCTGGCCCGGCACCGCAGGCGCGGCGCCGAAACCACCATAAGCATAGAACGCCGGCAGCAGGGTGAGGCCGATACCGGTGCCGCTGGCCGCCGCGACGATGCGCGCCGCCATTTCTGCGAGGTCCGCATAGGGCGTGCCGTCGGCGCCGTGGTGGATGTAGTGGAATTCGCCGACCGCGGTGAAACCACGCTCCTGCATCTCAGCATAGGCATAGGCTGCGATCGCCTCGACATCTTCCGGCGTAAGGCGGCCGAGGAAGCGGTACATCACGTCGCGCCAGGTCCAGAAGCTGTCGTCGCTGGGGCCGCGCCGCTCGGCAAGGCCGGCCATGCCGCGCTGGAACGTATGGCAATGCAGGTTGGGAAGTCCCGGAATCGCGATGCCCTTGACCCGTTCGCCGCCCGTGCCGGCGGCATCGGGCGCGACGTTCGAGATCACCCCGCCCTGAACCGTGACACGCACATCGCGCGCCCAACCGTCCGGCAGAAAGGCGTGGTCGAACACAAGGGTGCGGGCCGCCCCGAAATCCTCTGCGCCCGCCGCGGCAGGGGTCTGAGATCGTGTCATTCGGTCGGCCTCCATGCTTGCTGACATCTTATGTATAGACAATTAGGTCGCGGTCGGCAATTATGTATAGACAATTAAGCGCCCATGGCGGAGCCGTGCGGCGAAACATCCTGCGAGGGAGACATGCGGTACGACAAGATTTGGCTGGATGCGCGGCTGGTCACCGTCAACCCGGCTGCGGCCGGGCTCGGCATCATCGAGCGCGGCGCGATCGCCGCCAAGGACGGTCGCATCGCCTATGTCGGCTTGCAGGCCGACCTACCCAGCGGCTGGAGCGCGACGGAGACCGTGAAGCTCGACGGCCGATGGGTCACCCCGGGCCTTGTCGACTGCCACACCCACCTCGTCTATGGCGGCAACCGCGCCCATGAATTCGAGCTGCGCCTGGCCGGCGCAAGCTATGAGGAAATCGCCCGCGCCGGCGGCGGCATCGTCTCCACCGTGAAGGCGACGCGGGCCGCGAGCGAGGACGACCTTGTCAAGACCGCGCTGCCGCGGCTCGACCACCTGTGCGCCGAAGGCGTCACCACCATTGAAGTCAAGTCGGGCTACGGCCTCGACCAGGACAGCGAGATCCGCCTGCTGCGCGCAGCGCGCCGGCTGGGCCGCGAGCGCAAGGTGGACGTGCTGACCACGTTCCTCGGCGCCCATGCGATGCCGCCGGAAACGACCGACAAGGATCAGTTCATCGCGCAGGTCTGCGCCATGCTGCCTGCGATCAGCCGCGAGAAGCTCGCGGACGCAGTCGACGCCTTCTGCGAGGGCATTGCGTTCTCGCCGGAGCAGACCGCGCGGGTGTTCGTTGCCGCCAAGGCGGCCGGCCTGCCGATCAAACTGCATGCCGACCAGCTCTCCAACCTGCATGGCGCGCGGCTCGCCGCTGAGCATGGCGCGCTGTCAGCCGACCACCTGGAATACACAGACGAGAACGGCGCGGCGGCGATGGCAAAAGCCGGCACCGTGGCGGTGCTGCTGCCCGGCGCGTTCTACGTGCTGCGCGAAAAGCAGCTGCCGCCGGTTGACGCATTCCGCAAGCATGGCGTGAAGATTGCGATCGCCACCGACAGCAATCCCGGCACCTCGCCGATCACCTCGCTGCTGCTGACCATGAACATGGGTGCGACGCTATTCCGCCTCACCGTGGACGAACTGGTCGCGGGCGTCACCCGCGAGGCGGCCCGCGCGCTCGGCCGGCTATCGGACATCGGCTCGCTGGAGGCCGGCAAATGGTGCGACCTTGCGATCTGGGACATCGAGCGCCCGGCCGAGCTGGTCTACCGCATCGGGTTCAACCCGTTGCATCAGCGAATCTGGAGGGGAGCATGACATCCTGGCTGACAGTGCGCCGCGGCGACGCGCCGCTGATCGTTTCGTTTCCGCACACCGGCACCGAGATTCCGGCCGAGTACGACCGCCGACTGGTGTCGCCCTGGCTCGCACGGAAAGACGCTGACTGGTGGATCGACAAGCTCTATGACTTCGCCGCCGACCTCGGCGCCACCACGATCCACACCGCGATCTCGCGTACCGTGATCGACGTGAACCGCAACCCCACCGGCGTCTCGCTCTATCCCGGCCAGGCGACCACCGAACTCTGTCCCACCACTACCTTCGACGGTGAGCCGCTGTACAAGGCTGGCGCCGAACTCGATCCGGCGGAAGTGCCGGAGCGCCGGGCGCGCTATTTCGATCCGTATCACGCGGCCATCGAGCAGGAGATCGCGCGGCTGCGCCAGATCCATCCGACCGTCGTGATCTACGACTGCCACTCGATCCGCTCGGTGATCCCGCGCCTGTTCGAGGGCGAATTGCCTAACTTCAACATCGGCACCAATTCCGGCGCGAGCTGCGATCCGGCGCTGACCGCCGCGGTCGAAGCCCATTGCGACGCCACCAAGTTCAACCGCGTCACCAACGGCCGCTTCACCGGTGGCTGGATCACCCGCCGCCACGGCGATCCGAAAAGCGGCGTGCACACCATCCAGATGGAGCTCGCCTGCCGCGGCTATATGCCGGAGACGCTCGGCCCTGTCGGTGAGGGCGAATGGCCCACCGCCTATGACCCGGCCTACGCGCGGCCGATGCGCGAGGCGCTGACCGCCATCCTGAATTCCTGCCTGCGCTTCGCG
This sequence comes from Bradyrhizobium sp. NAS80.1, assembly GCF_001908205.1. Classification (GTDB taxonomy): domain Bacteria; phylum Pseudomonadota; class Alphaproteobacteria; order Rhizobiales; family Xanthobacteraceae; genus Bradyrhizobium. The sequence goes on from NZ_LGHL01000064.1 coordinate 9,057, forward strand.
CGGCAGGCGACCTGACTGATCGTTTCACCGAGGAGACCCCTATGACCCGCATCGACAACACCCGCATCATCCGTGCGGCGCACGGCACCGAGCGAACGGCCAAGAGCTGGCTGACCGAGGCGCCGCTGCGCATGCTGATGAACAACCTCGATCCCGATGTCGCAGAAAAGCCGGGCGAGTTGGTGGTGTATGGCGGCATCGGCCGCGCCGCCCGCACCTGGGAGAGCTTCGACCGCATCGTCGCCTCGCTGCGCGATCTCGAAGAGGACGAGACCCTGATCGTGCAGTCGGGCAAACCGGTGGCCGTGTTCCGCACCCACCGCGACGCGCCGCGCGTGCTGATCGCAAACTCCAATTTGGTGCCGCACTGGGGTAACTGGGACCACTTCCATGAGCTCGATCGCAAGGGCCTGATGATGTACGGCCAGATGACGGCCGGCTCGTGGATCTACATCGGCTCGCAGGGCATCGTGCAGGGCACCTACGAGACCTTTGTCGAGGTCGGCCGCCAGCACTATGGCGGCAGCCTCGCCGGCAAATGGATCCTGACCGCGGGGCTCGGCGGCATGGGTGGCGCGCAGCCGCTGGCCGCGACCATGGCCGGCGCCTCGTGCCTCGCCATCGAGTGCCAGCCGAGCCGCATCGAGATGCGCCTGCGCACCGGCTATCTCGACGTGCAGGCCAGGGACCTCAAGGACGCCCTCGCCATCATCGAAAAGGCCTGCAAGGAGAACAAGCCGGTCTCGGTCGGCCTGCTCGGCAACGCCGCGGAGATCTTCCCGGAGTTGGTACGCCTCGGCGTCAAGCCGGATGTTGTCACCGACCAGACCTCGGCGCACGACCCGGTCAACGGCTACCTGCCGAAGGGCTGGACGCTGGCGGAATGGGAAGCCAAGCGCGAGACCGATCCGAAGGCGGTGAACGCGGCATCGCGGCGCTCGATGGTCGAGCATGTGCAGGCGATGCTCGACTTCCATAAGATGGGCGTGCCGACCCTCGACTACGGCAACAACATCCGCCAGATGGCGAAGGAAGAGGGCCTCGCGAACGCCTTCGATTTCCCGGGCTTCGTGCCGGCCTATATCCGCCCGCTGTTCTGCCGCGGCATCGGCCCATTCCGCTGGGCGGCGCTGTCGGGTGATCCGGAGGATATCTACAAGACCGATGCCAAGGTGAAGGAGCTGCTGCCCGACAACAAGCACCTGCATAACTGGCTCGACATGGCGCGCGAGCGCATCAAGTTCCAGGGCCTGCCGGCGCGCATCTGCTGGGTCGGCCTCGGCGACCGTCACCGCATCGGCATGGCGTTCAACGAGATGGTCGCCCGTGGCGAGCTGAAGGCGCCGATCGTGATCGGCCGCGATCATCTCGACTCCGGCTCGGTCGCAAGCCCGAACCGCGAGACCGAGGCGATGAAGGACGGCTCGGACGCGGTGTCCGACTGGCCGCTGCTCAACGCGCTAATCAACTGCGCCAGCGGCGCCACCTGGGTGTCGCTGCACCACGGCGGCGGTGTCGGCATCGGCTACTCGCAGCATGCCGGCATGGTGATCGTCGCCGACGGCACGCCGGAGGCCGGCAAGCGCCTCGAGCGCGTGCTGTGGAACGACCCCGCCTCGGGCGTGATGCGCCATGCCGACGCCGGCTACGACATCGCGATCGACTGCGCCAAAGAGCACGGCCTCAAGCTGCCGAGCGTCGGCTGATGCGGATCCTTCGCGCAGCCGCCTACCGGCGGATGCCCTGGAAGAACGGCGGCGGCGAGACCATCGAGATGGTGGTCTCGCCCGCCGGCGCGTCGTTCGACACCTTCGACTGGCGCCTCAGCATGGCCCATGTCGGCGCGCCGGGACCGTTCTCGCTGTTTCCCGGCATCGATCGCACGCTGAGCGTGATCGAAGGCCACGGCCTGACGCTGAAGCTGCCCGAGCGGGAAGTCACGCTCGATCGGCAGACCGCACCGTTTGCCTTTCCCGGCGACGTCGCCGTCGACAGCACGCTGGTGGATGGGCCGATCGACGACCTCAACGTCATGACCCGCCGCAGTCGCTGTCATCATCGGGTGCAGCGGCTCAGCCTTGCCGCATCGACAAAGCTCGCCCTGAGCGGAGAGATCGCCGTTCTTGTCGCCATCGGCGGCAGTGTCGAACTCGCGACCGGGTCGCAGACCGTCACGCTCGCCCCCAAGGACGCCCTCGAAATCAACGACGTCACCACCCTCACCGTCACGCCGCAAGGCACGGCGGACCTGTTCGTGGTCGAAATCGCGTTCGGGTGAGTGAGCCATGCCGCCAGCATCATGATGGCGGCTCAGCATTTTCTGCGTCACGCGCGGGCTCGCCCCGCGCATCCAGCTTCCACGGACCGTAGTGTGAGCCTTTAAAGCTGGATCACCGGGTCTCGGCGCGCCACGCGAGTTCGCCGCCGATCTCGGATCGACTACAGAATTTTCCCCGGATTCAGCAGCCCCCGCGGATCGAACGCCGCCTTCAGCCGCTGCATCGAGTCGACCTCCGTGGCCGAACGCATGCGGCGCAACGCCATCCGCTTGATGGCGCCGATGCCATGCTCGGCGCTGACGGTGCCACCGAGACCAAGAGCGACCGTCTCGATCGCCTCCGTCACCTCGCCCCAACGCGCCTTGAACGCCTCGCCGGTCATGCCGGGCGGCGGCAGCACATTGAAATGGATGTTGCCGTCGCCGACATGGCCGAACGGCACCGGCCGGCAGCCGGGCACCACAGCCTCCACTGCCCGTGTCGCCTCCGCGACGAAAGCGCCGATCGCCGCCACCGGTACCGCCGAATCGCTCTTCAGGCTGCCCGGCGTCTCGATCATGGCATGAGCGATGCCCTCGCGCAGCGCCCACAACGCCTGACGCTGCGCCTCGGAGGCCGCGACCGTGCCGTCGATTACGACACCATCCTCGAGCGTCGCGGTGAACAGCTCATCGACCGCGCGTGAAAGATCGAAATAGGGGCTGGCGCTGTCGGCCTCCAGCAGCACTGCCCACGGCGTCACCGTGGCAAACGGCTCGCGTGCACGGCCAACATGAGCGAAGTGCAATTCCAGCCCCGCGCGCGGCAGCACCTCGAAGGCGCTGATCGCCTCGCCGAGCGCGGCGCGCGCCCGCACGAACAGGTCGAGCACAGCATCGAGCGTGGGCAGTCCGAGGCACGCGGTGGCGCGCACCGCCGGCGCCGGCCGTAACTTCAGCGCCGCGGCGGTTATCAGCCCGAGCGTGCCCTCGGCGCCGAGGAAGAGCTGTCGTAGATCGTAGCCGGCGTTGTTCTTGCGCAGCGGCGACAGCTGGCTGAGCACCTCGCCGTCCGCCAACACCACCTCGAGCCCGAGCACCTGCTCGCGCGCCATACCATAGCGCAGCACGTTGTTGCCGCCGGCATTGGTCGCAAGATTGCCGCCGATCTGGCTGGAGAGGCCGCCATGGTCGAGGCCGAGCAGCCGGCCGGCCCTCGCCGCCGCCTCGCGCGCCTCATGCAGGCTGCAGCCCGCCTCCATCACCATGACATCGCCGACCGTGTCGACATGGCGGATGGCGCGCATCCGTTCGAACGAGATCACGACGCTTGGGCGATCGGCTGCCGGCGCGGCGCCGCCAGCAAGGCCGGTGCCGCCACCGCGCGGCGTCAGCGCGATGCCGGCATCGCAGCACGCCCGCACCACCGCTGCGACCTCCGCCGTGGAACGCGGCCGCACCACGGCAAGCAGAGGACCATCGGTCTGCAGTGCGAAGTCGCCGCGATAGCCGGCGAGATCCCCGGCCTCATCGAGCACGCCGCCGTCTCCGACCAGCGCCCGCAACGTGGCCGGAAGCGCCGTCATCACGCCACCATCACGTCGCGGATCGCGGCGAGGAACGCATCGGTGTCCTGCCGCGTGCCGACGGTGATGCGCAGCGCGCCAGGCGTCTGCGGCCAGGGGAACGGCAGCACGAAAATATTCTTCGCCCGCAGCTGCTGCGCGATCGCTGCCGCCGGCCGCGGCGTCACCACGGTGACAAAGTTGGCCGCGCTCGGCAACGGCTGGAAGCCGAGAACCGTCAGCCCTTCCGCAAGGCGCACGCGCTCCGTCGCGGTGTGGTCGAGCAGTTCGGCGAGATGGCTCGTCTGGTCGAGCGCGGCACGGGCGGCAGCGAGAGCCACCGCATTGACGCTGAAGTTGATGCGGATCTTGCGGTAGGCATCCGCAAGCTCCCGCGAGTTGGTGATGCCGTAGCCGACACGGGCGCCTGCGAGGCCATAGGCTTTTGAGAAGCTGCGCGTCGCGATCCACGGACCGCGCCGCCGAGCCAACAGCGGCAGGCTCTCCGGCCCGTCGGCATGCCGGCCGAATTCGTAATAGGCCTCGTCGAAATGCAGCAGCACGTGATCCGGCAGCTCACGCACGAGTTGCTCGATCTCGGGGACGCCGAGCAGGCCGCCGGTCGGGTTGTGCGGCGAGGCCACGAACACCAGGCGGGTCTTCGGCGTCACCGCCTTCAGCGTCGCCTCGATATCGACGACGCCATCGGCACGCACCGCGACGCCGACATGGGTCGCGCCGCGCATGGTGATGGTCTTGGCGTAGGTCGGGAAGCCCGGCACCGGCGCCACCGCCTCATCCCCCTGGTCGAGGGAGATGTCGGCGCTGGCGTAAAGCAATTCGTTGGAGCCGGAGCCGATCACGATGTGATCGGCTGGCGCGCCGGTACGCCGCGCGAGTTGCGCGATCAGGTCTCTGCCGTCATGGTCCGGATACCGGTTCAGGCCAGCGGCCGCGCGTTGCATCGCCTCGACTACGGCCGGAGCCGGCGGAAACGGCGATTCATTGAGATGCAGGCTGCGCACCGGCAACGCCTCGCCGAGATCCGGCGGCGTCACCTGGGGTGGAACGGTCTCCAGCCGCTGGATGCGCGGCGTGACGACGCTTTCAAGCTCTGTCGCTTCAGCCATTTTCGTTGCGTCAACCATGAGACCAGTCATCCGGATTCTCGGAGTTGCCCGGCGACAGGCCTAGGATATCGCCGTCGGTGGTGACGCCGAGGCCGAGCACCGTGCGGTTGGCGTAGTTGAAATAAGCCACCACCTGGTTGACCTCGAGAATGCGGCCGTCGTCGAAGCCTGCCGCCCGCATCGCCTCGAGCCGGGTGCGCAATTCGTCCTGCGCCTGCGGCTTCAACGTCAGCGCCTCGGCGTAGCGCAGCGCCGCGCCCTCCGCCGCCGTGAACACGTCGGCGAAGACGCCTGCCTGCAGTGCACGGCGGATCGCCGTAGCGCGGTCGTCGTTCTTCAGCAGCCGTGTGAGGCCCGCGAAGTGATGATCGACGCAATAGGCGCAGGCATTGAGCGAGCTGACATAGACGCCGAGCGTCTCCAGGAACCACTTCGGGATCGCGTTGGAGGCATGATGCAACACGTATTTGTAGAGGGCCATGTGGCCCTCCATGCTGTGCGGCCGCAGGCTGTGCGCCAGCATTATGTTGTCGACGTTATCGTCAGGGCCCTTGATCCGATCATACAACGACCGCAGGCGGCCTCCGGCCTCGGTATAGGGAATATGCGAGATCCACATCGCGTCTTGTGTCCTTGTGCTTAACGGTCAGGCAACGTCGTCAAACAGCGGCGCGCCGGCGATGTCTCCGAGGGAGCCGGCGCCGAGCATCCGTCTTGCGGTGGCGATGTCCGGCGCGAGATACCGGTCCTGGTCGAGTCGGGCGACCTCGGCGCGCAGCCGCTGCACGGCATCCGCAAGCAGCGCCGCCGGCTTTAGCGGCCGGTGGAATTCGACGCCCTGGGCGGCGGCGAGCCATTCCAGCGCCAGGATGCCGACCAGGTTCTCGTTCATCTGGGCGAGACGGTAGGCGCCATGGCAGGCCATCGAGACATGGTCTTCCTGGTTGGCCGAGGTCGGAATCGAATCCACGGACGCAGGGTGGGCTAGCATCTTGTTCTCGCTGGTCAGCGCCGCGGCGGTGACCTGCGCGATCATGAAGCCGGAGTTGAGGCCCGAGTTCTCGATCAGGAATGACGGCAGGCCGGACAGCGTCGCATCCACCAGCATCGCCTGGCGGCGCTCCGACAGCGAGCCGATCTCGCAGATCGCGAGCGCGATGATGTCGGCGGCGAACGCCACCGGCTCGGCATGGAAGTTGCCGCCGGACAGCACGTCACGCTCCGCCGGGAACACCAGCGGATTGTCGCTGACGGCGTTGGCCTCGATCGCCAGCACGCTCGCGGCATAACGCAAATTGTCGAGGCAGGCGCCCATCACCTGTGGCTGGCAGCGCATGCAGTAGGGGTCCTGCACCTTGAGCGACGCGCGATGGGCTTCGCGGATGGGGCTGCCATCGATCAGGCGGCGGTAGATCGCCGCAACATCCTGTTGGCCGCGATGGCGACGCACCGCCTGGATGCGGGCATCGAACGGGGTATCGTTGCCGCGGCAAGCTTCCAGCGCCAGCGCACCGGTGACGAGACCGGCGCGCAAGTTGTCTTCGGCGGCGAACAAGCCGGACAGCGCCAGCGCCGTCGAGACCTGGGTGCCGTTGATCAGCGCGACGCCTTCCTTCGGCCCGAACGTCATCGGCGACAGCCCGGCATGACGCAGACCCTCGGTCGCCGGCAGCACCTTGCCCTGGTAGCGTACCTCGCCCATGCCCATCAGGGCTGAGGCCATGTGCGACAGCGGCGCGAGGTCGCCAGAGGCGCCGACCGAGCCCTTGGCGGGAATACAGGGATAGACACCGGCGTTGGCCAGCGCCAACAGCGCCTCGACCACCTTCCAGCGCACGCCGGAATGGCCCTGCGCCAGCGCACTGGCCTTCATCACGAGGATCAGCCGCACGAGATCGTCGCTGAGCAGTTCGCCGGTGCCGGCGCTGTGCGAGAAGATCAGGTTCTGCTGCAGCTTCTCGAGCTGGTCGTTCTCGATGCGCACGGCGGCGAGCTTGCCGAAACCGGTGTTGACCGCATAGATCGGCCGCCCGGTGCTGATCAGGTCGAGGATCGCCGCATGGCAGGAATCGACCACCGCGCGGGCGCCGTCGGCGAGACGCACGGCCGGCGCCTCGCGCAGGATGCGCCGCCAGGTCGACAGCGTGACCTGTCCCGGCTCGATGATCACGTCATTGGCGACGTTCGTCTGCTTGTTCATTTGTCCTCTTCCGATTAACCCAACAACAGCGCGTCGTCCGAGAGCTCCTCGCCCTGGTCGCGCTTGAACAATGCCAGCAGGTCTGAGACCTGCATGGCGGCCCGCTTGTCGCCTTGCGCATCGAAAATGATGCGGCCGCGGTGGAACATGACGGTGCGGTCGCCATAGTGCAGCGCTTGCGCCATGGAGTGGGTGACCATCACCGAGGTGAGCTTGAGCTCAGTGACGATCTCTCGCGTCAATTCCATCACGAACTCCGCGGTCTTGGGATCGAGCGCCGCGGTGTGCTCGTCGAGCAGCAGCACCCGCGTCTCGCCGGTCGTTGCCATCAAAAGGCTCACCGCCTGACGCTGGCCGCCCGAGAGCAAGCCGACCTTGTCGTTGAGACGGTTCTCGAGGCCGAGCTTGAGCAGCTTGAGGCGCTCCGCCGCCCGCTCGCGGATCGTCTTGTCGATCGCGAAGCGGAAGCCGCGCGGCTGGGTGCGGCCGTGCGCCAGCGCGAAGTTCTCCAGAATAGTAAGGTCCTCGCAGGTGCCCATCTTGGGGTCCTGGAACACGCGGGAGATCAGCCGCGAGCGCTGGTGGATCGGCCAGTCGGTGACGTTCTGGCCGTCGACCACGACCTTGCCGCAGTCCGGCCGGACGAGGCCCGCGATAACGTTGAGCGAGGTCGACTTGCCGGCGCCATTGGAGCCGATGACGGTGAGGAACTGGCCGCGCGGCACGACGAGATCGAGCTCGTGCAACGCGGTGGCTTCGAGCGGCGTGCCCTTGTTGAAGGTAACGCGGACGTCGCTGACTTCGATCATGACGACTTCCTCTTCAGGAGCTTACCCATTCCCGAGCGGGACGACTGGCCGACCAGGGTGACGACGACGAGGATCGCGGTGACGAGTTGCACGTCGGACGCCTTGAGGCCGAGGAAGTCGGCATTGAGCGAGAACGCCACGGCGAAGCGATACAGCATGGCGCCGAAGAGGCACGCCAGCGTCGCTTGCGCGATGGTGCGCACCGGCAGGATCGACATGCCGACGATCACCGAAGCGAGGCCGATGATGATGACGCCGATGCCCATGTAGGCGTCGGCGGCGCCGAAGCTCTGGGCGAACATCGCGCCCGCGAGCGCGGTGAGCGCATTTGCCATGCCGAGGCCGAGCAGCTTCATACGACCAACATTGACACCGTTGGCGGCGGCCATGGCCGGATTGGCGCCGGCCGCACGCATGTTCATGCCGAGCCCCGTATGCAGGAACAGGTCGAGCAGCACCTTGATCGACAGGATGATGACCGCGAGCAGGAGCGGGCTCAGGATGTAGGCCGGAATGCCCCAGCCTTGCACCGCCGAGAAGATGGTGTGGGCGCCAAGCAGCGGCTTGTTCGGCCCGCTCATGACGCGCAGGTTGATCGAGTAGAGCGAGATCGAGACCAGGATGCCGGACAGAATGTGCAGGATGTTGAATCGCACATTGAGGAAGGCGGTCACGAAACCGGCGCCGAATCCGGCGATCGCCGCGACGAGCGTTGCCGGCCAGGGATTCCAGCCGAAATTGACGATCAGGATCGCCGCCACTGCGGCGCCGAGGGGGAAGCTGCCTTCGACAGTGAGGTCCGGGAAGTCGAGAATGCGGAAGGTGATGAAGGCTCCGAGGGCCACGAGGCCGAATATCAATCCGACTTCGACAGTCCCGAGAAGTTCGTAGAGCGACATGAGATACGATCTTTCTGGTGTAATTCGCCGATAGCGATGAACGGCGTGACGGCAGCGGCGGCCGGTCCAAGCCGGCCGCCGCCGCGCATCACGGTCAGTTCACGGTTCGGGTCGCCCGCTTCAACACCGCTTCGGGCAGCGTGACGCCCGTCGCCGCGGCGGCACCCTTGTTCAACACCACCACGAAATTCGGCAGCTTCTGGTAGGCGATCACGGCATCGACGTCGCCCGGCTTGGCGCCTGCCAGGATCGTGGCGGCCATGTGGCCCGCCATGCGGCCGACTTCGATGTAGTCGAGACCGACAGAGGCGATCGCCCCGCGGTCGACGCCGCGGGTCTCGCCGGTGAACACCGGAATCTTGGTTTCCTGGCCGACCTTCACCACGGTCTCCAGCGCCGCCACCACCGTGGTGTCGTTGGGCACGTAGATCGCGTCGACGTTGCCGACCAGCTTCTTGGTGGCGGGGATTACCTCGTTGGTGGTCGGCGCAGCCGCCTCCACGATGGTGATGCCGAGCTTGCTACCTTCCTCGCGCAGGCGCTCGAGCGTCGCGTTCGAGCTGTCGAGGCCGGGATTATAGATGAAGCCGAGCTTCTTCAACTTCGGCACGATCTCGTGGAACAGGATGAGCTGCGCGGCGAGCGGCGGCGCGTCGGACACACCGGTGATGTTGCCACCCGGCGCCTTGAACTGCGGAATGAGCTTGGCCTTGATCGGGTCGGTGACAGTGGCGAACACGATCGGCACCGAATTGGTGACGCTGGCCATCGCCTGCGCGGTCGGTGTGGTGATGGCGACGATCAGGTCGGCACCGTCGCCGACGAACTTCTTGGCGATCTGCTGCTGGGTCGAAGCGTTGCCGTTCGCGGTCTGGTACTCGACCTTGATGTTGCGGCCGTCTTCGAAGCCACGTTCGGCGAGTCCCTTGAGCACGCCTTCCTTGGTTTCCACCAGTTGCGGCACCTCGACGACGGTGGAGATCATCACCTTCTTCTGTTCGGCTGCCGCGGCCACGCCGCACATCAGCGCGGTTGTTGCGCACGCCAACAGAGCGACCCGTGCCTGCCGCAAAACTCCCCTCATTCTTCTCTCTCCCATTTCGGTTGATGCTCGAAACACATTCCGTCAGCCCGGCAACCAACTTCTCTCTTGCCAATATGTGGCATTGTGTTCCACAATATGAGCAATGAATGAGACATCTGTCAACATCGCGCCCGAGGAAGCGCCGACCTCCACCGCAAACACCGCGGGCGTCGGTCTTCTGAAGAAGGCCTTCCAGATCCTGGACCTTTTCACTGATGAGCGGCCGAGCTGGACGCAGTCGGAATTGGCGCGGGATACCCATCTGGCGCGCTCGACGCTGAGCCGCCTGGTCCGCTTCCTGTGCGCGACCGGCTACCTGATGGAGCAGCGCGGCCGCTACACACTCGGCTTTGCCGCCATCGATCTCGGCCGCCGCGCCCAATTGCAGTTCGACCTGGTCGGGCTGTGCCAGAACATTCTTGAGGAGCTGTCACAGACCACCGCCGAAACCGTCATCCTCACCGGCTATGACGACATTCATGCCAGCGTGGTCTGTCTCGCGCAGATCCCGAGCCGCCACGGCGGTCTGCGGGTGTTCGAGCAGATCGGCACCGCCTACCCGCTGCATTCGGGTGCGACCTCGAAAGCCGTGCTGGCGTTTCTGCCGCAGCGGCAGATCGACACAGTGCTCGCCGGCGACCTGACTGGGGTCAATCCGAGTTCAACCATGCCCGCGGACGCCCTGCGGGCGCAGCTCGACGGCGTGCGCGCGGACGGCTTCGTGGTGACCTATGAGGAAACCTATCCCGGCGTAGTCGGCGTCGCCACCCCGGTGCTGACGCCGCGCAACCAGCCGCTCGGCTCGATCGCCATCGCCGCGCCGACGCAGCGAATGAACCAGGCCGAGCTCGACGCTTACGCCAAACTGCTGGTCGACGCCGGCCGCCGCGTCGCGGCCCGGATCGCCGGCGCCACCAACGGTGATTGAGAGATGACTGCTGCTACCATGCGCGCCTGGCGCTCAGCTACTGCCGGCCTCGACCATCTCGAACAGATCGACGCTCCAATACCCGCTCCCGCCGCCGAGGAGGCGCTGGTGCGGGTGGAAACCGCGGCGCTGAATTTTTCCGACCTCTTGATGATCGACGACCGTTACCAGGTGCGACCGCCTCGCCCGTTCATTCCGGGCCAGGAGGTGGCGGGCACGGTGGTCACCGCCGGTGAGCACTCCGGCCTCCGGGTCGGCCAGCGCGTCGCCAGCAAGGTGCTGTGGGGCGGCTTCGCCGACTACGTCGCGGTGCGCGGCGACATGGCGATCCGCATCCCGGACGGAACTTCGACTGCCGCGGCGAGCGCGCTGCCGGTGGTCTACACCACCTCCATGGTCGCGCTCACCGAGAGCACGACGGTGAAGGCCGGCGAGACCGTGCTGGTGCTGGCGGCGGCCGGCGGTGTCGGCCTCGCCGCAGTGGAGATCGCGCGCCATCTCGGCGCGCGGGTGATCGCCGCAGCCGGTGGCGAAGACAAGTGTGCGCTGACGAAAGCCCATGGCGCCCATGAAGCGATCGACTATCGCAACGAAGGCTGGAGCGAACAGGTCAAGCAGCTCACCGCCGGCCATGGCGCCGACGTGATCGTCGATCCGGTCGGTGGCGCTGCTGCCAAGGAGGCGATGCGGGTGATGGCCTGGGAAGGCCGTTTCCTCGTGGTCGGCTTCACCTCGGGTGAAATTCCCCAGATCCCCGCCAACCGCCTGCTGCTGAAGCGTGCCGCGGCGATCGGCGTCTACTGGAATCACGACCGCGACACCGCGATGCTCACGCGCGTCTCCGCGCGCCTTGCCGAGCACCTGCAGGCTGGCGCGATCCGCCCGCATATCGGCGCAACCTTCGCCTTCGACCAGTTGCCCGACGCGCTGCGCGCGCTCGGCGACCGCAAGACCACCGGCAAGGTCACTATTGACCTGACGCACGACGAGGCCGCGCAATGAACCAGCTGCTCCCCGCCCACCTGTTCGCAGGCCTCCGCGTGCTCGACCTGACGCGCGTGATGTCGGGCCCATTCTGCACCGCGATGCTTGCCGACCTCGGCGCCGAGATCATCAAGGTGGAATTGCCAGGCTCCGGCGACGAGAGCCGCTATTTCGCGCCCCACGTCAATGGCGAGAGCACCTATTTCGCGCTGCTCAACCGCGGCAAGCGCAGCATCACCATCAACATGAAGTCGCCAGAAGGCATCAGCCTGATCCGTGACCTCGCGAAGAAGGCCGACGTGCTGGTGGAAAATTTCCGCCCCGGCGTGATGGAGCGGCTCGGACTCGGCTACGACGTGCTGAAGGCCGACAATCCGCGGCTGATCTATGCCTCGATCTCCGGCTTCGGCCAGCAGGGCCCGCTCGCCGACCTGCCGGCATTCGACCTCGTGATCCAGGCGATGAGCGGACTGATGAGCGTCACCGGTGAAGCCGGGGGCCGCGCCACCGCGGTCGGCGAGAGCGTCGCCGACGTCACCACCGGCATGTTCGCTGCATGGGGCATTGCCGCCGCGCTGTACGACCGCGAGCGCAGCGGCACCGGCCGGTGGCTGGAAGTCGCCATGCTCGATTCGGTTTTCTCCATGCTGCTGACCAATCTGTCGCGGCGACTGTTCACTGACAAGCCGACACGCCGTGTCGGCAACCGTCATCCGGAGACCTACCCGGTCGACAGTTTTGCGACCAAGACCGGCGATATCGTGCTGGTCGGATTCTCCGAGGCCATCGTCAAGCGCATCTTCGAGGCGATCGGCCGTCCGGAGCTGACCGCCGATCCGCGCTTCAAGACCAACCCCGACCGCAACACCCATGAAGCTGAGCTGCGCGCCATCCTTGCCGACTGGGCGGGCGGGCTGACGCAGGACGAGGCGCTGGCGCGGCTGCGCGCCGCGGACGTGCCCGCCGCGCCGGTGTGGTCGCTCGACGACGTGCTCGCAAGTGAGCATGCGACTGCGCGCCAATTGCTGGTGCCCGGCCACAACGCCAAGCTCGGCGACATCAAATTCGCCCCGCAGCCGGTCCGGTTCGCGGGAACGCCAGCGCCCGCACCGATGCGCGCACCGACGCTCGGCGAGGATACCGAAGCCGTCCTGCGCGACGAACTCGGCCTCGACGAGGCCAGGATTGCCGCCCTGCGTGCGGCAAAGACCGTCTGAAGGAAAGACCATGCGCAAGAACGACCGCATCATCCGCGCTCCGCGCGGAGCCGAGCTCACGACGAAGAGCTGGCACACCGAGGGGCCGCTGCGCCTCCTGATGAACAACCTCGATCCCGACGTCGCCGAACGGCCGGAAGAGCTCGTGGTCTATGGCGGCATCGGCCGCGCGGCGCGCAGCTGGGAAGCGTTCGACCAGATCGTCAGCGTGCTCAAGCGGCTCGACCAGAACCAGACCCTGCTGGTGCAGTCGGGCAAGCCGGTCGGCGTGTTTCCGACCCATCCCGGCGCGCCGCGGGTGATCATCGCCAACGGCAACCTGGTGCCGAAGTGGTCGACCTGGGAGCACTTCAACGAACTCGATCGCAAGGGCCTGATGATGTACGGCCAGATGACGGCCGGATCGTGGATCTACATCGGCTCGCAAGGCATCGTGCAGGGCACCTTCGAGACCTTCTCGGAAATCGGCCGCCGTCACTTCGGCGGCAGCCTTGCTGGCCGCTGGTTCCTGACCGCGGGCCTCGGCGGCATGGGCGGGGCGCAGCCGCTCGCCGCCACCATGGCCGGCGCCTCGATCATCGTGGTCGAATGCCAGCCGAGCCGCATCGAATTCCGCAAGCGCACCGGCTATCTCGACCGCTCCGCCACCACCCTCGACGAGGCGCTGGCGATGATCGACGAAGCAAAAAAGACCGGGAAGCCAGTGTCGGTTGGCCTCATCGGCAACGCCGCCGAGGTTTTCCGGGAGGTCCTGCGGCGCGGCCTCGTGCCCGATGTGGTCACCGACCAGACCTCGGCGCATGACCCCGCGCACGGCTACATGCCGCTCGGTTGGACGCTGGAGCAGTGGACCGAGCGCCAGGAGCGCGACCCGGAGGGTACCGCCGATGCTGCCAAGGAGGCGATGGCGCAGCAGGTGCGCTGCATCCTTGAGCTCAAGGACAAGGGCGCGATCGCCATCGACTACGGTAACAACATCCGCGCGATGGCGAAGGAGAAGGGCGTCGCCAACGCCTTCGACTATCCGGGCTTCGTCGAAGCCTATGTGCGACCGCTGTTCTGCGAAGGCAAAGGTCCGTTCCGCTGGGTGGCGCTTTCGGGAGATCCGGAAGACATCTACAGGACCGACGCCAAGGTCCGTGAACTGATGCCGAACGACACGTTCCTCAACCAATGGCTCGACAAGGCGCGCGCGCACATCAAATTCCAGGGCCTGCCGGCGCGGATCTGCTGGCTCGGCCTCGGCGACCGTCACCGCGTCGGCCTCGCCTTCAACGAGATGGTCGCGCGCGGCGAGCTGAAAGCGCCGATCGTGATCGGCCGTGACCACATGGATTCCGGCTCGGTGGCCTCCCCGATGCGCGAGACCGAGGGCATGCTCGACGGCTCGGACGCGGTGTCCGACTGGCCGATCCTCAACGCGCTGCTCAATTCCGCCTGCGGCGCCACCTGGGTCTCGTTCCATCATGGCGGCGGCGTCGGCATGGGCTACTCGCAACATTCCGGCATTGCACTGATCGCGGACGGCACTCCGGAAGCCAGCGAGAAGATTGGACGTGTTCTCTGGAACGATCCCGCCACCGGCGTAATGCGCCACGCCGACGCGGGTTATCAGATCGCAATTGACTGTGCGATCCGCAACGGCCTCGACATGCCAAGTTTGCGCAAGCTCGACGCGCGGCAGGAGTGAACGCCTAGCTGGACCTTTCTTCGCGCTCGGCGAGGCAGGATTGCTGTCACGCCGAGCGCCCTTTCCCAAGCCTTGAACTCTGTCGACGGGGGACGGTTGCGACAGGCGATTGTTCGCGACGGCACGGAAGGCCGCGACGGCCGCTCGTCGGCAGCTGGACGCTCGGGCTGCTGCGGCGGCGACCGAAGCCCTCCGCAATCTGATTGAGCGGATTTTATTGCGGCCAGGTCCGAATGGTCGCGAAATGGCGGCGACGCTTTACGGTGAACTGGACGTGATCCCTGGCGGATTGCTCGCCAATGCAACGAGAAGGCTGCAAAAACCAAAACTCCCGCAGCGGCAGCTACGGGAGTGTCGGTATCGTTGGTTGCGGGGATAGGATTTGAACCTATGACCTTCAGGTTATGAGCCTGACGAGCTACCGGGCTGCTCCACCCCGCGTTAAACTGTTGCACGCCTTCGTCAAAACGCCGGGGACGGTAAATGGAGGCCGACGCTATTCGCGTGGCTTGCTTTTTCCGTCCCAAAGGCTTCCTTGGAAGACGACCCGGGGCAAAGCCCGTCGGGTGCGAGGCGTATGTATCAACCCCGGCCGCCTTTGGAAAGGGCCACGGGAACGTTTTTTTCGACTTTATGACAGTCAGTGCACTGTTTTCGAGCCCGTTTCGCGCGCTCTTGCCAGAAGTTCCGCAAAGGGCCAGCTTGCGGCAACAAAACAAGGGAAACGCCATTTCAGGGGAGAACGCCATGGAGCAGACCTTGGACCGATCCCTGCCGAGCGCCCCGCTTCGCGCTCTCGAGGACGCCTTCCATGCCATGGTCGCGCGGTCGCGGGCCGAGCCGGCGCCTGACCTCGCCACGCGGCTCGACCGGCTGGCGCGCCTGCGCGCCGTGGTCGCTGATAACGAGGAGCGCTTCCGGCAGGCGATCTCGGCCGATTTCGGCCACCGCTCGGCGGTCGAGACCACCATCGCCGAGATGATGCTGGTGTTCTCCGAGATCCGGCACGCCGCCAAGCATCTGAAGAGCTGGATGGCGCCGCAGCGCATCGCCACCGCGCTGCAGTTCCTGCCCGCACGCAACCGGCTGATCCCGCAGCCGCTCGGCGTCGTCGGCATCATCGCGCCGTGGAATTATCCGCTCCAGCTCACGCTCGCGCCCGCGATCGGCGCGATCGCCGCCGGCAACCGGGTCATGATCAAGCCGAGCGAGCTGGTGCCGCATTTCTCGGCGCTGCTGAAGGAGACGGTCGCCGAGAGGTTCGATGCCACCGAGATGTTCGTCACCGGCATAGAGGACGAGATCGCGAAGGCCTTTGCGGCGCTGCCGTTCGATCATCTCGTCTTCACCGGCTCGACCCGGGTCGGGCGGCTGGTCGCGGAAGCCGCGGGGCGTAATCTCACGCCGGTCACGCTCGAGCTCGGCGGCAAGTCGCCGGCGATCGTCGACGTATCAGCCGATCTGGAGGAGGCGGCCGAGCGCATCGCCTATGGAAAGCTGCTCAATGCCGGGCAGACCTGCATCGCGCCGGATTATGTGCTGGTGCCCGAGCGCTCGTTGCAGGCCTTCGCCGAAAAAGTGCGCGCGCATATGTGGCGCATGTTCGGCACCGATCCCGCCAACAGGGACTACACCTCTATCATCTCCGACCGGCATTATGCGCGGCTCGAAAGCCTCGTCGCGGATGCCGCCCAGCGCGGCGCCAAGATCCTGCAGCCGGCGAAGCCCGACGATCCCAACTGGAAGGCGCACCGCAAATTCCCGCCGACGCTGATCGCCGGCGCGACCGAAGAGATGGCGGTGATGCAGGAGGAGATTTTTGGGCCGGTGCTGCCGGTGCTCGGCTATCGCGATCCAGCGGAGGCGATCGCCTTCGTCAACCGGCACGACCGGCCGCTTGCGCTCTACTGGTTCGGCAAGGACGACGGCGCGCGCGACGAGGTGCTGTCGCGCACAATCTCCGGCGGCGTCACCGTCAACGACTGCCTGTTCCACTTCACGCAAATCAACCAGCCGATGGGCGGCGTCGGCGCATCCGGCACCGGCGCCTATCACGGCGAATGGGGGTTCAGGACATTCAGCAAGCTGAAGCCGGTGTTCTACCGCTCCAAGTTCAACCGCCTCGCCGACCTCTACCCGCCCTATGGCGGCAAGATCGCGCGGCTGGAGAAGCTGATGCGGTTCATGTCGTAGAAGCGACCAACACCGTCATTCCGGGGCGCCTCGAAGAGGCGAACCCGGAATCCATTTCGCAGCACGCAACGCGGACGAATGGATTCCGGGCTCGCGCTTCGCGCGCCCCGGAATGACGAGAAGAAAATGCAAGGGGGAAACATACGTGACTGACACATTCGATTTCGTCGTCGTGGGCGCGGGCTCCGGCGGCTGCGCGGTGGCGGGGCGGCTGTCGGAGGATGCAGCGACATCGGTCGCGCTGCTCGATGCCGGCGGCGCGTGCGACAACTGGGTCGTGACCACGCCGGGCGCGCTGGTGCTCATGGTCGCCGGCAACGTCAACAACTGGGCCTTCAACACCGTGCCGCAGAAGGGGCTGAACGGCCGCATCGGCTATCAGCCGCGCGGCAAGGGCCTCGGCGGCTCCTCCGCGATCAACGCCATGGTCTACATCCGCGGCCACCGCGCGGACTACGACCATTGGGCCTCGCTCGGCAATGCCGGCTGGTCCTATGCCGACGTGCTGCCTTACTTCAAGCGTTCGGAGAACAACGCCGATTTCGACGGCGAGTATCACGGCAAGGGCGGCCCGCTCGCGGTGAACCACTTACGCTCCGGCAATCCGGTGCAGCAGATTTTCCTGCAGGCGGCGCAGGAAGGCCAATTCCGCATCCGTGAGGATTTCAACGCCGAGGACCATGAGGGTCTCGGCATCTACCAGGTGACGCAGAAAAACGGCGAGCGCTGGAGCGCGGCGCGCGCCTATGTCCATCCGCACATGGGCAAGCGCGCGAATTTGCGCGTCGAGACGCAGGCGCATGCGACGCGCATCCTGTTCGAGGGCAAGCGCGCCGTCGGCGTGGAGTACAGGCAGGGCAAGGAGGTGAAGCAGCTTCGCGCGCGGCGCGAACTGATCTTGGCTGCCGGCGCCTTCCAGTCGCCGCAGCTCCTGATGCTGTCGGGCATCGGCGATGCCACCGCGCTTGGCGCGCGCGGCATTGCAAGCGTGCATCACCTGCCGGGCGTCGGTCAGAATTTGCAGGACCACCCCGACTTCATCTTCGGCTACATGTCCGACAATCCCAATTTCGCCGGCCTCTCGCTGAAGGGCATGCCGCGGCTGATCCGCGCCATCCTGCAATACAGGCGGGAGCGCCGCGGTCCCCTCACCTCCAATTTCGCCGAATGCGGCGGCTTCCTGAAGACGCGGCCCGATCTCGACATTCCCGACATCCAGTTGCATTTCGGCATGGCGATGGTCGACGACCACGGCCGCAAGCGCCATGGCGGCACAGGCTTCTCCTGCCATGTCTGCCTGCTCCGCCCGAAGAGCCGCGGCAGCGTCGCGCTTGCGAGCGCCGATGCGATGGAGGCGCCGTTGATTGACCCGAACTTCCTCGGCGAAGCGAACGATCTCGAGACGATGGTCGCGGGCTTCAAGACCACGCGCCGGCTGATGGAGACGCCGGCGCTGCGCGCGCTGCAGACGAAGGACATGTTCACCGCCAACGTGCACACCGATGACGACATCCGCGCGCTGCTGCGCGAGCGCGTCGACACCGTCTATCACCCGGTCGGCACCTGCAAGATGGGCACCGATGCGACGGCCGTGGTCGATCCGACGCTGAAGGTGCACGGCGTGGAGGGTTTGCGGGTCGTCGATGCCTCGATCATGCCGACGCTGATCGGCGGCAACACCAATGCCCCGACGATCATGATCGGGGAAAAGGCGGCGGATATGATCCGGGCGGAGATGCGGTAGTGTGAAGCTGCCGCGTCATTCTCCGCTGTCGTCCCCGCGGAGGCGGGGACCCATACCGCCAGGGTGTAGTTGCGGCGCGAGTTGGCAACTCCGAGTCTTCGCCAAACCACTCCCTGTAGTTATCGCGACGAGCGCAAGCGCTCGCGCGGAGGTCCCTGATCTGCGCTTCGCTTGTCCGGGACGACAGCGATGTTCAATTCAACAAGAACCCGCCATCCACCGTCACCACGCTTCCCGTCATATAGCGCGACGCCTTCGACGCCAGCAGCAGGATCGCGCCGTCGAGATCGGACTCGGCGCCGACGCGGCGCTGCGGGATGCGCTTGGCGAGACGCTCGCCTGATGGCGTCGACCAGAAGGCGTGGTTCATCTCGGTGTCGATATAGCCGGGCGCGAGCGCGTTGATGCGGATGTTTTGCCCCGCGAGCTCCAGCGCCATCGCCTTGGTCGCCTGGATGATGCCGGCCTTGGAGATCGCGTAAGGCGAGACGGCCTTCAGCACGCCGGTGCCGAGCACGGAGGCGATGTTGACGATGTTGCCCTGCTGCTTGCGCGCGATCATGCGCCGCGCAACTTCAGTCGCGAGGAAATACGCGCCCTTCAGATTGGCGCCGATCACCGCGTCCCAATCGGCCTCGGTCTGCTCGGTCGCGAGCTTCTCGATGGCGATGCCGGCATTGTTGATCAGCACCGTCACGGGGCCGAGCGCGGCCTCCGCGGCATCGACGGCCCTCGCGATCGAGGCGGTGTCGGCGACGTCGAGCGCGACGGCGGCGGCGCGACCGCCTTTGCCGCGGATCTCCTCCTCCAGGCTCTTCAGCTTGTCGGTCTGCCGCGCGGCAAGCGCGACCGCCGCGCCATGCGCAGCCAGCACCCGGGCAAATTGCCGCCCCAGCCCCTGGCTGGCGCCGGTCACGAGGATGGTCTCTTTACTGACGTCGAACAGATCTGACATTGGCGCAACCCTTGAGCTTTTCGAGCCCATCAATACAGACGATTTTAGCGATCTGAAACCGGAATGATCGGCCCTGCGTTCATTCGTTCCATCGAGGCAAGCGTTCCATCGAGGCAAGGCAGCTGCTTATGAACAGTTTCGATCTCGCGGTCTGTGCGGCGCTCGCCATCGCGATCGGCTTCGGTTTCAGGACCGGCCTGCTCCGCAGCGCCATGACCATCCTCGCTTACCTTCTCGCCGCGCCCATCGCCGTCGCGCTGATGCCGCTGATTGCGCCGCATGTCACCGGCAACCCGAGCGCACCGCTGCTGCAGAACTGGACCTGGTTCTTCGGCATCTTCGTGGTCGTTGGCATGCTGTTCGGGCATATCGGCCGCATCGCGCTGAACGACACGATCGGCGAGGCCGGTATCGGCGACCGCCTCGGCGGCGCCGCGCTCGGCGCCATCAGGGTTGGCCTCGTCGCCACGACGCTGGTGCTGGTGTTCGACCAGATCGTGCCGGCCAACCGCCAGCCGCCCTTCCTTGCCGGCTCGCATCTGCGGCCGCTGTTCTCGACGGTCGGCCAGATGGGCTTCAAATCGCTGCCGCCGGAGGCCGCCTCCGCGATCGACCGCCTCAAGCAGGAACGGCGAATTTAGCCCGCTCATTTGCATCGCCGCGCGTCGCGCCATGCATTTTGTCGCGAGCCCGTCCCTTATCAGCGGCGCCGAGGTTGGCTAGAGTAGCGGCCATCCAAAACGAGCCTGACATTACGGGAGTGAAACAGTGGATCTTGGGATCAAAGGTCGCCGCGCCATCGTCTGCGCATCCAGCAAGGGCCTTGGCCGTGCCTGCGCCATCTCGCTGGCCGAAGCCGGCGTTCATGTCACGCTGACTGCGCGCGGCGCCGAAGCCTTGAAGAAAACGGCCGACGAAATCCGCAAGGCCTATCCTGATGTGAAGGTCACCGAAATCGTCGGCGACATCACGACGCCGGCGGGCCGCGAGGCCGTGCTGAAGGCCTGCCCAGAGCCGGACATCCTGATCAACAATGCCGGCGGCCCGCCGCCCGGCGATTTCCGCAACTGGACCCGCGACGACTGGATCAAGGCAATCGACGCCAACATGCTGACGCCGATCGAGCTGATCAAGGCGACCGTCGACGGCATGATGGCGCGCAAGTTCGGCCGCATCGTCAACATCACCTCGGCCGCGGTGAAGGCGCCGATCGACATTCTCGGCCTTTCCAACGGTGCGCGCGCCGGCCTCACTGGTTTCATCGCCGGCCTGTCGCGCAAGACCGTGATCAACAACGTCACCATCAACGGCCTGTTGCCGGGCCCGTTCGAGACGGACCGTCTGACCGGCACCGCGAAGGCGGAAGCCGACAAGCGCGGCGTCACGCCGGACCAGATCCTGGCCGAGCGCGCCAAGCTCAACCCCGCCGGCCGCTTCGGTCAGCCCGACGAGTTCGGCTATGCCTGTGCCTTCCTCTGCGGCGCCAAGGCCGGCTTCATCACCGGGCAGAACATCCTGCTCGACGGCGGCGCCTTCCCCGGCACACTGTGAAGGCGGTCTGGTACGAACAGGCTGGACCGGCCGTCGACGTTCTCACGTATGGTGAGATCGCGACGCCGGTCGCAGGCCCGGGCGAGTTACGCATTCGCCTGGAAGCCTCCGGTGTGAATCCAGCCGATGTCGGCCGGCGCGGCGGCAGCTATCGCGCGATGGAATATCCGCGCGTGATCCCGAACAGCGACGGCGCAGGTTTTGTCGATCAGATCGGCGACGGCGTGACGCGCTTCAAGGTCGGCGACCGTGTCTGGCTGTTCAACGGCCAGCGCAACGGCCGCGCATTCGGCACGGCAGCGGAATATATCGCGCTCGCCGAGCAGCTGGTGACACCGCTGCCGGATAATCTCTCTTTCGCGGAAGGCGCCACGCTTGGCATTCCCGCGATGACGGCGTGGTGCTGCCTGTTTTCGGACGGGCCGATCGTCGGCAAGACCGTGCTCGTCACCGGCGGCGCAGGCGCAGTCGGCCACTACGCGGTGCAGCTCGCGAAATGGGGCGGCGCGCAGGTGGTCGCGACCGTCAGTTCGGCAATGAAGGGCGAGCAGGCACGGCTCGCAGGCGCCGATCTCGTAGTCAATTACAAGGACGAGGACGTCGTCGCCAAGGCGATGGCTTTCACCGGCGGACGCGGGGTCGACCGTGTGGTCGATGTCGATTTCGGCGGCAACATCGCGACCACGCTGAAGCTGATGGCAGTCAATTCCACGATCGCCGTCTACGCCACCAACGGCAACCGCACGCCCGTTGTGCCGATGCTCGAGCTGATGGAAAAATGCATCGCGCTCCGTGCACTCGTGCTGTTCGCGCTTCCGCCGACACTGCTTGCGGCGGCGCAGGCCGACATCTCGAAATGGCTGGCCGCAGGAAGGCGGATTCACAACGTCGCGGCGCAGTTTGCGCTGTCGGACACTGCACAGGCGCATCTGGCCGTCGAGAAGGGCGACAAGCTCGGTACCGTCATCGTCGACTGCGCGCGCTAGGTGCGAGAGCGTTTTCGAGCGAAGTGGATACCGGTTCGCGTAAAGAAAACGCGTCAGAACAAGAAACCAGCGCCCCGTTCCGATTCCATCGGTACGGAAATGGCTCTGGCGCGTGATCGGCCGCGTCAAGCACGCGTGGGCAAGCCCAATCAACGCCGCTTAGTCGCCTCGTCCTCGTCCCGTTCGCTGGGATCGGAGGAATCTGCGGTGAGACGCTCATCGGTCCAGTCGACGCCGAATTCGTCGAGCCCGTCCGCCAGGAGGTCGCCGAGCATGGGGTCGCCGAGCAGATATTGCACCGTCTCGTGCCGCGGCCTGCGATATGCGCCCCGCGCCTCCACGGCGCGGGCCCTCAGATCGTCCCAATCATCGATCGTGCCCTCACCGCGCCCGAGCCAGGTCAGCGCAACCAGATCGACCTGCTCGTCCTCGTTCAGCGCAGCGATGAAGCCGCCGAGCTCGCTGGCCACGGGGTCGGAGCCATTGTCTTCGAGGACATCGATGGCGTCGTCATCGGTCGGGTTCGAGCCGGAATCCGGATCGGAGTCCAATTCCTTGACGTCGAATTCGCGCGCCTTCTCGATGATGAAGGCGAGCTTGTCGACGGAAATGGAAAGCTCTGGCATGGGCTCCCCCTTGGCTCGTCGTCTGGTTTGTTCCAGGTTCCTCCGATAACGCAACATCATGACGGATGATCCATTGCGCTTGGCGGCGGAAACCCGCATCTTTCGCTGCCAATTGTCCTTCCTCGTCATTCCGGGGCGCGACAAAGTCGCGAATCCGGAATCTCGCACTACAATCTCGGGATTCCGGGTTCGATGCTACGCATCGCCCCGGAATGACGATTGGGGGACGCAAACAAGAAAATGGGGAAACGCCCGATGCAGTGGAAGGTCGGCAGGGTCAAAATCACCAAGGTCGTGGAATTGGAGACGGTCGGCTCGACCCGCTTCATCCTGCCGCTGGCGAGCAATGAAGAGATCCAGAAGCTGCCCTGGCTGATCCCGCATTTCGCCACTGAAGAGGGCCGGCTGAAGATGTCGATCCACTCGCTGGTGGTGGAGACGCCGTCGCAACGCATCGTGGTCGATACCGGGCTCGGCAATGACAAGCAGGGCCGCAGCGTCCCGACCTGGAACAATCGTTCCACGCCATTCCTGGAGACGATGACCGCGGCAGGCTTTGCGCCTGACAGCATCGACACCGTGCTGTGCACGCATCTCCACGTCGACCATGTCGGCTGGAATACGAAACTCGCCGGCGGCAAATGGGTGCCGACCTTTCCCAACGCGCGCTACGTCTTCGGCAGGACCGAATACGAGCACTGGCGCGACCATTCGACCGAACCGGACAAGCAGGCCGTGTTCGACGATTCCGTGAAGCCGATCGTCGATGCCGATCGGGCCGATTTGATCCCGAGCGACCACCGACTTTGCGAGGAGATCAGCATGATCCCGACCCCGGGCCACAGCCCCGGCCATATGAGCATCCTCATCCAATCGGCCGGCGAGCAGGGCCTGCTCACCGGCGACGTCGCCCACCACCCCTGCCAGATGGCGCATCTCGGCTGGTCCTCGACCGCGGATTCCGACCAGAACCAATCGGCGGCGACGCGGCGCGAATTGTTTTCGCGCTTCGTCGATACGCCGACGCTGGTGATCGGCGGGCATTTCTCGGCCGGGCACATCAAGCGCGACGGGGACGCGTTCAGGTTTGTGGCGTTGGGATGATCTCCGTATCCCGGACGCGGTGCAGCGTGCAACGCTGCTCCGCAGAGCCGGGACCCAGAACTCCGA
Organism: Bradyrhizobium sp. NAS80.1; assembly: GCF_001908205.1. Classification (GTDB taxonomy): domain Bacteria; phylum Pseudomonadota; class Alphaproteobacteria; order Rhizobiales; family Xanthobacteraceae; genus Bradyrhizobium. The sequence goes on from NZ_LGHL01000064.1 coordinate 33,045, forward strand.
AACGTAGGCCCCGGCTCTGCAGCGCACCGCTTCGCGCTGCGCAGCGTCCGGAGCACGAGACCTTGGTCCACCCACCGAATTGAGAGGGCTGCAATGCGGCCCGTTTTGAGCGGTTGAATTTCCCGCCGCCGTGTTCCATGAAGCTATTTAACCGATCGGTCCATCTCCAGGGAGAAACGAGAATGAAGCTTGTTCGTTACGGCGAAAAGGGTGCGGAAAAGCCCGGCCTCATCGACAAATCCGGCCAGTTGCGCGACCTGTCGGCGCATGTGAAAGACCTGACCGGCGAAGCCTATTCGCCTGAAACGTTGAAGAAGCTGGCTGCCATCGATCCGGCCTCGCTGCCCACCGTTTCCGGCAAGCCGCGCTTCGGCGCACCGGTCACCGGCATCTCGAAATTCGTCGCCATCGGCCTCAATTACAGCGACCACGCCAAGGAGACGGGCGCGGCGATCCCGACCGAGCCGATCATCTTCCTGAAGGCGAACACCTCGCTCTCCGGTCCGAACGACGCCGTCGAGAAGCCGCGCGGTTCGACCAAGCTTGACTGGGAAGTCGAGATCGCCGCGATCATCGGCACCCGCGCCAAGTACGTCTCGGAAGCCGACGCGCTGAACTACGTCGCCGGTTACTGCGTCTGCAACGACGTCTCCGAGCGCAACTTCCAGACCGAGCGCCTGGGCCAGTGGACCAAGGGCAAGTCGCACGACACGTTCGGCCCGGTCGGCCCGTGGCTCGCCACCAAGGACGAGATCAAGGACGTGCAGAACCTGTCGATGTGGCTCGACGTCAACGGCCAGCGCCGCCAGACCGGCTCGACCAAGACCATGATCTTCTCCATGGCCAAGTGCATCTCCTACGTCTCGCAGTTCATGACCTTGCTGCCCGGTGACATCGTCACCACCGGCACCCCGCCCGGCGTCGGTCTCGGCATGAAGCCGCCGACCTTCCTCAATGTCGGCGACGTCGTCACGCTCGGCATCGAGGGCCTCGGCGAGCAGCGCCAGGAAATCATCGGGGCGTAGGGTCTCCGCCCTCATCCTGAGGAGCGCGCAACGCGCGCGTCTCGAAGGATGCGCCAAGAACAAAGTCACCCGACGTTCGCGCCGGGTGACCAGCGAATATCCCTCGTTGTCCATCCTTCGAGACGCGCGCCAAGGGGCGCGCTCCTCAGGATGAGGACCGTCTGTCTGGATAGAGGTTATTTCAAATGAAACTCACCTTCTCCCCCGCCTCGCCCTTCGCCCGCAAGGTTCGCATTGCCGCGATCGAGCTCGGGCTGATCGACAAGATCGAATTCACGCCGGCAACGGTCGCGCCGGGCACGGCCAACGAGGACTATTCACGCATCACGCCGCTGAAGAAGCTGCCGGTGCTGATCACCAATGACGGCGACGTGATCCTGGATTCGTATGTCATCGTCGAATATCTCAACGAGATGGCCGGCGGCAGTCTGATCCCGGATTACGGTCCGCGGCGCTGGAAGGCCAAGACCAACCACTCCCTGATCAACGGCATGCTCGATTCCATGCTGCTGTGCCGCTACGAGAAGATGGTGCGGCCGCAGGGGCTGCAATGGCAGGCATGGTCGGACGACCACTGGAACCGGGCCTGGACCGGCATGGCGCGCTTCGAGAACATGCCGGAAGTCTTGAACGGCCCGTTCGACATCTCGCAGATCGGCCTCGTTTGCGTGCTCGGCTATGCCGACTTCCGCTTCGCCGATTGCGGCTGGCGCAAGGCCTATCCGAAGCTCGATGCCTTCCACCAGAAGATGCTGGAGCGGCCCTCCGTGAAGATCTCGGTGCCGCCGGCGGCGTAGTTTGAGCATGATCTTTTCGGAAGACCGCTGCACACTTTTCCGGATCATGCTGTAAACCCCGGGAGTTCTCATGAGCCTGAAGTTCTCGGTCGGCGATCTTACCGTCCATCGCGTCATCGAGCAGGAAACCTCGTTCGTTCCGGCGCTGGATATGCTGCCGGGACTTTCGGCCGAGGTGCTGGCCGAAAACCGGGACTGGATGCGGCAGGCCAGGGCGCTGGATGACCAGGACGTGTTGCTCCTGTGCTTCCAGTCCTATGTGGTGAAGACGCCGCATCACACCATCCTGATCGACAGCTGCATCGGCAACGACAAGCCGCGCCCCAATCGGCCGAAATGGAATATGAAGACCGACGACACTTATCTGCGCGGGCTGGGCGCTGCCGGATTCTCGCCTGACGACATCGACTTCGTGATGTGCACGCATCTGCATGTCGATCACGTCGGCTGGAATACGCGGCTTGAGAACGGGCGCTGGGTGCCGACCTTCCCCAAGGCGCGTTACGTCTTCGCCAAGCAGGAGTTCGACTACTGGTCCGAGCAGAACGCGAAGGCGGAGGTCCCGCCCTTCGCCGACAGCGTGCTGCCGGTCGTCGAGGCCAAGCGCCACGAGCTCGTCGGCAACGACCATCAAATCGGCGATCATGTCCGCATCCTGCCGACACCTGGCCACACGCCCGGCCATGTCGCCATCGCGATGGGCCGCGGCAAGGACGACGCCGTGTTCTCCGGCGACCTCATGCACTCGCCGCTGCAGACGCTTTATCCGGAGCTGTCGATCAAGTTCGATGTCGATCCGGCCGCGGCGGCGAATACGCGCCGCAGCTTCCTGGAACGCTATTGCGACACCGACACGCTGTGCTGCACCGCGCATTTCCCCTCGCCGTCGGTTGGCAAGATCAGGCGCAAGGGCAACGCGTTCGTCTGCGCGGCGGTGTGACGGGACTGCCGTAGGGTGGGTTAGCCCTGCGGCTGCGCGAAGCGCTGACGCGTGGCGTAACCCACCTCTTTGGTTTCCGCGGCGACAGAAGCGGTGGGCTACGCCTTCGGCTAACCCACCCTACGATTCCACCCGAGTGGAGGACACCATGACAACACTCCCCGACATCCCCCTGCCCGCCGGCATCCGCTCGCGTTACGTCGACGGCATCAACGGCTTGCGCATGCATGTGCTGGAGGCCGGCTTCGAGACCAAAGGGCGGCGCTGCGTCCTGCTGCTGCATGGCTTTCCCGAGCTCGCCTTCTCCTGGCGGAAGGTGATGCCGGTGCTCAGCAACGCCGGCTATCACGTGATCGCGCCTGACCAGCGCGGTTATGGCCGGACCACGGGATGGAGCGCCGATTACGACGGCGATCTCAAGCCCTTCTCGCTCTTCAACCTGGTGCGTGACGCGCTCGGGCTGGTGTCGGCGTTCGGCTACAAACAGGTCGATCTGGCGGGACATGATTTCGGCAGTCCGGTCGCGGCCTGGTGCGCGCTGATGCGACCGGACATATTTCGTTCTGTCACGATGATGAGCGCCCCGTTCGGCGGAGCGCCGCCGCTGCCGTTTGGCACGGTCGACGCGCCGGCGAAGCCACCGGTGGAAGATCCCGTGCATCGCGAGCTTGCCGCGCTGCCGCGCCCGCGAAAACACTATCAATGGTACTATTCGACACGCGCGGCTAACGCGGACATGCATCGCGCACCGCAGGGCGTGCATGATTTCCTCCGCGCCTACTATCATCACAAGAGCGCTGATTGGACCGACAACAAGCCCTATCCGCTGAAGTCGTGGTCGGCGAATGAGCTGGCAAAGCTGCCGACCTACTATGTGATGGACGCTGGCGAGACCATGGCCGAGACGGTCGCGAGGGAGAAGCCGTCACCCGCCGCGATCGCCGCCAATCATTGGCTGCCAGACAGCGAGCTCTCGTACTACAGCGCCGAATACGCCCGCACCGGATTCCAGGGCGGCCTGCAATGGTATCGCTGCGGCACGTCGGGCGCTTTCAATAGCGAGTTGCAACTGTTCGCCGGCCGCAGCATCGACGTGCCCTCCTGCTTCATCTCCGGCAAGCAGGATTGGGGCACCTACCAGCGCCCCGGCGTGTTCGAGACGATGCAGGCTCGCGCGTGCACGAAGATGCTCGGCTGCCATCTCCTCGACGGCGCCGGACATTGGGTGCAGCAGGAACAGCCGGCCGAGGTGAGCCGGTTGCTACTCCACTTCCTCGCAAAGGTCCGCGCCGGTTGATTTGACCGGAGAACCACGGCGCCTTATATAATTTAGAAACATTCTAAACTATATAAGCAGGGCCGCGTGAAGAATTTTGCCGATCTGACCGAGCGCGAGGTGCTTGCGGTCGCGATCTCCTCCGAGGAGGAGGACAGCCGCATCTACATGTCTTTCGCCGAGGACCTTCGGGAGCGATATCCGGACACGGCAAAGATCTTCGAGGAGATGGCCGAGGAGGAACGCGGCCATCGGCATCGCCTGCTCCAGCTCTACGAGGAGCGGTTCGGCCAGCATCTGCCGCCGATCCGCCGCGAGGACGTCAAAGGCTTTTTGCGCCGGCGCCCGATCTGGCTGACCAAGAACCTGCCGCTCGACACGATCCGGAAAGAGGTCGAGACGATGGAGTTCGAGGCCGAGCGCTTCTACGCCAAGGCCGCCGAGCAGGCCGAGGATGTCGGCGTGCGTCGCCTGCTTGGCGATCTCGCCGAGGAAGAGAAGCACCATGAGAACCGTGCCGTCGCGCTGACCGACGAAATTCTGAAGCCGGACGTGCGCGCCGAAGAGGATCGCACGCGGCGACGGATGTTCGTGCTGCAATATGTGCAGCCGGGCCTCGCCGGCCTCATGGACGGTTCGGTCTCGACACTGGCGCCGCTGTTCGCGGCCGCCTTCGCCACCCACCAGAACTGGCAGACCTTTCTGGTTGGCCTTGCCGCCTCGATCGGCGCCGGCATCAGCATGGGCTTTGCGGAAGCGCTGTCCGATGACGGATCGCTGACCGGGCGTGGCTCGCCCTGGCTTCGCGGCATCACCTGCGGCGCGATGACAACGCTCGGCGGGCTCGGACACACCGCGCCCTATCTCGTGCCGGATAGTTGGCCCAACGCGTTCTGGATCGCGACCGCGATCGCCGGCGTCGTCGTGTTCATCGAATTGTGGGCGATCGCCTTCATCCGCTCGCGCTACATGGACACGCCCTTCCTCCAGGCGGTGTTCCAGATCGTGCTCGGTGGCGCCATCGTCCTCGCAGTGGGAATATTGATCGGCGCGGCCTGAGCGGTGGTGGCAGTGATGAAGAGGCATCGTTCATACACTGTCACCGCCGCAAGCCTGACCTGCACATTACTCCTGCTGGCCTCGAGCGAGGCCGCGCACGCCACCGACGAGATCCAGGTCTATAACGCCGGCATCGCCGATGTCGGCCAGTTCACGATCCAGCAGCACCTCAATTATATCGGGATCGGCCAGAAGGACCCGCCGTTCCCCGGCGGCATCCCGTCCAACGGCAGCCTCAACGGCACGCCGGAATTCGCCTATGGCATGACCGATTGGTGGGAGCTCGGGCTCTATCTGCCGTTCTCCGTGCAGAATCAGCAATTCCTCTCCGACGCCTTCAAGCTGCGCACGCTGTTCGTCTCCCCGCACGCCGCCGACCGCAACTTCTTTTACGGCGTGAATTTCGAACTGAGCTACGAGATGCCGAAATTTGCGCAGACACGGTGGGGCCTGGAGATCAGGCCGATCATCGGCGTCCGCAACGCCGAATACGAATTCATCGTTAATCCGATCGTCGACGTCGGCTTCGGCAGCAAAGGCGATGTGGATTTCACGCCGGCAGCCCGCGTCGCCCGCAAGCTCGGTGACGACCTGTTCGCGGGCTTCGAATACTACGGCGATCTCGGCGAGATCGGGAATTTCAAGAACCTGTCCAATCAGTCGCACACGCTGTTCGCGGTGACCGATTTCAAGGTCGGCGATTTCGGCGTGAACTTCGGGGTCGGCTACGGGTTGACACCGGCATCCGACCGGCTGGTGATCAAGACGATCATCGGTTACGCGTTTCCGATCCCGGGGGCGACGGCCAAAGCCGACGCGCGCATGAGCAGCGGTCCGATCAATCCGTTCGCACACGCTGTTGCGCGCAACTTTCAACCCTAGAGCGCGATGAGATTGGGATGAATCGTCATCGCGCTTTAGCTTAAGTTCAAGCATGATCTTCTCGGAAAACCGCTGCGCACTTTTCCGGATCATGCTTTAGATGAGCACTTCGCCGAAAGGGGCGACCTCATGACGGCCCAACTGCACTATGGGAAACCGGCCAAGATCTTCCATTGGCTCATTGTCGGACTGCTCGCGGTGCAATACCCGATCGGCTGGCTGATGCCGGATATCCACCGCGGCATGAGCCCGGGCGCCGCAATGACGTTTCACATCTCGATCGGGATTGCGATCCTCGCGCTGACGGCTCTCCGCTTTCTCTGGCGGCTCACCCATCCCGTTGCGCCCGAGAGCTCTCTGCCCGTCTGGCAGCGCTTGTCCTCGGAGGCTGTGCACTGGCTTCTCTATGTACTGGTGTTGGCAACGACGATCTCGGGCTGGTTGTTCGCTTCCTACCGGGGATGGTCCGTTTCGTTCTTCTATCTTGTGCCGCTGCCGATGCTGGCCTCCGACAACGCTGCCGCCGGCCGCGCCATCGACGGCCTGCACCAGGCGACGGAATGGGCGCTCCTCATCATAATCGGGATTCACATTGCTGCGGCGCTCGCGCACATCTTCATCTATCGCGACCGCGTGATGCAGCGGATGCTGCCGGGGTAGCTCTCAGGACAGGTCAACCCCGATCAAACGGCGGTTGCAGCATCATATAAAACTGCGCATCATTGTAGGGCAATGAAACGCAGGAGCATGTGGTGGCCAAGTCGGAATGGAGTTTCAAGAGCGCGGTCGAGCTGTCGGCCGCATTGACGGCGAAGAAGGTCTCCGCGGTCGAGCTCACGCAGGACGCGATCGACCGCATCGAGCGGCACGACGGCAAGGTCAACGCGATCTGCGTCCGGGATTTTGACCGCGCCCTCCGCGCAGCGCGCGACGCGGACGCAGCATTGGCCCGCGGCGAGCGCAAGCCGCTGCTCGGCCTGCCGATGACGGTGAAGGAATCCTACAACGTCGCCGGCCTGCCGACGACCTGGGGTATTCCCGCGCAAAAGGATTTCATCGCCAGGGAAGACGCACTGCCGGTCACGCGGGTGAAGGATGCGGGCACCATCGTCATCGGCAAGACCAACGTGCCGCTCGGGCTCGGCGACTGGCAGAGCTACAACGACATCTACGGCACCACCAACAATCCCTACGCTCTCGGCCGCACGCCCGGCGGCTCGTCCGGTGGCTCCTCGGCGGCGCTCGCCGCGGGCTACGGCCCGCTGTCGATCGGCTCCGACATCGGCGGCTCGTTGCGCGTGCCGGCCTTCCATTGCGGCATCTATGCGCACAAGCCGACCTTCAACCTCGTGGCCATGCGCGGCCACACGCCGCCGCCGCTGCCGCCGCTACCGTTCGAGCGCGACCTCTCGGTGATCGGCCCGATGGCGCGCAGTGCCGCCGATCTCTCGCTGCTGCTCGACGTGATGGCCGGGCCCGATCCGATCGATGCGGGCCTGGCCTACCAGCTTGAGCTGCCGGCAGCCCGCCACACCGCGCTGAAGGATTTCCGCGTGCTGGTGATCGATACCGATCCGGTGCTGCCGACCGACACGGCCGTACGCGGAACCATCAACAAGCTCGCCGACAACCTCGCCAGGGCCGGCGTGAAGATCGAACGTAGCAGTCCGCTCTTGCCGGATTTCGCGGCCTCATCGCGGCTCTATATGCGCATGCTGATGTCGTTCCTGGGCGCAACCTTCGCGCCCGACATCTATGCCGGTGCGAAAGCGGCGGCAGCGGCGTTGCCGGAGGGAGACAACAGCTTAGCTGCGGAGCGGCTGCGCGGTATCGCGCTCAGCCATCGCGACTGGCAGGCGGCCAACGCCTTACGCGTACGGCTGCGGGCGCAATGGCGCGAGTTGTTCAGAACGTTCGACGCGGTGATCTGCCCGGTCATGCCGACGCCGGCCTACCCGCATGACCATTCGCCGGACCAGGAAACGCGGCGGATCATCATCGACGGCAAGGAGCACGTCTATCCGGACCAGCTCGCCTGGCCCGGCATCGCCACCCTGCCCGGCCTGCCCTCGACCGCGATCCCGACCGGTTTTGCGCCTGATGGCCTGCCGGTCGGTGTCCAGATCGTCGGACCGTGGTTGGAGGATCGCACGCCGCTCAAGCTCGCCGAGCTGATCGAGCGCGAGTTCGGCGGGTTCGTGCCGCCGAAGATGTTTGATGATTAATCTTCCCCGTCATTGCGAGCGAAGCGAAGCAATCCAGAGTCCTTCCGCGGCGACAGTCTGGATTGCTTCGTCGCTTCGCTCCTCGCAATGACGGAGCAAAATTACTTCGAGATTCCGGGCTCGCGCTTCGCGCGCCCCGGAATGACATGGAGGGAGGAAGTACCATGAGCCAGGACCTGGAAGAGCTCACCGCACTCAACCGTGACTATGTCGCCTCTGTGCAGAACTGCGACGTCAGGCGTTTCGACGAGATCCTGGCGCCGGAATTCTATTGCTCCAATCCCGACAAGACGCTGGTCGACCGCGCGGCCTTCCTGGAGCAGACGGCGCGGCCGATCGCGATCCGCAATCTGCAGGCCCATGACGTCGTCATCCGCATCATGGGCGACTTCGCCATCATCCATGCCGCGACCAGCTACACCACCACCGACGGCCAACAAGCGACCGGCCGCTATACCGATTGCTGGACCAAGAAGAACGGGAAGTGGCTGGCAGTCTCGGCGCACGTGTCGCGGTGAGGCTTCTAACCTCTCCCCGCAATGCGGGGAGAGGTCGACGCCGGAGCGCAGCGCAGGCGGCGGGTGAGGGGCATGGCACACTGCCCCTCAAGAGTTCAACATTTGCCAGCCGATCGATCGACGAGTCGGAGGGGTTGGTCGTATGGCACTTTCCTGCACGGCCCCTCACCCGGATCGCGCCGGACGATGCTGCGCATCGCCGGGGGCGATCCGACCTCTCCCCGCAAAGAGCGGGGAGAGGTGAAGCCAATCAGCTATCAAACACGATCACGCTACGCAGCGTCTTGCCGGCTTTCATGTTGGCGAAGCCCTCGTTGATCTCCGACAGCTTCAGCTTTGCCGAGATCCAGTCCTCCAGATGCAGCCGGCCGCGCAGGTAGAAATCGACCAGTCGCGGCATGTCGACGCGGAAATGGTTGGAGCCCATCGACGAGCCCTGGATTTTGCGCTCGCGCAGGAAGTCGAAGCCGTGCAGCTCGATCTTCTGGCCGAACGGGATCATGCCGACGATGGTGGCGGTGCCGCCCGAGGCGAGCATGCCGAACGCCTGCTCAGCGGTCTCCTTGCGGCCGAGCACCTCGAACGAGTGATGCACGCCGCCATTGGTGAGGTCGCGGACCTGCTTCACGACGTCGCCGTCGGCGGGGTTGATGATGTCGGTCGCGCCGAGCTTGGTCGCGAGCTGGAGCTTTGCCGGGTTGGTGTCGATGGCGATGATGCGGCCGGCGCCTGCGATCTGCGCGCCGTTGATCGCGGCCATGCCGACGCCGCCGCAACCGATCACGGCGACGGTCTCCCCGGCCGTTACCTTCGCCGTGTTCACGACCGCGCCGTAGCCGGTAATGACACCGCAGCCGATCAACGCGGCGAGGTCGAGCGGCATTTCCTTCCGGATTTTGACGATCGCGTTCTCGTGCACCAGCATCTGCTCGGCAAAGGACGAGAGATTGAGGAACTGGTGTAGCTTCTCCGGCCTGTTCCACTGCATCCGGTTCGACGCGCCCGGCAGCATCTTCACCGTGGTGTCGGTGCAGAGCACGGTGCGGCCCGTGGTGCAATTGTCGCAGGTGCCGCAGAACACCGACAGACAGGTGACGACATGGTCGCCAGGCTTCACGTAAGTGACGTCGGAGCCGACCTGTTCGACCACGCCGGCGGACTCGTGCCCGAGCACCGCAGGCAGCGGATGCGGATAAAGGCCTTCCATGAAGTGAAGATCGGAGTGGCAGAGGCCGGCGACCGAGGTGCGGATCAGGACCTCGCGCGGGCCGGGCTTCGGCAGGCTGACATCCTCGATGACCAGAGGCTTGTTGACTTCATAGAGGACGGCGGCCTTCATCGAGAACTCCCTATCGCGTTTCTTTGACTTGATCGTGGAGCGCAGCCTACGCTGCCAGAACCAGTTCGCCAACCTCGCTCATGCCGCACGCGCGATCGCCGAGCAGCAGTGCCGCGATCTTCTGCTGCACGGCATTTTCCGTCAGCCGGAACGGATCGCTTGGCGACACCCGGTGATCGATCACCAGCCGCGACAGCAGCAGCCGGCGCGCATCGCCGCGCATGTCGTGGATGCGATGCGCCTCCCAGGCGAGCGCGACTGCGCTGGCGACATGATAGAGCAGGCTCGTCGCGCGCCGCGCATCGGCCTCGTTGTCCACCTTGCCAGCGACCTCACGTGCGAAGCCCACCGCGCGATCGACGAGGCCGCGCAAACGGTCGCGCCAGGCCTGCGGCACGGACGCGCTGTCGTCGAGCCGGGCATGCAGGTCAGCCGCGAGCGCGGATTCGGCGCCGTGGCGGCCGACCGCGCGCTTGAGTGCATCGATGGCGACGATATTTCCTGTGCCTTCCCAGATCGAACCAAGATGCGCATCGCGCAGCAGGCGGGCTGTGGCGAACTCCTCGATATAACCGATACCGCCGCGCATCTCGAGCGCATCGCCGCAGACCTTGCGCGCATCCCGCGTGGCACGGAATTTCAGTGTTGGCGTGAGGATGCGCAACAGCGCCGCCGCATCCTGGCTACCCGCTTCCGCACGGTCGAGCGCGTCGGCGGTAAGGAAGCTCATCGACAGCGCCTGCTCGACCGGCAGCATGATCTTCAGCATCTGCCGTCGCCCGAGCGGCAGGTCGATGATGCGGTTGCCGAACACCACGCGGTTCTTCGCCACCGTAATCGCGTCGTGATAGGCGCGGCGCATCAGCGCGGTGGATTTGACGCCGTTGGAGAGCCGCGAGGAATTCACCATCTCGGCCATCTGCACAAAGCCGCGATCGAGCTTGCCCACGGCATAGGCGATCGCACCCTCGAGCTTGATCTCCCCTGAGGCCATCGAACGTGTCCCGAGCTTGTCCTTCAGCCGCACGATCCGATAGTTGTTCTGCGAGCCGTCGTCGAGGAAGCGCGGCATCAGGAACAGGCCGACGCCGCGCGTGCCCGGGCCGGCGCCTTCGGGCCGCGCCAGCAGCATCACGACCTTGGCATCGGCATTCGAGCAGAACCATTTCTCGCCGTAGAGGCGCCAATGGTCGCCCTCCTGCACCGCGCGCGTGGTCAGCGTGCCGACATCTGAGCCGCCCTCTTTTTCGGTCATGAACTGGCCGCCCTGCGTCAGCTTGCTCATGTCGGTTTGGGTGAGGCCATCAAGATATTTCGCCTTCAGCGCCTCGCTGCCGAAATTCGCCAGCAGCTTGGCGCAGCCGTCGGTGACGTTGATCGGACAGCCCATGCCGAATTCGGTCTGGTTGAACAAGAAAGTGAAGGCGTGCTTGGCGACGACGGGATATTTGTCCGGCCAGCCCATGATGCCCTTGCGGATCGAGAGCGCGTGGATGCCGAACTCGCCGAAAGCGGCGTTCTCCAACTCGCGATAGGCCGGGTGATATTCGATCCACTGCACGTCGCGGCCGAACTTGTCGCGCTGGTGCAGCACCGGCGTGTGCCGGTCGGCGAGGCGCGTACATTCGTCGAGCCGGCCACCGGCGAGTTCGCCGAGGCGATCGAGATGCGGCTCGATGTGGCGGAACAATGTCTCCGGCAGGTGGATGCGCAACAGATCCGTCAGCGCCTGATCGGCGCGGTAGAAATTCATGCCCGTGGTATCGGGCGCCAGCAGGCCGGATTGTTCGGCCGCGACATTTTTTGGCTGCCCTGTGACCGGCTTGTGCATGATCGTCCTCTTCGTTTCCGCGCCCCGCGAACATTTTGCGCCGCTTTAGCGCTTGCCGCTTGGGATGATGTCGATCATGCTCCAGTCGCGGATACGGATAAAGCCGCAAATTGTCAGGGAGGCATGATCGCCGTGAAGGGGCAATTCGCTCTGCGGAATTGTGATCGCGCCAACTGGCGATCCGGCTGGTTGTTTGCGCGGCCCATGCCTAGATCACTGGCTCCTTAGCTCGAGAGATCACGCCATGGAACACCCGAAATACAAGATCGCCCTCATCGTCGGTGCCGGCGAAGGCCTGAGCGCTTCGCTGGCGCGGCTGCTGTCCGCCCAGGGCATTCGCGTCGCGCTTGCCGCGCGCAAGATCGAAAAGCTCGGCGCGCTCTGTAGCGAGACCGGCGCAAAGGCCTATGCCTGCAACGCCACCGAGCCTGATGAGGTCGAGCGTCTGTTCGGCCTCGTCGAGCGCGAAATCGGCACGCCCGACCTCGTCATTTACAATGCCAGCGGCCGCTTGCGCGGGGCGTTCGTCGACCTGGTTCCGGCCGACGTCGCGCAGGCGATCGCGGTCAGCGCCTATGGCGGCTTCCTGGTGGGGCAGCAGGCGGCGAGACGGATGCTGCCGAACAAGCATGGCGCGATCCTGTTCACCGGCGCCTCCGCCAGCGTCAAGGGCTATGCCCAGTCCGCTCCGTTCGCGATGGGCAAGTTCGCGCTGCGCGGCCTCGCGCAGAGCATGGCGCGCGAGCTGTCGCCACAAGGCATTCATGTCGCGCATTTCGTCATCGACGGCGGCATCCGCAGCGCTGCGCGCGCGGAAGCATCGGACAAGCCGGACTCGATGCTCGATCCCGACGCGATCGCGGAGAGCTATTGGAACGTGTTGCAGCAGCCGCGCAGCGCCTGGAGCTGGGAGCTGGAGCTGCGGCCGTGGGTGGAGAAGTTTTGAGGCGCAATGTTTTGAGGCGATAACGTTACAACAACCGTCATTGCGAGCGAAGCGAAGCAATCCAGAGATGTCTCCTCGGATACAGGCTGGATTGCTTGGTCGCTTCAGTGCAAAATTGCTTTGCAATTTTGTCACGAGCTCCTCGCAATGACAACAAGAACAAGGGGAGCGACATGACCACGGAAACCACCATCGACACCGGCACCAATGAACTCCTTTGCGTCATCCGCGACCGCGTCGCGGTGATCACGTTGAACCGGCCGGAAGCGCGCAACTCGCTGTCGGACACGCTGACGCCAGCGCTGCGCACGATGATCCGCACCTGCGGCGAGGACCGCAATGTCGGTGCACTGCTGCTCACCGGAGCCGGCCAAGCCTTCTGCGCCGGCGGCAACGTCAAGGGCATGGGCGCGCATCGCGACCAGAAGAAGCTGGAAATGTCGCTTGATGACCGCGTCGCCGATCTCCAGGAGCGGCAGCGGCTGCTCACCGGCGCGCTGGTGTCGGTGCGCAAGCCGACCATCGCCGCGCTGCCTGGGCCGGCAGTCGGCGCGGGTCTCGCGATCGCCATGGCCTGCGACATTCGCATCGCCGCACAATCGGCCTTCGTCGCCACCGGCTACGCCCGCATCGCGCTGAGCGGCGATTACGGCATCGCCTGGCTGCTTACCCGTCTGGTCGGCACCGCGCGGGCGCGCGAGCTCCTGTTCACCGGCGACCGGGTCGATGCCGCGCGCTGCGAAGCCATCGGCCTCGTCAACCGCGTCGTGCCCGACGACAAGCTGCAAGTTGAAGCCTTCGCCCTGGCAAAGTCGCTCGCCGAAGGCCCGCGCGTGGCTCTGCGCTACATGAAGGACAATCTCGACGAGGCCTTGCTGTTCGATTTCGAGACCGCCCGCGATCACGAGGCCGAGCGGCTGATCCGCCTCACCACGACCGCCGATCACAAGGAAGCCGTGCAGGCGTTCATCGAGAAACGCAAGGCGGTGTTCACGGGGAAGTAGAGCGCTGCGGCGAAAGTCCAACCGGGCTACGCGGCAGGCGCCCGCGCGAAATCCACGAAGGCGCGCAACGCCGCCGGCAATTGGCGGCGGCTCGGATAATACAGGAAGAAGCCTGGATAGGCCGGGCACCAGTCGGCGAGCACGCGCACCAGCTTGCGCTTGGCGAGCAGCGCCTCCACCTGGGCCTCGAACACATAGGCGAGACCGATTCCGTCGAGCGCTGCATCGACCATCAGGTCCTGGTCGTTCATCGTGAGCGCCCCGGTGGCGTCGATGGCGAGCTCGATGCCGCCGCGCTCGAACTCCCAGTGATAGAGCGCGCCGCTGGTGAAGCGGTAGCGGATGCACGGCAGGCCCTTCAGATCGTGCGGCGTGTTCGGCGCCTTGTGCGCCCTAAAGAAGCCGGGCGAGCCGACCACGGCAAAACGGTGACGCGGGCCGACCGGCACCGCGATCATGTCGGCGGCAATCGTCTCGCCAAAACGCACGCCGGCATCGAAGCCAGCCGCGACCATGTCGATCAGGACGTCATTGATCACGATCTCGACGCTGATATCCGGAAACGCTTTCAGGAAGCGTGTCACGATCGGCAGCAGCACGAGCTGCGCCGACTGGCGCGCGGCGGTGAAGCGCAGCGTCCCGGCAGGCTTGCCGCGGAAATTGTTGAGGTCCTCGAGCGCATCGTCGATGTCACGGAAGGCCGGCGTGATGCGGGCAAACAGCCGCTCACCGGCCTCGGTGAGCGCCACGCTGCGGGTGGTGCGGTTCAGGAGCCTGAGGCCCAACCGTTCCTCGACATTGCGCAGAGCATGGGACAGCGCGGATGGCGTGACGCCGAGTTCGGTCGCCGCCGCGCGAAAGCTGCGGTGGCGGGCAATGGCGAGGAAGGTCGCAAGGTCGGATGGGTCTATCCGCATTACTGAATTATTCTCAATAGCTTGCCAAATATATAGTGGATTATCTCAGCTATAGCGAGCCGTTACACCTTGCCCATCGGCCTCGGCATTTCGCCGGAGCCAAGAACGGAAAGGGCAACACCATGCGTGTCTGGTTCATCACAGGAGCGTCTCGCGGATTTGGCGCACTGATCGCCGAAGCGGCGTTGAAGGCCGGCGACGCCGTGGTCGCGACCGCGCGCGACCCATCGACCGTCACCGCCCGGCTCGGCAGTCACGAACGGCTGCTCGCCACCCGGCTCGACGTGGCCAGCGAGACCGAGGCGCATGAGGCTGCGGGCCAGGCGGTCAGGAAATTCGGGCGCATCGACATCCTCGTCAACAATGCCGGCTACGGCCTTCTGGGCGCGATCGAGGAAGCCAGCGGTGCCGAGACGCAAAAGCTGTTCGGCACGAACGTGTTCGGGCTGCTCGGCGTCACCCGCGCGGTGCTGCCGCATATGCGCCGCCAGCGTTCCGGCCACATCATCAACATCTCGTCGGTCGGCGGCTACGCCGGCTATCCCGGCTGGGGCGTCTATGGAGCGACCAAGTTCGCGGTGGAAGGCCTCAGCGAAGCGCTGGCTGGCGAAGTTGCGCCGCTCGGCATCAAGGTGACCGTGGTCGAGCCGGGCTTCTTCCGCACCGACTTCCTCGACGAGACCTCGCTGTCCCGCACGGCGATGCAGATCGACGACTATCACGAGAGCGTCGGCAAGACCCGAGCGCGTGCAGCCGACGCCAATGGCGGCCAGCGCGGCGACCCGCGCAAGCTGGCGCAGGCCTTCCTGAAGCTCGCCGACGCCAAGAACCCGCCGCTGCGGTTGCCGCTTGGCAGCGATACGGTGGAACGGATTGAAGCGAAGAACGCGTTCGTCGCGAAGGAGCTGGCGGAGTGGCGAACGATCGCGACCTCGACTGACTTCAAAAACGACACTGCTGCGTGAGGGCAAAAAAAATGCCCGGCTCTGGTTTCGCCAGGCCGGGCTTGGAGTGATGTCAGGCCAAGGCTGAGGGACTTTCGGCCTGACGGGAAAGGGCGGCAAGACGCCAGCTCGCACAGGGAATGTCTTTCGGCGCGACGGCGATCTCCTTGTCGAAGCGCACCAGCTTCCAGTCGTCCGGATGGTTGACGAAGCCGAAGCCGGATTTGCGCGCGAGCGAGATCATGCTCTCGTTGGAGCGCAGCGTGTCGCCGAACATGTGCTCGGCGCCAAGCGCGGCCGCGCGGCATTCGAGATTCTTCAAAAGCGCGGTGGCGATGCCGTGGCCCTGCCAGCGGTCGTCGACCGAGAGGCCGAATTCGAGCGTCGCGTTCGCTTCGTGGAAGGCGTAGCGCGCCTCGGCCACAATGGTCTCGAAGCCGTCGACCATCTTGGTCGCAACCACGGTGAAGCGCTCGCGCTCGCCGACGTGGAGGAAGTCGTTCAGCAAGCCCTTCGGCAGCTCGCTGATCGCGCCGAAGAAGCGGTTGTAGCGGGAACGGGTCGAGAGCGAACGGAAATAGTGCTGTAGCTCCTCGGTGTCGCGCGGCTCGACGAAGCGGACGTTGATCGCCTCACCGTGCCGGGTGCGCAGCGTATCCGAATATTGCTTCAGGTCTTCCAGGCGAAGAGTGCTCATGACACATGCCCAGTGGAGAGGGGACCGCCGGCGCCCCTGATCAGGCGGCGTCGGCCTGGCGGCCGATCAGGCCCGCCAGAAGGGTTTCTCAGCCTCGACGGCGATATCGCTCCAGGACAGGCCGACGTCATGGAGGTCACGGTCGGTCCAGTGGGCAAGCTCGCGCCGGGTCCGGTAGCGCTCGTGCCATACGTGGAGGGTCTCGCCGATCCGGTGGATCAGGCTCGGCGCATGATGATTTGTCATCGAGTTGTGGGTCAAAGTAGACATGTTCAGCTCCTGGAGCTAACTTAGCCGCTAATATCTGCTTCCTAGTGCGCTGCGACAAACGACAATTTGTACCCTTTCGCATGATATAACGTCATGTATCATGTTGCCAAATGACTGCCAGATTGCCCTCCCTGAACGGACTCCGGGCGTTTGAGGCCGCCGCACGCCATCTCAGCTTCACTTTGGCTGCGGCCGAGCTGAACGTGACCCAGACCGCGATCAGCCATCAGATCCGGCGGCTCGAGGAGGAACTCGGCATCCGCTTGTTCGTCCGGCAGAACCGCGCGTTGGCGCTGACGCCGGAGGCGCGCGACTACCTGCCGGGCGTCCGCGCCGCCTTCAACGATCTCAGGCTCGCCACCGACCGCCTGCTGCGGAAGGACGACGACAAGGTGCTGACGGTCTCGACGCTGGCCTCGCTCGCCGCGAAATGGCTGCTGCCAAGGCTCACCGACTTCCAGGAGCAGCACCCCGGCATCGATGTCCGCATCACCACATCGGCCAACCTCGTCGACTTCCAGCGCGACAATGTCGATGCCGCGATCCGCTACGGACGCGGCCAGTGGCCAGGCCTGCGCGCCGACTGGCTGATGGCGGACGAGTTGTTTCCGGTGTGCAGCCCGTCACTCCTGCGCGGCGACAAGCCACTGCGCCAGCCGGAGGATCTGAGAGGCTATCCGCTGCTGCACACCTCGAACGCCAACAGCGATGACTGGCGGCTGTGGCTGACCGCGGCAGGCCTGCCGGCCGACATCGCCAAGCAGCCCGGCATCACCTTCGACATGATCTTCATGACCATCCAGGCTGCGATCGACGGCATCGGCGTCGCGATGGGGCGGACCTCGTACGTTCAGGACGACATCGCCAAGGGCCGGCTCGTGGTCCCCTTCAAGATCGCGTTGCCGGCCGATGCCGGCTTTTACCTGGTCTCGCCGGAGGGCCGCCGCGAGGCGCCGAAGCTTGCCGCATTCCGCCAATGGGTGGTCGCCGCAACGCAGAATAAAGCCTGAAAAATCATCGGCTTCCGCAGCAAAAAGGTTGACTCGCTGCGTCCCGCGCGGGAAGGGGTAGGACAGATTGTCGCACTCTGTTGCCTTGCCGTGAAATGAGTTCCGGTCCGGCCGCGTTTTGAAGGGAGTAACGTCATGGCTGGACCAGCAACCAATCCGCCCGAGATCAAGTCGCGCATCGGCGCGATCCTGCGCGCAACATCAGGCAATTTCCTCGAGCAGTTCGACTTCTTCCTGTTCGGCTTCTACGCCGCCGCCATCGGCAAGGCCTTCTTCCCCTCCTCCAACGAGACCGCCTCGCTGCTCAACACCTTCGGCGTGTTCTGGCTCGGTGCGTTGATGCGGCCCGTGGGCGCGATCGTGCTCGGCGCCTATATCGACCGCATCGGCCGTCGCCAGGGCCTGATCGTCACGCTCGGCATCATGGCCTTCGGCACCGTGGTGATCGCGTTCTGCCCGAGCTATGCAACCATCGGCATCGCGGCGCCGATCATCGTGCTGATCGGCCGCCTGCTGCAGGGCTTCTCCGCCGGCGTCGAGCTAGGCGGCGTCTCGGTCTATCTCGCCGAGATCTCAACGCCCGGCAATCGCGGCTTCTACACCTCGTTCCAGTCGTCGAGCCAGCAGGTCGCGATCTTCGTGGCCTCGATCCTCGGCTACATCCTGTCCGAGATAATGCCGGCCGACACCGTCGCCGCCTGGGGCTGGCGTATCCCCTTCTTCGTCGGCTGCCTGATCATTCCCCTGATCTTCCTGCTTCGGCGGACGCTCGAGGAGACGCCGGCCTTCCTCGCCATGAAGAAGCATCCGACCGCGCGCGAGGTGTTCGCCTCCGCGCTCGCCAACTGGCGCATCGTCATCCTCGGCATGATGATCGCGGTCCTGACCACGACGACGTTCTACTTCGTCACCGTCTACACGCCGACCTTCGGCAAGAACGTGTTGAAGCTGACGACGCAGGACGCGCTGCTCGTGACGCTGCTGGTCGCCGTGACCAACTTCATCTGGAATCCGGTCGGCGGCGCCCTGTCCGACCGCATCGGCCGCAAGCCGGTGCTGATCACCATCGCCTGCCTGTCGCTGGTCACCGCCTATCCGGCGCTGCACTGGCTCGTGGCGGCGCCGACTTTCGGCAAGCTGCTCGCGGTGGAGATGATGTTCTCGTTCTATTTCGGCGTCTACAGCGGCACCATGCTCGGTGCGCTGGTCGAGATCGTGCCGGCACATGTCCGCACCACCTGCTTCTCGCTCGCCTTCGCGCTCGCAGCCGCCCTGTTCGGCACCTTCACGCCGTTCGCCTCGACCTGGCTGATCGACAAGACCGGCGACAAGGCCTCGCCCGGCTTCTGGCTGATGTTCGCGGCGCTGCTTGGCATCATCGCGGCGTCGGCAGTGTATCGCCGCGGCGGCAAGGCTGTGCCGACGTATGATCCGGTGGTGGAGCCGGTCGCGGGCCATTGATGGTCATTCCGGGGCGCTCTCTTCACCTCTCCCCGCTTGCGGGGAGAGGTCGAATTCGATCGCAGATCGAATTCGGGTGAGGGGGTACAGGTCCGTCGACGATCTCATGCGCGGAGAGAGGCCCCTCACCCCAATCCTCTCAGCGCGGGCGAAGCCCGTCGCGGCCCCGTAAGAACGGGGCGAGGGAGCGCAGCTTCTGCGCGGTGGGCTTACAGCTCCACCACCACGTAGTCGCTCTCGATGCTGACCGGGATCGTCTCGGCGACATACGGCCCTTTCACCACGCTCGCGCCCGGCTCGACATGGGCCGGATAGGCCTTCACGCGGAAGCGACGGGGATCGCAGTAGGACTGGCCAGTGCGAATGTCGAACTCCCAGCCGTGCCAGGGGCAGCGGATGATCTCGCCGAGTTTCGTGTATTCGATCTCGCCGGGATCTTTTGACTGGGCGAGCCCGATCAGTGGGCCCTCGCATAGCGCCGCGCCCTGATGCGGGCAGCGGTTCATCAGGCCGAAATATTCGCCCTTGATGTTGAAGATCGCGATCGGCCGTCCGTCGATCTCGAGAAATTTTCGCGTGCCTGGCGGAAGCTCATCCACCGGCGCAATCACATGCCGCGCCATCAACTAATCCCGTAAAGCTTCTGCGCATTGCCGAGATAGAACGCCTCGCGATTGGTCTCGCTGACGCCCGCTGGCAAGACGCGCGAAGGCTCGTCGTAGTCCCAATGCGGATAGTCCGTCGCGAACAGCAGGCGGTCCCAGCCGATCCATTTGATGACGTCGAACAGATCCTCGCGCCGCTCCGGGTCTTCCATCGGCTGCGTGGTCCACCACACTTGCTCGCGGATATATTCGGACGGCGGCCGTTTCACATGCGGCACTTCGCTCCTCAGTCGCTGCCAGGCCTTGTCCAATCGCCAGGCGAGCGACGGCGCCCAGCCGAAGCCGGCCTCGATCATCACCATCTTCAGTTTCGGGAAGCGCTCGAACACGCCTTCGAGCACGAGGCTTGCGAGCGCCGATTGCTGGCACTGCGAGTGGCCCACCATCTCCTCGATATAATAGCTGGGCCAGCCCGACGGCGTGATCGGATTGCCGCCGAAACCGAAGGCATGGACGCCGACGGGAAGCCCGGCCTCTTCCGCGGCCTGGTAGATCGGCCAATAGCGGCGCTGGCCGAGCGGCTCGACGTTGCGGCTGAGCAGCAGCACCTGGACGAAGTTCTTGTCGCCGGCGCGCTCGCGGATTTCGGCTGCGGCCGACAGCCCGTCCTCATTGCCGACGACGATCGAGGCTTTCAGCCGCTTGTCCTTGCTGGTCCATTTGTCGATCTGCCAGTCGTTGATAGCCGAGCAGAGCGCGGCCGAGAGCTCGTGATTGCGGATGCCCTGCCCGGTGTTGAGCGGGTTGAGCACGCCGAGTTGCACGTTGTTGGGATCGAGCAGCTGCTTCTGCATGAAGGAGAGCGAGGAACCTTGCGGACCGCCCTCCGGCGGATAGGCGTCGCGGCGCGATGCGTTGGGCTGGGCCTTCGGATAGGGCGGGCCTTCCATCATGCCTTGATAGGCATGAACGCCGTAGACTTCGAGATGATGCTGCCAGCGCTTGGCGAGGTAAGGATAGAGCTCAGTGCGGGTCGCGCGTGCCGGGTGGATGTCGCAGTCCGCGATCGCGGTCTTGGTCGTCAGAGGGGAAGCAGCTTCGGTGCTCTCGCGGAACTGGATATTCATCGCCTTGCCTCCTTTGGCAGCGGGCTAACTCAGGCGGGGATAGGTTGCATGCGGATTGTCGATCATGATCTTGCGCACGAGATCGGGGGACAGACCTTCGGGCAGCGCATCCTGGCCGTCGAATTGCCAGTGCGGATAGTCCGTGGAGAATAGGACCAATTCGTCGGACTGCATATGATCAAACAGGCGAATTAATGTCTCGGGTTCCGGCGGCGCATCAAATGGCTGTAACGAGAAGCGGATGTTGCTTCGCACAATTTCCAGCGGCGCACGATCGACCCAGGGCGTCTCCATCCGCACCCCGCGCCAGAACTTGTGCAGGCGCCAGAGATAGGGCGCGATCCAGGAGACGCCGGATTCCAGCATCACCATTTTCAGACGCGGGTATTTGGCGAACACGCCTTCGACAATGAGGCTGGTCAGTTGGGTCTGGAACGCCTGCGCCTGACCGACATAATCCTCGATGTGATAGGACCCCCAACCCACGGCGCTCGGCGGATTGTGATAGGCGGAACCGGCGTGGACGCCGATGGGGAGGTCCAGCCGTTCCGCCGCCTCATAGATCGGCCACAGCGCGCGCTTGCCGAGCGGCGAATCGCCCATGACGAGCATCAGCACCTGCACGAAGCGCCTGTCCTGCGCGCAGCGTTCGATTTCGGCGACGGACTTTTCGACGCTTTGCGTGGGGATCACGATTGAGCCGCGCAGCCGCGGATCGCGATCGAGCCATTCCTTCACGAGCCAATCGTTCAGCGCGCGGCAGAAGGCGGCCTGCATGTCCTCGGAAAACACCATCTGCACGCCGTATAGTGGATTGCAGATGGCGTGGGTGAGCTGGAAGGGATCGAGCACATGGCGCTGCATATCCTCGAGGCTTTCACCTGGCTTGCCGGTCTCGGGACGCCAATCGGGGCGCGCCACGATCGGCGAGTTCTTCGGGTAGGATTGTGAGACGAGATCGACCATGCCGCGCGTCGTCACCTGATCGCGCCAATAGTCGTTCAGGTAGGGCAGCAGGCTGGTCAGATGCGGCACGGCCGGATGCACGTCGCAATCCACCCCGCCGGCGATCAGGGACGCCATGACGTCTCCCTTCTCACGTTTCCTCGTCACGTCTTCTCGCGGGCGGCACTTGGCCGCTCCGCTTTGTCCGCTATTCAAGCAGGCCAGCCCGCCGCCCGCAACTCGGCCAAGGCCGCTGTCATATGCTAGGAAGTCGCAGCTCGGTTGCGAGGGAATGAGAGGTCAAAAGGATGAAAGAGCTCGTCGGCATTGCGGAACAGGTCGCGGCCAAACTGGTCGCGCGCAAACAGACCATCGCGGTCGCGGAATCCTCGACCGGCGGCCTGATCTCGGCCAGCCTGCTCGCGGTGCCCGGCGCATCGGCCTATTACCTCGGCGGCGCCGTGGTCTACACCCGCGATGCAAGGCGTGTGCTGATGGATATTTCGGACGATGGAATGAAGGGCTTTCGATCCTCATCGGAGCCCTATGCGAAACTCCTCGCTGAACAGATGCGCAGCCGCTTCAAATGCGACTGGGGTCTGTCCGAAACCGGCGCAGCTGGCCCCACCGGCAACCGCTACGGCGATGCAGCCGGCCACAGCTGCATGGCGGTCGCGGGCCCCGCGGCGGAGGTGATGACGCTGGAGACGGGCAACAACGACCGGTTTGCCAACATGCAGGTGTTCGCAGCGACGGCGCTGAAGTTGCTGCTCAAGAAGTTGGAGGGGTGAGCTTTTCGACGCCGGCGGCTGTCACGTTTTCTAGACCGTCATCCTGAGGTGCGAGGCATGTGGCGCAACGCGCCACGTGGGAGCCTCGAAGGATGAACGGCCGAGATGCAGCCGGGCCGTCGCCCTTCGAGGCTCCCCTTGCGAAGCAAGGGGAGCACCTCAGGATGACGGCGAGAGATTTGCTCGCAGAGAAGACCTACGTCACCTTCTCAAATGCCGCATGAAAATCCGCACCACATAGCCCTTGAACCGCGGCGCCTCGTCGTAGAGATCTGATGCGATCCGCTCGATGGTTTCGCGCAGGGACAGGAACTGCGCCTGGCGCGCGCTGCTTTCGGTGCCCTGCATGCCCGCGAGTTCATCCAGCGCCGCGTCGCTGATCTGACACTGCACGACCTCGCCCTCGCTCGTCATGGTGAAGCGAAAGGCCAGCCGTTCGAGGTCATGGCCGATGATCTTGTCGCGCGTAAGCGGCATCCAATTGTCCCGTTCGCGCCCCCGAACGGACAATGCTGAAAATCTGGCTCGTTGTCACCATGTGCAGGCGGCTTCGTGCAGGCGGCTTCGCCGGCCGTAACCGCGACAGCTCCACGAACGAGGACGGGAGGGTCATCCCGCCTCCTCGTCACATGGTTCGTCAGACACGACGGCTGCGCGTCGCGCGCGAAGCCACCTTGCGCCGTCAGTACGCGAGCGCTGTGCCGGTCGGCTTCTCCAGCGCCGCGGCCAACGATTTGTACTCCTCGCAATCCGTCCCGCAAATGGCGGCAATCCGGCTCAGG
Source organism: Bradyrhizobium sp. NAS80.1 (assembly GCF_001908205.1). Classification (GTDB taxonomy): domain Bacteria; phylum Pseudomonadota; class Alphaproteobacteria; order Rhizobiales; family Xanthobacteraceae; genus Bradyrhizobium. The sequence goes on from NZ_LGHL01000064.1 coordinate 56,436, forward strand.
TGATACATCGCCTGCTCGCGATTGCCCTGCTCGAGCTGCCAAAGCCCGTAGTACTGCCAGGTCAGCACGTGGTTCGGGTCTGCCTTGAGCGCGCGCTGGTACCACACCTGCGATTGCGCGTAGTCGCCGAGCTTGCGATACGAATAGCCGATGAGGTTGGCGACGTTCGGATGGTCGTCATGGCCGAGCGATTTCAATTGATCGATCGCGGCCGCATAGTCGTTGCGTTCGTAGATGGTGTCATAGGCGACGCGATAGCCGGCGGCGAATGCCGGATCGTCAATGCTCGACTGGTTGTTTGGTTTCTTGTGTTTCTGGCCAGTCTTCGTTCCGTAACGCTTCGGATAGGCCGGTTGGGGATAGGCCGGTTGGGCGGTGCTAGGCGTTGAATAGGCGCCGCCATAAGGATCGGTGCCACCGCCGCCGCCACCACCGCCGCCTCCACCTCCCCCTGCGGCATACACGGGGGAAACCAGCAGCGCCGCAAACGTTCCCACCGCGACGAACCTGATCATCGTTGCGATCATCTATGTCTCCTGTCTCGATCCAAGACACCCCGGACGAGGTGATAACCCCTCCCTCGCCGCGATATTCCGGAGCGCGGTCTTCACCGAGACGTCAATGTTCGTACGACAGTTCTCCTGTCCTTGCGGTCGCGGGCAGTAAGCGCGTCATTGGAACGCGACTTCGGCGAAACTGCGAAGTTTTCGCGAATGCAACCGCTCCGATTCCTGCTGCTTGAGCCGCTCCAGCGCTTTCAGGCCGATCTCGAGATGCTGGCCGACGCGGCGGCGGTAGAATTCGCTGGCCATGCCCGCGAGCTTGATCTCGCCGTGCAGCGGTTTGTCGGAGACGCACAGCAGGGTGCCGTAGGGAACGCGGAAGCGATAGCCGTTGGCGGCGATCGCGGCCGATTCCATGTCGAGCGCGACCGCGCGCGATTGCGACAGGCGGCGGATCACGGCCGGCCCGGAGATCTCCCAGTTGCGGTTGTCGACGCTTGCGACGGTGCCCGTGCGCATCAGGCGCTTGAGCTCGAAACCCTCGAGCCCGGTGACGTCTTCGACAGCCTCCTCCAGCGCGACCTGCATCTCCGCGAGCGCCGGGATCGGCACCCACAGCGGCAGCTCGCGATCGAGCACATGGTCCTCGCGCACATAGCCATGCGCGAGCACGTAGTCGCCGAGCCGTTGCGTATTACGCAGGCCCGCGCAATGGCCGAGCATCAGCCAGGCGTGCGGACGCAGCACGGCAACGTGGTCGGTGACGTTGCGCGCGTTGGACGGTCCGGTTCCGATGTTGATCAGGGAGATGCCGCGATAGCCGGGTTCGACCAGATGGAAAGCCGGCATCTGCGGCGCCCGCACGGGTGCCACCCCGCTGGTCGCCCCGCCGCTGCGCGTGATCACATTCCCGGGCGCGACGAAGGCTTCGAGGCCGGCCTCGCCGGACTGGAGCCGCTGCTGGCAGAGCTGCGCGAAGGCGTCGACATAGAACTGGTAGTTGGTTAAGATCACGAAGTTCTGGAAATATTCGGGATCGGTGCCGGTGTAGTGATAGAGCCGGCGCAGCGAGTAATCGACGCGGGCGGCCCGAAACAGCGACAGCGGCTCGGGCGCCCCACGCTGAAGCTCGAACGTGCCGTCGGCGATCGAATCGTCCATGGTAGCGAGATCCGGCACGTCGAACGCGTCGCGTAGCGATCGCGTGACGCATGAGTTCTCGCTGGTGGTGATGGCGGCCTCGATATTGATGTCGCGGCGGTAGGCGAAGTGGATCGGGATCGGCTCGACGGACTCGCCGATCTCGACGGGAACACCGTGGTTCTGGATCAATAGCCCGATCTGCTCGGTGAGATAGGCGCGGAACAGATCCGGCCGCGTGACGCTGGTCTCGTGCACGCCGGGTCCGGCGACGAAGCCATAGGCGAGACGCGAATCCAGCCGTGCATGCGTCGCGGTGGTGAGGCGGACGAAGGGATAATAGGCCCGCGCCCGCGTCGTGATCGCTTCGCCATTGACATAGGCCTCGAACCGGTCGCGCAGGAACTTCGTGTTGCGCTCGTAGATCTCCTCGAGCCGGGCAACGGCGAGGCCTGCGTCGGAGAATGATTCGGTGGTGATGGACGACGGGGTCTGGACGGATTGCATGTTCGATGCCGGGTTTCTGGCTGCTTCGCATCGAACTATAGCAAAGAACGAAGACCCGTAGGGTGGGCAAAGCGAAGCGTGCCCACCATTGGAATTTTCATGCAGAATTGGTGGGCACAGTGCCTTGCGCCTTTGCCCACCTTACGAAAGCGAGACTGCGGCTCGATATCCCGGATGCGCGCTAAGCGCGCTCCTGGATGACGCGCTTTCGCGCGTCACTTCTCCCGGAACGCCCGCATCAACTGGTCGTGCAGCGGCTTCATCAAATAGGACAGCATGGTGCGGTCGCCGGTCTGGACGAAGGCTTCCACGGGCATGCCGGGGATCAGCTTGACGTCGCCCAGGCGAGCGACCTCTTCGGCCGGCATGGAGACGCGGATGGTGTAGTAGCTCTGGCCGGTGCGCTGGTCCGTGGTGACATCGGGCGAGACGCGGCTGACGACGCCGTTGAGCTCGGGCGTGGTGCGCTGGTTGAAGGCGGACAGACGCAGCAGCGTCTTCTGGCCGATTTGGAGCTTGTCGATGTCGACCGGATTGACCTTCGCTTCGACCTGAAGGTCGTCGGCCTGCGGCACGATCAGCATCAGCGTATCGCCGGCGGTGACGACGCCGCCGACGGTGTGCACGGTCGATTGCAGCACCATGCCGTCCTGCGGCGCGCGGATGTCGACGCGGCGGAGCTGGTCTTCGGCGGCGACCTTGCGCTCGATCAGTTCGCCGATCTTGTCGTTGGTCTCGCGCAGATCCTTGGAGACTTCGCTCACCATGTCCTTGTCGACCTGGATGATCTGGAGCTCGGTCTCGGTGATCTTGCCCTTTGCCTGCGCCCGCGAAGCAATGTATTGCGCGCGCTCGCCGTTGAGGCGGGCACTGTCACGCTCGAGCGTGGTCAGGCGCGAGATCTGCACGAGGTGCTTCTCGTAGAGATCGCGCACGCCGGTGAGCTCCTGCTGCACCAGGCCGATCTCCTTGTCCTTGGCCTTCTCCTGCGCGGAGAGGCCCTCGATCTCCTCGTTGAGCTGCTGAACGCGCTCACGGAGCTGCGCCTTCTGGCCGGCACGGCCGTTGACGCGGACGTCGAACAGCTTGGCTTCGGCAGAGAGCAGCGCCTTGACGTCGGGATCGCTGCTGCGATCGACCAGCGATTGCGGGAACTCGAGCTTGTCGAGACCGCGCTGCTCGGCCTGAAGCCGCGCCGCGCGCGCCTGCGCGGCGTCGAGATTCTTGGTGACGATGGCGAGGTTCGCCCTGGTGACGGTGTCGTCGAGCCGCACCACGATGTCGCCGGCCTTGACCACGTCGCCGTCGCGGGCACGCAGCTCGCCGACCACGCCGCCGGTCGGATGCTGCACCTTCTTGACGTTGGATTCGACCACGATCTGGCCCGGCGCGATCAGCGCGCCCGAGATCAGCACGGTCGACGCCCAGCCGCCGAGACCGACGACCAGGACCAGCATAATCCCAAGGCCGAGGATCAGGTGGAACTTGATCGACTCTCGCACGGTCCTCTTCGCGGCGGGCTTCACGCCGCCGATCGACATCGTGCTCATGGTTTGGGCACTCCGCCTTCGCTGACGATCTTGATCGGTGCCGGCGGCGTCACGCGCGGCTGGAGCACCTGGGCGAGGACCTGCTCCTTCGGTCCAAAGGCCTGCATGCGGCCGTCGCGCAGCACCAGGATCTGGTCGACCGCCTCGACGCCGATCGGCCGGTGCGCCACCACGATGACGATGGCACCGCGCTCACGGGCGCTGCGGATCGCGCGGGTCAGCGCCTCGTCGCCTTCGGTGTCGAGATTGGAGTTGGGCTCGTCGAGCACGATCAGGAACGGATTGCCGTAGAGCGCCCGCGCCAGCGCCACACGCTGCGCTTGCCCTGCGGAGAGCGCGGTGCCCTGCTCGCCGACCTGCGTGTTGTAGCCCTCGCGCATCTTGATGATCATCTCGTGCACGCCGGCTTCCTTCGCCGCAGCGATGATGCCATCGGACGTCGCCTCGGGATCGAAGCGGCTGATGTTCTGCGCGATGGTGCCACCGAACAATTCGACGTCCTGCGGCAGATAGCCGATATGGCGGCCGAGCACGTCGGACGACCATTGGTCGAGCGCCGCGCCGTCGAGCCGCACCTTGCCGCGCACCGGCTGCCAGACGCCGACCAGCGCGCGGATCAGCGATGACTTGCCGGAGCCGCTCGGCCCGATCACGCCAAGACCGTTGCCGGCCGCGAGCGCGAAGGTGACGTCCTGCACGATGAGGCGCTGGTCGCCCGGCGGCACCATGGAGACGCCTTCGACCGAGAGCCGGCTGGTCGGCGCCTGCAGCTGGGTCGGCATCGTCTGCGCGGGCATCTGCGCCAGCAGGCGGGTGAGGCGCTGCCAGCTCTGGCGTGCCGCGACAAAGGATTTCCAGTGCGCGATCGCAAGATCGACCGGCGCCAGCGCGCGGGCGGAGAGGATCGAGCCGGCGATGATGATGCCGGCGGTCGCCTCCTGGTGGATGACGAGGTAGGCGCCAACCGCGAGCACGGCCGATTGCAGCATCATGCGCAGCACTTTTGCGACCGCACCGAGACCGCCGGCGACGTCGCTCGCACGCTGATTGCCGGCGAGATATTTTTCGTTGGCCTCGCTCCAGCGCTGGTTCATCCGGCCGGCCATGCCCATCGACACCATGACTTCGGCATTGCGGCGGCTGGCGGAGGCGAGGTCGTTGCGCTGGGCGGCAAGCCCCATCGCCTCGCGCGCCGGCTGGCGGGACAGAAATTCGGTGACCAACGTCAACCCGACCAGGATGATGGCACCGACCAGTGCGGTGACGCCGATCAGGACGTGGAAGGCGAAGCAGATGGCGAGATAGAGCGGCAGCCAGGGCAGGTCGAAGAACGCGCTCGGGCCCATGCCGCCGAGGAAGGAGCGGACATTGTCGAGGTCGCGCAGCGGCTGGAGGCCCTCGTTGCGGCTGCCGACCAGGAGCGGCAGCCGCACGATGGTGTCGAACACGCGCTTGTTGAGCGCATCATCGAGCGCGGTGCCGACTCGCCCCAGGATCCGGTTGCGGATCATGTCGAGCACGCCCTGCGCCGCGTAGAGGAAGCTGGCGAGGATGATGAGGCCCACCAGGGTCGGAATGCTGCGGCTCGGCAGCACCCGGTCATAGACCTCCAGCATGAAGATCGACCCGGTCAGATAGAGCAGGTTGACCATGCAGCTCATCAAGCCGACGCCGACGAACGCCGTGCGACAAGCGCGTAAGGCGTCACCGAGTTCTGAACGGCGGACGCCAGGTACGGCTGCCATCAGTCTGATCTCTTTCGGATGGGGGAAAAACCCCGGAATTCATAGGCCGTTCAGAGGTACTCGATCCGGATTAACATCGTGTTCTCCCTGCGTCCAACGCAGTCGAATTAATCCAAGACCCGATGGGCCACATCAACCCCTCACAGCCCCGCGTGCAAGTCCGGTATTCCACAGTCTTTGCGGCTTTTTATAGCAGACGTCGGCGTCTCTCCCCAGCCCAGGGAAAGGTGGAAAGTTCCGGCCGAATGGACTGAGGGGCTGCTGGAGCTGGCCGCCTATTGGGACAAAAATGTCGAAAACAACCCCATGCAAAGTAGAAGCGCGGCGACCGCGAGCTCCCGGTGAACTGTGACAACTCGGTGTTGTCGTAGAGGAATTTTGAGGGAGCGCGCATTTCAACGTGAGGGACGCACGGCTCGCTCATTCCCTCCCCCCTTGCGGGGGAGGGGCAGGGAGGGGGTGGCCACGAACTCAGACCGCGCTTGCGGCTACCCCTCTCCCCTACCCTCCCCCGCAAGGGGGGAGGGAGCGCAGGTGTGCGCGTGGCTACACTTCGACTCACAGCGGCGACAGGGTCAGGTCGGCAACGAGCTCGCGACGAAGCGGCCGGGTTCGTTGCTACGACGCGGCTGTGACCGGCTCCGCCAGAACACACCGCGCCGCCCGGCCCGGCCCGACCTCCACGTTCGCGGGCAGTTGCTCCAGGCAGCGGGGCTGGGCGAGGGCGCAACGGGGGGCGAAGGAGCAGTTGTGCGGCTTCTCGGCCAGCGACGGCGGGGTGCCGGGGATGGTTTCCAGCCGCGCGCCGCGCTTGGCGCCAAGGATCGTCGAAGCGAGCAGGCCCTTGGCATAGGGGTGCACCGGGCTGCGGACGATGTCGCGCAGGCTCCCCTGCTCCACGATCTGCCCGGCATACATCACCGCGACGCGGTCGCAGATCTCGACGGCGACGCCGATGTCGTGGGTGACGAAGATGACGGACATGCCGAACTCGCGTTGCAGCTCACGCAGCAGCAGGAGGATCTGGATCTGCACGGTGGCATCGAGCGCGGTGGTCGGCTCGTCCGCCAGCAGGATCTTCGGCCGGCAGGCGAGCGCGAGCGCGATCATCGCGCGCTGGCGCATGCCGCCGGACATTTCGTGTGGATAGGCGTCCAGCCGCCGCTTGGCGGACGGGATGCGCACGACCTCCAGCATCTCCAGCGCACGCGCCCTGCCCTCCGCAAAGCTCTTGCCTTCGTGGCGCACGACGCTTTCGGCGATCTGCGCGCCGATGGTGTAGACCGGATCAAGCGCGAGCGCGGGTTCCTGGAAAATCATCGAGACGGTCTGGCCGCGGAATGACGACAGCTCCTCATCGTTCATGGCGAGCACGTCGCGCCCCATGACATTGACCTTGCCCGCGATCTGCGTGCGCTTGCGCGGCAATAGCCGCATCAGCGCACGCAGTGTCACGCTCTTGCCCGAACCGGACTCGCCGAGCAGGCCCAGCACCTCACTGTTACCGAGCGAGAGATTGAGATCGTTCACGGCAAAGACCGTGCGCTCTCCGGTGAAGCGGATGTTGAGGCCTGAGATCTCGACGAGCTTTGTCATGACGGCAGTTTGGGTACCCGTTCGTGGTAATCGGTCACGCGCTGGAATGCGGCGCCGATGGTCAGCAAGGTTGCTTCATCGAAGGAGCGGCCGATGAGCTGCATGCCGATCGGCAAGCCGCTCCTGGTGAAGCCGGATGGCACGGTGAGCGACGGCAGGCCGAGGAAGTTCACCGGACGGGTGAACAGCGTCAGCCGCTGCAGCAGCGCCGGCGCGTTCGCTCCGCCGCCGACGTCGCTCTCCTCGATCGTTGGCGCCGGCACCGGAGAGGCCGGTGCAATAATCGCGTCGACGCCGGCAGTGGCGGCATTATGCGCGGCGAGCGCCGGGCCGCGCCAGCGCATCGCCTCGAGATAGGTGATGGCGGGAACGGCAAGACCATTCTGAAGCCGCATCAGGACCTGCGGGCCGTAATCCTGCGGACGCTCGATCATCCAGCGCTTGTGGAAGGCGGCAGCTTCGGCCGCGAGCACGAGCTGGCTTGCCGAGGACAATTGCCGCTGATCGGGCAGCTCGACCTTGACGATGTCGGCGCCCTCGCGCTTGAGCACAGCGATGGTCTCGTCCAGCACCCGCGCGACCGCGCTGTCGAGATCGTCGACATAGAAGGACGCGGGCACGCCGATCTTGAGGCCCTTCAGCGAACCCTTGGTCGCGGCAACATAGTCCGACAGCGACTCATGGCTGCAGGTAGGATCCTCGGGGTCGGCGCCGGCCATCAGCGCCAGCAGCAGCGCGCAGTCCTCGGCGGTGCGCGCGAGCGGGCCTACCGTGTCGAGCGATTGCGACAACGGCATCGCGCCGGCGCGGCTGACTCGGCCAACGGTGGTCTTGAGCCCCGTGACGCCGCAGAAATGCGCGGGCATGCGGATCGAGCCGCCGGTGTCCGAGCCGAGCGCCGCATAGGTCAGGCGCGCGGCGACCGACGAGCCGGAGCCCGACGACGAGCCGCCGGTGATGTGCGCGACATTCCAGGGATTGCGCACAGGGCCGTAATGGGCGTTGTGCCCGGTAGGTCCATAGGCGAATTCGGCGAGATGAAGCGTGCCGAGACGGACCTGGCCGGCGTCCTTGAGCCGCTGCAGGGCGGTGGACGTCACGGTCGGGACGAAATCGCGGCGGATCAGGGAGCCGCAAGTCGTGACCTTGCCGGCGTCGTAATACATGTCCTTGTGCGCGAGCGGCACGCCGTGGAGCGGGCCACGCACCTCGCCCTTGGCGAGCTCGGCGTCGGCGGCCTCAGCGGCCTTCAACGCAGCCTCTGATTCAATCGACATGAAGGCGTTGAGATGCGGCTGCCACTGCGCGATGCGGTGCAGCAGCGCGCGCGTCACCTCATGCGAGGACACCTGCTTCATCGCGATCGCACGCGCGACCTCGGTGAGCGTCATCAGTGCAGGCTCGGTGCTCATTTCGACACCTTCTGCGTCTGCGCAATCGGATAGAGCGCGGGCTCGAGATCGAACGGCAGCGTGCCGGCGATGGCCGCAAAGCCTTCGAAGGCCGGTCCGATGGAATTGGAGATGCGCGTTGCGATCTCGTCATCCACGGGGACGCCGGCGACTTGCGCCATTGGCTTGATCTCTTTTGGTGTCAGTCTCGTCATGCGGTTTCCTCTCTGGGCGCGCGGCTATGGCCTGAACCCGGTATAGCCATGTAGCACGCGGCCTCGTGGCCCATCTTATCGAGCGCGGTCAGCTTTGGTGTCGCATTTGCGCAGAGCGGCTCCGCAAACGGGCAACGGGTGTGGAAGCGGCAGCCCGAGGGCGGGTCGATCGGATTGGGCGGATCGCCCGTGATCGGCGGCTTCTCGGTGCGACGATCCGGATCGGAGGACGGCATCGCAGCAAGAAGTGCGCGCGTATAGGGATGCGCAGGCTGGTCCCAGACCTGGTCGACCGGACCGAGCTCGACGACCTCGCCGAGATACATCACCAGCACGCGATCGCTGATGTAGCGCACGACGTTGAGATCGTGACTGATGAAGAGATAGGTCAGGCCGAACTCGCGCTTGAGATCGGCAAGCAGATTGAGCACCTGCGCCTCGACGGATTTGTCGAGCGCAGAGACGGCTTCGTCCAGGATCACCAGCCGCGGCGACAGCGCCAGGGCCCGCGCGATGTTGACGCGCTGGCGCTGCCCGCCGGAGATCTCGTGCGGATAGCGGTTGGCGAAGTTTTCGGGGCGCAGGCCGACCTTGCCGAGCAGCTCGCGGGCCAATGCGCGTGCCGCGCCATCGGCCATGCCGTGGACCTTGGGGCCGAACGCGATCGATTCCTCGATCGTCAGGCGCGGATTGAGCGAGGCGTAGGAGTCCTGGAACACCATCTGCATGCCGCGGCGCAACTCGCGCAAGCTCAACGACTGTCCCACGGTCATGCCGTCATAGATGATGTCGCCGGTATCGCGCGGCATCAGATGCATCAAGAGGCGCGCGGTGGTGGACTTGCCGCATCCGGACTCGCCGACGATGCCGACGGTCTCGCCCTTGGCGACGGAGAAGGAGACGTTGTCCACCGCGCGCACGGTGCGCTTTGCCGCGAACAGCCCACCGCGAACCGGGAAATGCTTGGTCAGCCCATTGACCTGAAGCAGCGGCTGCGCAACGCCACCGCGGTCCTCGACCGGCTCCAGCATTTCAACAGACGTATTGCTCTCGCTCATGGCCTAATTCCTGATGTCCATGGCGCTGCGCAGGCCGTCCGAGAGCAGGTTGAAGCAAATCGAGACGGCGAAGATCATCGCGCCGGGCAATGCGGCGACCCAGGGATTGACGTAGATCGCTGTGCGCAAGGTGTTCAGCATCAGGCCCCATTCCGGCTCCGGCGGCTTGGTGCCGAGGCCGAGGAAGGAGAGGCCTGCCGCCAGGATCATCGAGACCGAGATCAGGCTGGTGGCATAGACGAAGATCGCGCCCAGCACGTTGCCGAGGATATGTACGCGCATGATGGTGAAGGGCCCTGCGCCGGAGGCACGCGCGGCCTCGACGAAATCCATGTTGCGCACGCCGGTGGTGACGCTTTCGGCAACGCGGGTGATCTGCGGCACGAACACGATCGTGAGCGCCACGATGGAATTGAGGATGCCGGCCCCGAGCGCGCCGGAGATCGCGATCGCCAGCAGCACGGAGGGGAAGGCGTAGAACACGTCGACCGTGCGCATGATCGCGGTGTTGAGCTTGCCGCCAACATAGCCGGCAATGATGCCGAGCGAGGTGCCGATGCAGAACGCGAGGATCACGGGCAGGATGCCGATGACCAGCGACAGCCGGCCGCCATAGACCAGCCGCGCCAGCATGTCGCGGCCAAGCTCGTCAGTACCAAGCGGGTAGCCAACCGTGCCGATATGGCGCAGGCGACGGATCATCGAACCCTTGTAGGGATCCTCCAGACCCAGCCAGGGCGCCAGAATCGCGGACAGGAAGATCAAGAGCAGCACCAGCGCACAGGCCATGCTGACCTTGTCGCGCGTGATGCGGCGGCCGACGGTCGCCCAATAGCCGCGTGCCTTGCTCGCGGGCGCGGCCTGGAGCGCGGCATCGCTGGTCGCAGATAGCGGAAACTCGCTCATCAGCTAGCCCCGCTTGATGCGCGGATCGATCGCGGCCTGCGCGATGTCGACCAGCAGATTGAGGAAGACGAAGAACAGCGCCAGGATCAGGATCGTGCCCTGCAACAACGGCAGGTCGCGCTGGAAGATCGCCGAATTGAGCAAGAAGCCCGAGCCCGGCCAGGAGAACACGGTCTCGATCAGGATCGAGCCGCCGAGCATGTAACCGAGCTGGAGGCCCATCACCGCGAGTGCGGTGGGCGCGGCGTTCTTGATGACGTGACGGAAGACGCCCCGCTCGTGCAGGCCTTTGGCACGCAGCGCCTCGACAAAGTCCTGCGAAAGAATGTCGCCGGTGAGCGCGCGCACGGTGCGGGTGACGATGCCCATCGGGATCACCGAGGTCGTGATCGCCGGCAGCACGAGATATTTCAGGTGCGCCCAATCCCAGGCCCAGGAGTTGGAGCCGTTGGGTCCGGCGCCCACCGCGGGCAGCCAGCTCAACTGGACCGAGAAGATGATGACGAGCACCATGCCGAGCCAGTAATGCGGCACTGAGACGCCGGCGATGGCAAAGGAGGTCGCGACCTTGTCGATCCAGGTCTCGCGGAAATAACCGGCGATCAGGCCGAGCAGGATGCCCATGGTGAAGCCGATGATCGCAGCGGCAATCGCAAGCGTGACGGTGTTGCCGACCGCGCGCATGACCTCGGCGAGCACGGGACGTCCCGTCGCGATGGAATTGCCGAGATCGCCGTGCAGCGCGCGCATCAGCCAGAGGCCGAACTGCACCGGCAGCGGTCGGTCGAAGCCGTAAGCGGCGCGGAGCTGCGCGGCAAGCTCCTGCGAGGCATCGGCCGGCAGCACCGCAACCAGCGGATCGCCCGGCGTGATGTGCACGAGCAGAAAGCACACCAGCGCTACGCTGATGACGATCGGGATGACATAGACGATGCGTCTGGCGATATAGGCGAGCACTGACTTACCTAACGTGATGTCGCACGATTGGGTGCGCGGGCTTCAGTAAGGGACACGAGATGCGAGGGTTCCCTCCCCCCTTGCGGGGGAGGGTTAGGGAGAGGGGTGGCCACGCAGGGACCGCCCGTGTGAACCCCCTTCCCCAACCCCTCCCCGCAAGGGGGAGGGGAGCCCTACCAGCGTGCTCACCTTACGGCGTCATCGACACCAGCGAGAAGTCGATGAACCAGCTCTTCGGCTGCACGACGCCTGTCACCTTCGGGCTGATGGCGCGAGGGCCGACGTCGTGGGCGACGTAGAGGAAGGCTGCGTCGTCGACAGAAGCCGCATGCAGCTCGGCGAGCGCGGCGTCACGCGCGGCGGGTTCGAAGGTCTGCCGCGCCTTCTTCACGAGCTCGTCGAACTTGGGATTGTTGATGAAGCCCCAATTGTTCGAGACCGGCGGCGCCATGCCCGACTGCAGGAAGCGCACCAGCGCGAAGAACGGGTCCATCGCCGCATAGGTGACGTTGGTCGCATTCGAGCCGTTGGCGCTGGGGTCCTTGGCGCCGCGGCGCCAGTTGGTGAACAGCGTGTTCCATTCGATGACGTCGAGCTGCACATCGAAGTAGCACTCGGCGAGCGCCTGCTGCAGATACTCGTTCATCGGCAGCGGCTGCATCTGGCCCGAGCCGGAGGCCGAGGTCTGGATCTTCACCGTCAGCTTCTTGTTCGGACCAAAACCTGCCTCCTGCATCAGCTTCTGGGCAGCAGCCTTGTCGTATTTGATTTCGAAGGTCGGCTTGCCCCGCCAGGGATGGCCGGGCTCGAAGGTGCCGGTTGCGGGCACCATCAGGCCTGCGAGCAGGCCGTCCTTGAGGCCTTCGCGATCGACGCAGAGGTTGGCGGCCTTGCGCACGCGGATGTCGTTCCAGGGCGAGCCTTCGATGCGCGAGAACTGCCACGGCCAGACATGCGGCTGCTCGTTGGCGTAGAGCTTGAAGCCACGCTGCTTGAGCTCGGGCAGCGCATCCGGCGCCGGCGCCTCGACCCAATCGACCTGTCCGGAGAGCAGCGCGGCGGTGCGCGCATTCGCCTCCGGCATCGGCAACAGCACCATCTTGTCGACCTTGGGCACGCGCGCCTTGTCCCAATAGGCTGCGTTCTTGACGAGCTCGAGCCGCTCGCGCGGGGTGAAGCTCGACATTTTCCACGGGCCGGTGCCGGAAGCGTCCTTGGCGAACGCAGTCCAGGCGGCCTGCGACTTCGCCTTGGCGTCGGTGCCTTCCGCCTTGTCGTAGAAGGCCTGCCACTTCGCCGGGCTCGCCATGAAGAGATTGGTGAGGTTGATCGGCAGGAAGCTGTCGGGCTCCTTGGTCGTGAGCTCGACGGTCATGTCGTCGATCTTCCTCGCGGAGGCCAGCGTCGGCATGCGCGAGGCAGTGACGCCGACCTGGCTGGCGTCGAACTGCGGCGCGTCCTGCTTCAATACCTTGTCGACGTTCCAGACCACGGCGTCCGCATTGAACGGCGAGCCGTCATGGAAGGTGACGCCGGGGCGCAGCTTGAATATCCACTTGGTCTTGTCGGCATCGTCGACCTTCCACTCGGTCGCAAGGCCGGGGATCACCACGCTCGCCTTGTCGGCGGAGGACAGGTCCCATCCGGTGAGCGCGTCGTACATGGTGAGGCCGGTGAAGCGATTGCCTTCAAAGCCCTGATCGGGCTGACCCAGCGTGCGCGGAATATCGGCAGCGGTCATGCCGATGCGCAGCACGGTGTCGGCGCTGGCCACACGCGGCCATGCGGCCGCCGTCGTCAGAGCCAGCGCCGCAATCAGTGCCGCGCGTGTCGTCTTCTTGATAAGCATCGCCTCAATCCTCTTCCGGCTTCCGATGATTAATTTTGAAGCAATCGTATGCAATGGCTGTGCCAGTGGGGAAACTTATTCTGCAGATTGCCTCTGCGACGACAAGTCCTTGTGATTGTGCACCTGCGTAGGCGCCGCGCTGCCTATTCTGGCATCAAGATTGCAAGTTTGGCCCTGAGTTCCTCCTGGGAGTATTGGGCCATGCGTATCCGACTATCGACCTGTCTCGCCGTGCTTACGCTGGCGTTGTCCGCAATCCCGGCGCGCGCCGAAACGGTGGTGCGCTATGGCATCTCGATGGCGGACATTCCGCTGACGACCGGCCAGCCCGATCGCGGCGCCGGCGCCTACCAGTTCACGGCCTACACGATCTACGATCCGCTCGTTGCGTGGGAGATGGACGTCGCCGACCGGCCCGGCAAGCTGGTGCCGGGGCTCGCGACGGATTGGAAGGTCGACGACAACGACAAGACCAAATGGCGCTTCGCGCTGCGCAAGGGCGTGAAGTTTCACGACGGCAGCGAGTTCAACGCCGATGCGGTGATCTGGAATCTGGACAAGGTGCTCAACGACAAGGCGCCGCAATTCGACAAGCGACAGAGCGCGCAGGTGAAGACCCGCCTGCCCTCGGTCGCGAGCTACGCCAAGATCGACGATTTTACCGTGGAGATCACCACCAAGACTGTCGACTCATTCTTTCCCTATCAGATGCTCTGGTTCCTGGTGTCGAGCCCGGCGCAATATGAAAAGCTCGGCAAGGACTGGGACAAGTTCGCAAGCCAGCCTTCCGGCACCGGTCCGTTCAAGCTGACCAAGCTGGTACCGCGCGAGCTCGCCGAGCTGACCAGGAATCCGGACTACTGGAACAAGAAGCGGATTCCGAAGGCCGACAAGATCGTGCTGGTGCCGATGCCGGAAGCGTTGACGCGCACCAACGCGCTGCTGGCCGGCCAGGTCGACCTGATCGAGACCCCGGCGCCCGATGCCGTGCCGCAGCTCAAGGCGGCCGGCATGAAGATCGTCGACAACATCACGCCGCATGTCTGGAATTATCACCTCAGCGTGCTGCCGGGCTCGCCCTGGACCGACATCCGCCTGCGCAAGGCGCTGAACCTCGCGATCGATCGCGAGGCGGTGGTCGGCCTGATGAACGGGCTGGCGAAACCGGCCAAGGGCCAGGTCGACCCGTCGAGCCCGTGGTTCGGCAAGCCGACATTCGACATCAAGTATGATCTCACTGCTGCCAGGAAGCTGGTCGAGGAGGCCGGCTACTCCAAGGCGAAGCCGCTGAAGACCACCTTCATCATCGCGCAAGGCGGTACCGGCCAGATGCTGTCGCTGCCGATGAACGAATTCCTGCAGGAGAGCTTCAAGGAGATCGGCATCGACATCGACTTCAGGGTGGTCGAGCTCGAGACACTATATACGCACTGGCGCAAGGGCGCGGCCGACGACATGAACGCCGGTATCACCGCCAACAACATCGCCTATGTCACCTCCGATCCGCTCTACGCCATCGTCCGCTTCTTCGCCTCCGACCAGATCGCGCCGGTCGGTGTCAACTGGGGCGGCTACAAGAACCCGAAAGTTGACGCGCTGATCAACGAGGCCAAGCAGACATTCGACACCGCCAAGCAGGACGATCTGATCGCGCAGGCGCATGCACTGATCGTCGACGACGCCGTGCTGGTCTGGGTCGTCCACGACACCAACCCGCATGCGCTGTCGCCGAAGATCAAGCAGTTCGTTCAGGCGCAGCACTGGTTCCAGGACCTGACGACGATCGGCGTGGAGTGAAAGGGGGCGGCGCAGACCGCGCCATCAAACACGGCCGTCGTCCCGGGGCGCGCGAAGCGTGAGCTATGATGCGCAATTGCGCATCTGAGGACCCATAACCGCAGGGAGTAGTTTGGCGAAGACTCGGAGTTGCCACTCTCGCACCACAACTTCTCCCTGGGGTTATGCGTCCCCGCGTGCGCGGGGACGACAGCAAATGTGTGGCGCCCGTTCGAGCCACACACTTTCATTGCTACTTCGTCAGCAGTCGTAGGGTGGGCAAAGCGAAGCGTGCCCACCACCTCTGCGGTGAGAGCCATGGTGGGCACGGCGCTGCCGCGCCTTTGCCCACCCTACGAGAGTTGATGAGGGCGACAAAGAGGAGACGCACACCAGAGCGTTAAACA
The DNA here is from genome assembly GCF_001908205.1 of Bradyrhizobium sp. NAS80.1. Taxonomy (GTDB): domain Bacteria; phylum Pseudomonadota; class Alphaproteobacteria; order Rhizobiales; family Xanthobacteraceae; genus Bradyrhizobium. The sequence goes on from NZ_LGHL01000064.1 coordinate 72,036, forward strand.
CCGCTGTCGTCCCGAGGCGCGACGTAGTCGCGAGCCCGGGATCAATAGCCCCAGGGAGGAGTTTTACGAAGACTCGTGGTTGCCAATCTCGCCCCATAACCGCTCCCTGTGGTTATGGGTCCCCGCGTTCGCGGGGACGACAACTTTAGTGTAGCGCCAGCGACGCCCCTTCGCCCGCGCCCCCTACTTCGTCAGCAGCGCATACGCGCCGGACCATCCCTCCGGCGGTGGATTGGTCTGGAAAACCTTGATGCGGGCTTCGTAGAGCTTGAACAGCTTTTCCAGCGTATCGGCGTCTTCGCTTCGACGACCACGCTCGATGGCGTCGAGCGCGCCCTGCCAGTCGCGGCGGCGGTAGCAGCCGAGCATCTCGATGGTGACGTTGCGCAGGCGCTGGAAGGCGCCGGAATTCATCACGTCCTCCCGGCCGGCAATGGCGTAGATCACTTCCGGTTCGGTCTTGCCCTTGACCATGATGAAGTCGAGCTCGAGGATTGCGAACTTCTCCTTGGCGGCGAGCGCAGTCCTGGAGCCGACGATGATCGGGAAACCGTACTCCTTCGACTGGCCTTCGAGGCGCGAGGCGAGGTTCACGCTGTCGCCGAGCACCGAATAGTTCTTCTTCAGGTCGGAGCCCATGTTGCCGACCACGCCGATGCCGGTGTTGAGGCCGATGCCGACATTGAGCGGGATGTAGACGTGGCCGCCGTCGACGGCTTCCTGCTCGCGCTCCTTGTTGACCGCGTCGATCTGCTCGAGCATCCGGATCGCGGCCTCGCAGGCGTTGACTTCGTGCTCGGCATCGTCGAGCGGCGCGTTCCAGAACGCCATGATGGCGTCGCCCATGTATTTGTCGATATAGCCTTTCCGCTCGATGATGACGTCGGTCAGCGGCGTCAGGAAGCGGTTCATCAGCGCGATGAGCCCTTGCGGATCGTGCTTGTAGCTCTCGGAGATCGTGGTGAAGCCGCGCACGTCAGAGAACATGATCGTCATCTCGCGCTCCTCGCCGCCGAGCACGAGCTTTTCCGGCGATTGCGCAAGCTGCTCGACCAGCACGGGCGACATGTATTGCGCGAACATGCCGCGGATCTGCACGCGCTGGCGCTGCTCGCGCACGAAGCTCGCAAAGATCAGCGTCAGGTAGATCGCGGTGGTCGAGAGCAGCGGATAGGTGAAGTCGATGAGGTAGCGGTATTGCGAATAGAAGAACCAGGATACGCCGATCAGGATGGCGGCGAACATCGCACCCGCAAGCACCAGGCGGACGGGCCCGAGGTTCGGCGTGAAGATGATGACGAGCAGGCCGATGATCAGCGCGGCGAGCAGCTCGACGCCGAGCGCATAGTTCGGCTGGGAAATGACCGCGCCGCTCAGCACACTTTCGAGCACCTGGGCATGGACCTCGACACCCGGCATGTTCGACGACACCGGCGTGGTCTTGATGTCGTTGAGGCCAACCGCTGAGGTTCCGATCAGAACCAGCTTGCCGGCGATCTGGCCGGGCGACACCGTGTTGTCGAGCACGTCGGCGGCGGAGACGTAGATCGACGGATCCTGGCGGGCATAATGCACCCAGAACTGGCCGTTCTTGTCGGTCGGAATCTCGGCGCCCTTGATTCGGATGGCCCTGATGCCGGTCTTGTCGGTCCTGACCAGGAGCGTCGGCGTGCCCGTCACGACACGCAGGATCTCGAGGCTGAGCGAAGGCATGATGATGCCCTGGGCGCGCATGATCATCGGCACCCGGCGGATCAGGCCGTCGCGGTCGGTCCTGATGCTGAACAGGCCGCGGCCGGCGGCGACCTTCTCGATGACGGGCACGTTGCGCAAGAGGCCAGGGAATTCGAACAGGAAGCGTTCGGCGCCCTCCTCGCCGACCGTGGCAACACCGGTGAAGGGCAGCGTCTTGTCGATCTCCGACAGGACCACCCGCTGACCGGTCTCGCCCAGCACTACGCGCGAGCGCTTGATCGCTTCGGCGAAGATCTGATCGTTGGTCGGCAGCTCCCGCAGCTTGGCGCGGGTGGCATCGTCCAGATAGCGCATCTGGCTCGCGACCAGATCCGGGTTGAGCCGGTCGGCTTCCGAAAACACCACGTCGAAGCCGATCGCGACCGCGCCGTTATTGGTGAGGTTGAGGATCAGGTCCGCGATCCGCGTACGTGGCCACGGCCACTGGCCGAGCTTGGCGAGGCTCTTGTCGTCGATATCGACGATGACGACCGGCCGCGTCGCCTTGTGGCGCGGATCGATCAGCTGGAACATGTCGAAGGTGCGCAGCCGCAATTCCTGGATTGGCGGCGGATCCCAGAGGCGGACGCCGGCAAATATGATCAGCAGCGCAAGGCACATCAGCCGCGCAAAGCCGAACTTGAGCGCAAACCACCGCCGCAGGATCTTGAGACGTTTCATGCTGGTTGGATATCACGCATCGACGACCAATGGCAGCTCCGATCGGATGTACAGACGATCGGCCACGCCAAATGGTCATCAGGAATGAACGATGAAGTCACTCGCGTGGAGAGCGCTGGCAACGACGCCCTTCAACAAAATGGTGTCAGCGGGATCGATCGTAATCAGGGTGTCCGCAGAATTCGTGGGGGGACGCGGCCACATGGTGGCTCATCCAGTCGGAAATGCTGGAGGTGGTCACAACTGCCGACAGATCAATGTGGTCCTGGTGCGGCGTGAAATTCACGATCGTGTCGTGGTTCGAGTTGGCCGCGAACACGAACTGGTCCTGATAGCTCGTTCCGAAGAACACGTCCTTGCCGGTCGTCCCGGCAAGGCTGACGTGATCATGCGCATCTTCAGCGAGATTGAAAATCAAGTTGATCGTATCGGTCGCGCCGTGGCCATCGGTCACGGTGAGCATGACCTTATCCGTGGAAGGCTCTCCGCTGCCCTCCCGGTAGGTGACCGTCTGCAATTTCGAATTGATATAGGCCAAAGAACCGGTCCCCGATGACGGGCTCACGTGGCTACCCGAATCGTGGGTGCTGGCAGCGATCGTGAACGTTTCATTGGCGGCAGCATCGGCGTCGGTAACCGACAGACCGTGCACGATCACCCGCTCATCGCTGAACTGCGTGACACTGATCTGGTCGACGTTGAACACCGGCGCGTCGTTCGCGCCGGTTACGTCCACCGTAAGTGTCGCCGTGCCGCTCGCCCCATGCACGTCCGTGGTCTGGACGTTGAACGTATCCGAATAGGAGCCTGCCGGAAGCGCGTTGATCGCAGCGGCATCGGGAACGTAGCTGTAGGTACCGTCGGAATTGACCGTCAGCGAGCCATAGTGACCTGCGACTGTTGCCGCCGCATGGTTCGTCGAATCGACCACGGCATAGGTCAGTGTCGCCGTTTCACCGCTGTCGGCATCGGTCCCAATCAGCTTGCCGGTGAGATTGGAGAAACTGTCGGTTACGGCCGTATCCACCAGCGGCCCGGTGGTTACTGACGCCAGCGTGGGCGCATCGTTGGCGCCGGTGATCGTGACAGTAACCCCGGCCGTGTCCTTCTGGCCCTGGTGGTCATCAAGGGTAATCGTGGAGTCTACCGTCGCGGTCTGGCCCTTGCCGAGGAAATCCAGCGCGCTGTCGGCGACCAAATAACTCCAGGCGACTGTGCCGTTGTTCTTGCCGGCCTGCTGAAGGGTCAGCGCCTGCTCGAGCGCAGCGGTCTCGTCCGGCGTCAGCGTCAGCTGTGTCGTGTCATCGGCGTTCAGCCAGGTCACGGACTGGCTCGTGATCGTCGCCGTCGGCCGGTCGGTCAAGTCGACGTCGGTAAAATGGACCGTGCCGGTCGCGGCCGGCGTCGGGTCGGGCGCGGAAGAGCCGGTAGTGTTATCGCGTTCGCTGACATTTACGTGTGGCGATGCCTCGGCGGCGATGAAGGACGGCGGGTCGTCGTCAGCATCGAGCGTGATCAGCGTACCGCCGTGGCCGTCGCTGCTGCCGGCGAAATGCGCATTGCTGTAGTCGGCGCCAACGAGCTTCAGCGTGATCGAATGGCCGTAGGCATCGCTCACCACGAGATTGCCGGTGACGGGGTCGTAGGTCGCAGAGGTGCCGCCGTCATACTTGATGGTCGAAAGATCGATCTTGTCAGTCGCGGCGAACCCGGCGATCGACCCGCCGAAGCTCGACGTATCGATCTGAAGCTCGGCACCACAGCCGTCGAAGGTGATGGTCTGCGATACCGTGCCCTCGAGCTTGAGCGTGGCGTTGGCATCGATCGTGACCGAGCCCGAACCCGACAGCGAGCCGAACAGCGTCAGGATTCCGTCGTTGACCTCAATGGTGCCGGTATTGGTGATGGCGCCCGTGATCGTCGCCGTGCCCCAGGACTCGATCCCGCCCGAATTGGCGATGCCGAACGTCTCTCCATCAGCGCTCGAGATCGACGCACCGTCGCGCAGATCGATCGTGCCGTCGTTGTCGATCGTGGACAGTGTGCCGAAGACGCTGGTCCCGGAAACGGCCCAGGTGCCGCCCGCCTCGTTGTTGAAGGTGGCGGTCGCGACCGAGATGTTGCCGTTGATGTGACCGGTGTTGTTGATCGTGATCTCGCCGCCAGTCTCGAAGATGGCGTAGGTCGTCGAGGTCACGGTGCCGGCGTCAGTGGGTCCGATGGTGCCGGAATTGTCGATCGTCGCCGTGCCGGTCGCGTTCTCCTGGATGGAGATGGCCGCAAGACTATTGGCGCCGACCACCGAGCCGGCGTTGGTGACGTGTGTCCAGCCGGTCCCGCCCGCATCGTCATGGTCGATATTGATGCCGAACGAGGCCGTGCCGGTGATGTGCCCGTTGTTCGTGATCGTGACGTCGCCATGGGCGATGACGTCGAGGCCGATCGCGCCGGAAACGCTGCCACCGAGCTCGAGCGTGGCCTTGTCGTCGATGATCAGCGTGCCGGTGCCGGTAAGGCCGCCGGAAAGGTTGAGCGTGCCGCTCTGGACCTCGATGGTGCCGGTGTTGGTGACGCTGCCCGTGATCGTGCTGAGGCCGGAGACGCTGTAGAGATTGCCGGCATTGCTCAGGCTGCCGCCATTGATCGAGACGTCGGTCAGATAGAGCTTCGACGCGCCGTCGACCGTGATCATCCCGCAGGTGTTGGTGATGGTGGCGCTCGTCAGCTTCAGCGTGCCGCCGGTCGCCGCCTCGATCAGGCCGTGATTGGTGATGGCGTGGAGGACGCCGGGATCGATCGTCAGCGTGCCGCTGGTGACGGAGATCGTGCCGGAGTTGGTGATGGCGGCGCAGTCGATGGCGCTCGTTCCGGTCGATTCCAGCGTGCCGGATACCGTCACCGTGCCACCGTCGATGATCGCGCCGGCCAGATCGAGTGCCGAGCCGGACTCGATCGACACCGTGCCGCCGGTGTTGTTCACCGTCATCGCGGTCAGCTTCAGCGTGCCGTCGTTGATTGCGGCCAGCGTGCCGGTATTGGTGACGGCCTCGCCGTTGATGTCGAGCTCGCCGCCATTGGCCTGGATGGTGCCGCCATTCGTGATCGCGGTCGCGTAGGTCGTCGCCACCAATGCAAGCACGCCGCCGACCGCCTCGATCAGATAGCTGTTCGAAATATTGGTGTCGGCGATCGTGGTGGCACCGGTGGACTCCAACGTGCCGGAAACGGTCAGCGTGCCGCCGGTCAGGGTCGCACCGTTCAACGCCAGCTTCTTGCTCGCGTCGACCTTGACGATGCCGCCATTGGTGATGGCGGCTCCTGCAACGGTCGCGTCGTCGAGTGTCAGCGTGACGCCGTTCTCGACCGTCACAGAGCCCTTGTTCAGGGTCACGTCGCCGTCGAGCTTGCTGTTGCCTGTGACGTCGATCTTGCCGCCAAGGACGCCGCTGTAATTGTTGATGGAGCCGCCGCTGATCGTGGCTTCGTCCAGCCTCAGCACGGCATTGCCGTCGACGATGACGTTGCCGCTCGAATTGTCGACGGTCGAGCCCTGATCGATCGTGAGCGCGCCGCCCGCCAGCACTTCGATGGTCCCGGCATTGGTGACGGTCTCGTAATCCAGCGCATTGCCGATGCCGCTGACCTTGAGGACAGCGTTGTTCTTCAGGATGCCGTTGCTCAGAACCGCATTGCCGGTGAGATCGAGCTCGCCGTTATTCGTGACCGTGCCGATGTCGGGCCAACCGGTGGTCTCGACATGCGTACCGCCGGGGGGTGTCGCTCGTACCGCCATTCAGCACGGGCCCGCGATCGCCCGCCCCGCCGTCAATTGTCGCGCCGTTGACGGTGAGCTTGCCGCCGGCGCCGACGGTGACGTTGCCGCTGTTGGCAATGCTGCTCTTCAGCGCCAGCGTACCGCCGGAGAGATCGATCGTGCCGGAGTTGGCGATGGTGGTCAGGGTATCGATCGTGCCGCCTGCGGCCAGAGTGAGCGTGCCCGCGTTCGTAATGGTGCTGGTATTCGTGACGACCAGGCCAGATTTCCTGGTAATCGTCTCGACATCGATCGCGCCGCCGACGAAAACGTGGCCATCGGCGGAGTTGGTGAACCTCGCATCGGCATTGAGCGTAAGCGTGCCCGCGATCGTCAACGTGCTATGGTTGATCACCTCCGGCGCCGTGTGCTGCTCCGTCGTATCGTAATCATCCATCGTCAGCGACTTGCCGTACGCCGCGGCGTCGATCGTGACGGGATAGGAGGGCGTCAGCCCGTGTAACTGGTCGGTGATGACGATAACGTCGTCATTGATCGTCGGCACGGTGCCGGTTTCCCAGTTCGCGCCGTCCTTCCAGAAGCCGCCAGGCGGAACGTCGGGCTTGCTGGTCGCGATCCACACCACGGCAGGAGCATCGGTGCCGGTGATCGTGACTGTGATGGTCTGGTCCGAGGTCGTGCCTTGCGAATCGGTGACCGTCACGGTGTAGGTCAGCGTCAGTACTTCGCCCTTCGGGATGATGTCGGCGAGGTAGACGGGAATATCGGCGAGCGACCAGTTGATCGTTCCCGTGCCGGTTCCGGTGCTGTCATGGCCGGTTGCAATCGAAACCGACAAGGCATTCGAAAGGAAGTCGTGGATGCTCTGGGGCACGGTGCCGCCGGGCAGGACCGCGCTGAAGTGTGACACTCCGACCGAGTGCGTATCGGTGAGGTCGACATCCTTGAAGGTCAGTGTCCCCGAGGTCGGCACGTCGCTGGTGAGCGGGCCACCCGGCACGCTGGTGCCGCCGGCGAAGGCGATGGTCGGGACGCTGGTGGTGATCACCGGCTTGTCGTTGGTGCCGGTGATCGTGATGGTGATCGGGATGAAGGAGGTTTCGGGGCTGAGCGAGAAATTGTTGTCGACGCGCACCATGTAGGTCAGCGTCAGCGTTTCGCCGGCCGCGAGGAAGTCGAAGACGTGGTCCGGAATCGTGTAGGTCCAGACCGCCGAGCCTTTGTTGTTGTTACCGCCGTCGGGGACGACGTCGATCTTGATCTGCGTCGCCGCGATGTCCTGCTTCTGGAGAGCAGTGAGCGAGCCAGTGACATCCTGCTGGCCAGCGTTCTTGTAGACATAGTTCGGCGCGTCGGCGAGGTTCACCGACACCGTCGGCCGGTCGCCCAGATTTTGATCGAGGAAGGTGATCCGGCCGGAGACCGTATCGGAATCCTTGGTGTCGCCGGTCGAATTCGCGCGTTCCGTCAGCGAGAACACCGACTTCACATTGCCATTGAGATCGAGGCTCTGAACCAGGGGCTTGCCGGGAAAACGGCCGACGATCGGCGTTGAAATGTCCGGCCCGTGCGGGTCCTGCGGATTAAGGTTCGTGAAGACCGCGGTCGCTACATAGCCAGCCGGCGTCTTGATCACAATGCCGGCGCTGGTCTGCGTGATCGTGTCGGTGAAGTTCGTGGCCAGCTTGGTGTTGCTGTTGTCGCTGAACTTCAGCGTGAACACGTCCGTGATCAGCTTCTGCACGTCCGGCGACATCAGCGCGCTGGAGACCGACACGTTGCCGCCGCTGATCTGGATCATCTGGCCGGCCTGGTTGACCGTCGCGATCGGCAGCAGCGTGACCTTGTCGAACAGGATGTAGGAGCCCGTCGTGCCGTTCGGCTCGACCAGCACCTGGAAGCTCGCCTGCGGCTGCGGATCGCCGCCGCCGGAGGGAACGACGAAATCGATCTGGGTCAGCACCGCGGTGCCGCGGATGCCCATGGTGGCGACCGGCGTGTCGACCTTCATGTCGCCGTGCTTGGCGGTCTCGCCGGCGACGAAGGTGATGGTGCCTGCGACCAGGCTGAGCAGCGAGGAATTGTTCGACCCGTTGGGGTCGTAGACCATCTCGTTCAGCACCATCCGCGCATTGGAGGACAGGCCGAACACGGTGCCGTCGATGAAGGTGATGCCCAGCGTCGAATCCGCGCCGGTCGCGACCACATCGCCCTTCTCGACATTGTCGCCGTTGTTCAGGATGACCGAGACGCCGTTGCGGACCGCAGTCGCGCTGCCGGTGAGCTTGGTGACGTGGCCGATGACCTGCGCGGCAGCAGCCCCCGGCGCGGCCTGCGCATATTGCACGTGGCCTGTGAGCGCGTTGACGACGTCGCCGGTGAGATGCGCGCCATCGGGCGAAGCGATCGCCGCGCGCTTGTCGCCCCGGAAATAGTCGTGAACGACGAACTCGTGCCCCTCATGGGACAGCACGAGATCGAGACCTGCGCGCTTGAACTCGCCGTTGAAGATCAGGTTCGGGTTGGGAACAACGAACGCGCCATCAGGCACGTGACCGTGCGCCTTGGCTGTAAAGGAATCGACATGGACATAGGCGGGCGAGTGGGAACCCTGGCCATCCAAAGAGATCGCGGCGTCAAATTTGCCAGCGTAATTCAACTGGGCACCGTAAAAAGGGTTAAAATTTAAGTAAGTATCGCTCGCCTAAGCTTGCATACCATTACCAAGTCCTTAGCGAAACCGCCTATTGCTTGTGTGATTTCGCGTCACTTCGCGGCAGAAGCCCCCGCAGAGCGGCCCCCCCTGCAGAGGAACGAAAGTATTTCGTGCAATATTCGGAGGTCGAATTCGACTTGTCGTCCCGCATTTCCAATCATCCAAAGTAATCAATTGTATAAATGCAACGGCAGATATTTATGTCATCTTGCCTTCGCAGTTCCCCGCAACATACTGCGCCAAATACGGAGCTAAATCTGTGACCCAACTAACAGAACCCACGATATAGCGGGCCGTTAGCCATAGCCGTTAAATGTGCGTTATGTAGGCGTTAAATCCGCCTACCTACAACTTCTGCCTGCAATTGGTTCCATTTCGCGGCAGCCGGGTCCTCCTACCGCTCGATTCGTAAAATTTTACGGAACCTGGGCAGGCCCGTTTCAGCCTGTCTCACGGTTTTGGGACCGCCGCAGGACGCGTTAAGTAGAACAAAACGGCCCGTCTCGCACTATCTCCGCGAAAGCAACAAAGCCCGGCACGCACAGGTCGAGGGGGACCTGGCGAAGCCGGAAGGGGATGTCAGATGGAGACCGCTGCTCGCTCGCGCGCCTGGCGCGCAATCCTTTTCGTCTGCGGCTTGATCCTGCTCGGATCGGCCGCCGAGCTTCGCGCAGGCACGCTGTTGTCGCCGGGAGCCGGCGTCCTCGTGCGCAAATCCGCCGAGCCGTTCGGCGTGTTCGCCTTTGCCATCTCTTCCGGCAGCCTGCAGCAGAAATGGTTCGCGCTGAAGGACAGGCTCGACGACGACATGGTGCAGCTCGCGCTGTGCGATGGCGATCGGGATCATTGCGCATCGCCTGCGGCACTCAGGCTGCTCGCCATCGTCGACCAGGCCCGCGCCCGCGACGGCCGTGCGCGGCTGGGCGAGACCAATCGCGCCATCAACCTCGCGATCCGGGCTTCCAATGACGGCACCGAGGACGTCTGGAGCTCGCCGCTTGCGACCTTCCAGCGTGGCGCCGGCGATTGCGAGGACTATGCCATCGCCAAGCTCGCGGCGCTGCGACTTGCGGGCGTCGCGGCCGAAGATCTCCGAATCGTCGTGGTGCGCGACACCCGCGCCGGGGAAGCGCATGCGATTGCCGCCGCACGGCTCGACGGCCACTGGCTGATGCTTGACAACCGCCGCATGGCGATGGTCGAGGACGACGATGCCCGGGGCTACCAGCCTCTGTTCGTGCTCTACCAGTCGGCCGTGATGAAATATGTCGACGAGCCCGTGCGGTTGTCCGGACTAGGGAGCCAGCGCCTGTCGCTGGTCGCAGCCAACGCGCGCTGACCTGAAGCCTTGTAGCCCGGTGGCTCCATCCGGGCTGCGGGTCTGCGATTCCCTCGCAAACCATCTTGCCATAAACCCATTTCACCGCGCGATCCGGGACGCTAGCATGGCTTCGGCTATGCAGGGGGCGACCGGAATGCGGTTCATCGTACTGACTGTGCTTGCGCTGCTGGCGTTGCCGGCGGCACCGAGCTTCGCGCAATCCGTCCCATCCGACAGCTCCATCGCCGACAAGCTGCCACTGTTCGCCAGGAACAACTGCCAGCAGATTCACGATCCCGGCAATCAATTGTTCTGCGGTGATGCCGAGCTTGCCGCCGCCGCCGAGAAGCTGAGCACGGCGATCGAGGCGCGGCTCGCCCGCCTGCCCGACCGCCTGCCCGCCATCGAGGAGAATGCGATCTGGATCCGCCAGCGCAACCTCGGCTGCGGCATCGTCGGCCAGACCGCGATCCGCTCCGACGATTTCGATCGGGTGAAGGCCTGCCTTCTCAAGGTCACCGAGGAACGCGCCGCGATTGTCCGCGATCCGGATTTCGACTGTCTCGCGGCCAACACCGCGGCCGGCGCGCTGATCTGCGCGGACCCGGCGCTGGCGCTGACCGAAACCGAGCTCAACAGCCAGGTGCTCGCCCTGATCGGCAAGCTGGACCCGACTGCTGCACGCTTTGCCTTCTCCGAATATGGCCGGTGGACGAGGGAGCGCGATCGCAAGTGCAATCTGGTCGGCAAGGAGAACCTGCCGCTTCAGGAGCTCGAGTCCGCGGAAGAGTGTCTCACCGATTATCTGAAGCACAAGACCGACGAGATCGCTGCCGCCAAGGGCGATCCGAAGAAGGTGTTCGGCCGGCAGGTCGCGGCCAAGTCGCCCGACACCGACGCCGTCGACTTCTGCGCTGCGCGGATCCACGCCGCCAATTCGTGCGGCAATTTCCTTCGCATCAACCGCGTTTACGCCGTCGACAGTCAGGTGACCGAGCAGGAGGCGCAGGTCACCGGCGAGATCGAAATGGTCGTGCTGGCGCCCTTCACCACCTGCAGCAAGGTCGCGTCCAACTGCACCGGCACCTGCTGGAACGCCAGGACGGGACGTCCACAGCCGGGAGCCGGCAACAAGGAGCGCTCGGCAGAAGCCTTCAATGTGACGCGGCGCTTGAGGATCCAGCGCACCTTCGCCTTCGTGAAAGCCGCCGACGGCTGGCGCTGCCGGGAAGACGAGCTGGCCCCGGTGAATTCAGGCAACGCGGGCGGGGGATCGTAGGCGCTCTTCACGGATTGCTTCGGTGCTACGATTTCCAGATGGCCGCATTTGCACCAGCGCGATTCACGGCGCCGAAACGTCTTCGGGGCATGGTCGCGGGCAATGCAAAACCGCATGGGTGTGGCCGTCATGAAGCCGGACAACTCGGCACTGGAAATCCGAGGGTTAACGAAGCGTTTTGACCGTTTGGCGGTCGATAGCCTCGATCTCACCATTCATGCCGGCGAATTCTATGCACTGGTCGGTCCCAACGGCGCCGGCAAGACCACCACTTTGCGCATGGTTGCAGGCCTGCTGCGGCCCGATGCCGGCGCGGTCTCGATCTTCGGCATCGATGCGCTCGCAAGCCCTGTCGCCGCCAAGCAGGTGATGGCGTGGGTATCCGACGAGCCGATGATCTATGACAAGCTCACCCCGCTCGAATATCTCGAATTCGTCGCCGGCCTCTGGGGCATTGCACCGTCCGTCTCGGAGCCGGTCGCGCAGGAGCTGCTGAGCTCGCTCGGGCTCGAGCCGCATCGGCACGAACGCTGCGAGGGCTTTTCCAAGGGCATGCGCCAGAAAGTGGCGCTGGCCGGCGCGCTGGTGCACGATCCCCGCCTCATCATTCTCGACGAGCCGCTGACGGGGCTCGATGCCGTCTCCGCCCGCCATGTGAAGGGTCTGTTGAGCGAGCGCGTTCGGGCCGGCTGCACCATCATCATGACCACGCACATTCTGGAGGTTGCCGAGCGCATGGCCGACCGCATCGGCGTGATCGCATCCGGCCGCCTGGTCGCGGAGGGCACGCTGACCGAGCTGCGCCAGCAGAACGGCCATGTCGACACCAGCCTGGAAGATCTCTTCATCGCGCTGGTGACGCTTCAGGCCGCCGCATGAGCTCGGCGACCGCGCTCTCCTGGTTTGCCCGCCACGAGCTCCGGCTCGCCTGGCGCGAATGGCTCGCCATGATGACCGGCGGACGGCGCAAGCGGGCGCGCGTGGCAATGATCGGCCTGCTGTTCTTCGCAGCACTCCTGCACCTGCCGGCCTGGGCGGTGATCGGTCGCTTCGCCGATCTGCAATTGCCGCTCGACAAATCCTCGCTGATTGTGATTTCGGCAACGATCTTTCTCGCCTGGACGCTGATGCTGTCGCAGGCGATCGAATCGGTGACGCGTGTGTTTTACGCCCGCGCCGATCTGGACCTCATCATGTCTTCACCGGCAACGCTGGCCAATCTGTTCTCGGTGCGCATCGCCGCGATCGCGCTCACCGTCACGGTGATGGCGCTGTTGTTCTCGACGCCCTTCATCGACGTGCTGGTGATCGGCGGTGGCGCGCGATGGCTCACCGCGTTCGGCGTCGTCGTCGCCATGGGCCTGTCGGCCGCGGCGATCGCCATCGCCGTCACCATCCTCCTGTTCCGGTTGATCGGCCCGGCGCGGACGCGCTTCGTGGCCCAGATCCTCGCGGCGATCATCGGCGCCGGCTTCGTGATCGCGCTGCAGGTTGCCGCGATCATGTCCTACGGCACGCTGTCGCGCTTCACCATCCTGACCTCCGGCGCCGCGGCCGCCTACGCCCCCGACGTCGAGAGCATCTGGTGGTGGCCGGCGCGGGCGACCATGGGCGACGGCGAAGCGCTGCTGCTGCTTCTGGCGCTCGGGCTCGTCCTGCTCGGAAGCGTCATGGCGACCTTCTCGGGCCGCTTTACCGATACGGCGATCGATGCCGCCGCCTACGGCAAGTCCGGCCGCAGGAGCGCGAAGGAGCGCCCGTTCCGCGGCGGATCGCGGCAGCTGGCGCTGCGGCGCAAGGAATTCATGCTGCTCTGGCGCGATCCCTGGCTGATTTCGCAGACCTTGATGCAGCTTCTCTATCTGGTGCCGCCGGCACTGCTGCTCTGGCGCAGCTTTGCCGACAGCTCCACGGCAGTGACGCTCATCACGCCTGTGATCGTCATGGCGGCGGGGCAGCTCGCTGGCGGACTCGCCTGGCTGACGATCTCGGGCGAGGACGCCCCCCGATCTCGTCGCGACCGCGCCACTGACGCCGTCCGGCGTCATCCGCGCCAAGATCGAGGTGGTGCTGATCGCGATCGCCATCATCTTCTGCCCGCTGCTCGCTGTGCTGGCCTTCGCCTCGCCGTTCCAGGCCGCGATCAGCGCCGGTGCGATCATCGTCAGCGCGGCCTCAGCGACCGCCATCCAGCTCTGGTTCCGGGTCCAGGCCCGGCGCAGCCAATTCCGCCGCCGCCAGACCTCCTCGCGGCTTGCGACCTTCGCCGAAGCATTCTCCTCGATCGGCTGGGCCGCCACCGCCGCACTGCTACTCGCTCTCCCGATCGCCGGCCTCGTCAGCGGCGTCATCACCGCCGGCCTCGTCGGCGTGACGTGGAAGTTCAGCCCAAGACGTGAATAAAAGGCAGGAGTGTGGTGCGACACTGACGCGCTGTTGATCGCGCGCTGTTGGCCACGCGCTGCATCGCACGCTAGACTTTCCCCCTGAAGTCATCGGGGACGGACATGTGGCGACTAGTTTCGGCGGCCCTGGCGCTGTTCGGCGCATTCCTTACACCTGCCCTCGCCCAACAGCCCCAGCGCAGTGAATGCCTGGCGATGGCGAACGCTGCGCCTCGCGCGATGCCGGTTGCGTTCCGGCAGACCGCCAACTCGGCCGAGGTCGAGATCACCTATGCCGGCCACTCCACCTATTTCATCGACACGCCCGGCGGCGTGCGCATCGCCACCGACTATAGCGGCGCCTACCAGTTCGGCCGGCTGCCCGATGTCGCCACCATGAACCGGGCCCACAGCACGCACTACACCTTGTTTCCCGACAAGCGCATTCCGCATGTGCTGCATGGCTGGGGCGAGGACGGCAAGCCGGCCATCGTGTCGGAGCGCATCGGCGACACCTTCATCCGCAACGTCACGACCGACATCCGCCGCTATTTCGGCGATGATGCCGGCGCCGACATGATCCGCGACGGCAACTCGATCTTCATCTTCGAGGTCGCGGGCCTGTGCATCGGCCATCTCGGTCATCTCCACCACAAGCTCGACGACAGTCATTTCGCCCAGATCGGGCGGCTCGACATCGTGATGGTGCCGATCGACGGCACCTACACCATGTCGCTGGACGGCATCTCAGAGATCACCAAGCGGTTGCGCGCCTCGGTGGTGCTGCCTATGCACCGCTTCGCCACCCCGCTGGAAGACTTCATGCGCCGCATCGGCCAGCAGTTCGAGATCGACCGGCGCAGCGAGCGCTCGTTCCGGATGTCACGGGATGCGCTGCCATCGACGCCGACGGTGATCATTCTCGACGGCGTCTGACGCGCAATTTTCTCCAAGTCCACCGACGGCCGATCGTGCTCATCTCCCTGCAACAGGAGAGCGACATGACTGATTTTACAAGGTTGTTGCACGCGAATGGACCGAACCCTGAGCATGCCGCGGCGCTCCAGCTCTACGGCCGCTTCGTCGGCGACTGGGATGCCGGGATCACCGCCCACGGGCTCGACGGAACGAAACACACCGCGCCTGGCGAAATCCATTTCGGCTGGGTGCTCGAGGGCCGCGCCGTCCAGGACGTCTGGATCATTCCCCGCCCTGCGGGAAGCCCGGCCTTTCCAGTCGCCGGCAACTGGTACGGCACGACACTGCGGGTCTATGACCCCTCCATTTCCGCGTGGCGGATTTCCTGGTTCGATCCTGGCCGCAGTGTGTTCCGCCAGCAGATTGGCCGCCCGCGCGGAAACGACATCGTGCAAGAGGGCACGACCGAGTCCGGCGAGCTCACGCGCTGGAGTTTTACGGAAATCACCGCGGATTCCTTCCACTGGCTGGGCGAGGCCAAGCCCGCGACCGCAAGCGATTGGCGGCTGGTGGTCGACGTCAGAGCGACACGGCGCAAGGCCTGACGACGGCGCCGCTGTGCTCGCGATGATGGGTGCGGTTGCGCAACGCGCGCTGCTGCGCACGAGGATGAGATGCTAGGCTGCTCCCACAAAAAACTTGAGGGAGCGAACGCCGATGGCTGCAAGCGGGTTGCCCGCCAATACAAGCGGGCTGTTTGTCGAGCCGCGCGAGGACTGGCTCGCGCAATATCAGGAGGAGATCATCGATCCGGCGCGGCCGATCGTCGATCCCCATCACCATCTCTGGAATCGCGGGCACCGCTATCTGATCGAGGAGATGGCTGCCGACATCACCTCCGGCCACAACGTCATCGCCACCGTCTATGTCGATTGCCGCTCGATGTATCGCGCGCACGGGCCCGAAGCGTTCCGGCCCATTGGCGAGGTCGAATTCGCCAACGGTGTCGCCGCCATGAGCGCGAGCGGCGGCTATGGCAAGGCCGCGATCTGCGCCGGCATCGTCAGCCACGCCAACTTGCTGCTGGGTGACGCCGCAAAGCCCGTGCTAGAAGCGGAGATTGCCGCCGGGAACGGCCGCTTCCGCGGCATCAGGCATTCCTCGGCCTGGGACGAAGACCCTGTCGTTGCCGGCATGTATGCGAACCGGCCGAAGGGACTTTTGCAGGACCCGACCTTCCGCAAGGGCTTTGCCTGCCTTGCACCGCTCAACCTGAGCTTCGATGCCTGGCTGTTCCATCCGCAGATCGGCGAACTGACCGAGCTCGCGCGCGCCTTCCCCGACACCAGGATCGTGCTCGATCATTGCGGCGGCCCGGCCGGCGTCGGCCGCTTTGCCGGACGGCGCGAGGAGGTGTTTCCGCAGTGGCGCGCCTCGATCCGCGAGATCGCCAAATGCGAGAACGTGGTGGTGAAGCTCGGCGGGCTCGCGATGTGCCTGCTCGGCTACGACTTTCACTTGCGCGAAAGGCCCCCGTCATCCGAGGAACTTGCCGCGGCCTGGCGGCCCTATGTCGAGACCTGCATCGAAGCGTTCGGGCCGAAGCGCGCGATGTTCGAGAGCAATTTCCCGCCGGACAAGGGCCAGTGCAGCTACCAGGTGATCTTCAACGCCTTCAAGCGCATTGCGGCACCTTTGAGCGAAGCCGAGAAGACGGCGCTGTTCTCGCAGACCGCGACCGATTTCTACCGGCTCGAGCTGCCGTCATGACGAGAAGAGGGGCCGGGATGCTGATCCCGGCCCCCTCTTCCGTCGTGGCCGCTGGGAAGCGTCCTTGAAAAGTCTAGCCGGCCCCCATCAGCGAGGCGGGACGGCGCTCGCCGGTGGAGACGAAGATCCGCTTGAGCTTGTTGACGACGCGGATCAGGAAGCCGAGCACCACGGGATTGGTCTTGCGGCAGAACGCGATCTTCTTGACGTGGCCCTCGACATGCCATCTGGCATGGGCGCCATCGCGGAAGAAAATGACGTCGCCGGGGCCGTAGCGCTTCGGCGGCATGCCATCGCTCTCGAGCACGATCGATCCTTCGATGATCATGATCGTCTCGTCGATGTCGTAGTACCAGTTGAAGCGCCCTTCGGTGCAGGACCAGATGATGGTCGAGGCGGTGCCGTCGGCGCTGGTCGACAGGATGTGCGAGCGCGACACCGGGTTGCCCTCGATGATCCAGGACGGCTCGATCGGCCGCACCTCGAGATCCACGTTGCAACTACCGACTTCAATCAATGCGTGCGACATCTCTTATCCCATGGAGTATAATATGTATGGCCGGGTCGCGGCCCGGATTATTTCGAAAGATGTCTGGAACGCTAGTAGCCGCCTTTTAATTCTTCCTTACGCAGGCCCCGACAATCAGCCGCAAGTTGCAGATGCGAAACGGTTAACGTCCCGATTTCCCTGCAAATTGGCGGACTTGAACCGATCTTCTCCGGGGTGCGACAAAGCGCGCGAATTTGACTATCGAAGGAGCCACACCCGATGTCCCTGACCCCAGAGGTTCTGGCAGCCAACGGCGAGGTCGTCGCCTGGCTCGGCAGCCTCGATATCTCCTTCGCGCCGGACGAGGAACTCTGGTTCACCATCGACGGTGTCGACGCCCCCCCGGCAGATCGGCAGTGACGCCTCCGGCGGCGCGTTCATGCTGCTGCCGCCGCAGAATGTGCTCTACGTCTCATCGGAGGGCCGCGCAGGAATTATCGCGGAGAGTTTCGAGGCGTTCGTCCAGCTCGTCGTCGCCCGCCCCTATTGGCTGGACATCCTCAAATTTTCCGCCGGCGGCGACCTCGTGGAGATGCGGCGCGCGGCGGACGTGCTGGAGACAACGCTCGACGACGAGGACGAGATCAACGAGGCTCGCGAGGAAATCCGTGGCGCGCTCGATCTGCCCGCGGCGAACGATTCCGTCGGCGCGCTTTACGAAGCAGTGGCCGCGTCCGACGCCATCGTGCGGGCCACCGACGGCAGCCCGTTCACGACGCTGTTCAACCGCTTCAGCATCGACAACAACCCAATGCTGCGCAACGCGGCGGCGTGAGAGAGGCTTCGAGGGTACCAATGCGCTCGGCCTTCATGGTTCGAGACGCGCCGCAAGGCGGCGCTCCTCACCATGACGGTCTAACATCTCTCCGCGAAACGAGACCTCATCCCGAGGAGCCCGCCAACGGCGGGCGTCTCGAAGGATGCACCGCAGAAGAGACCGTTGGCGTTACTTCGCCCACTCGCCCTTGCGGAACACCGGCACCTTGCTGCCGTCGGCGAGAATGCCGTCGATGTCGGTCTCGGCCGAACCTATCATCCAGTCGATATGGATCAGGCTCTGATTGCCGCCTTGCGCGGCGATCTGTTGCGGCGTGAGCTGCGCGCCGTTGATGAAGCATTTCGAATAGCATTGGCCGAGCGCGATGTGCGACGCCGCGTTCTCGTCGAACAGCGTGTTGTAGAACAACAGCCCGCTCTGCGAGATCGGCGAAGAATGCGGGACCAACGCCACCTCGCCGAGGCGCCGCGCGCCCTCGTCGGTGTCGAGCACCTTGTTCAGCACCTCTGAGCCGCGCGAGGCCTTGGCGTCGACGATCTTGCCGTCCTCAAAGCGCACCGCGATGTTGTCGATCAGCGTGCCCTGGTAGGACAGCGGCTTCGAGCTCACGACATGGCCGTAGACGCGCCGGCAATGCGGCGTGGTGAAGACCTCTTCGGTCGGGATATTGGCGTTGCAGCTGATGCCGTTCTTGGAGAGCGAGGCACCGCCCTCCCATTCATGGCCGTCGGCAAGCCCGATGGTGAGGTCGGTGCCCGGCCCTGAGTACTGCAGCGCGCGGAAGCGCTGGCCGTTGAGCCAGTTGGTGCGCTCGCGCAGCACCGCATTGTGGCTCGCCCAGTTGCCCATCGCATCCTCGCGATCGACGCGGGAGGCGGCGAAGATCGCATCCGCGAGCTTGCTGACCGCAACGTCCTCGGGATCATCGGGAAACACTTGCTTGGCCCAAGACGGGCTCGGATAGGCGATGATGTTCCAGTTGGTGTCGAAATTGACGATCTTCTCCAGCGCCGGCTGATAGGCCATCGAATTGGCCTTGCTCGCGCGCGCCACCTTCGAGGGATCCTCGCCCGACAGCAGCATCGGATTGTCGCCGACGATGGCGAGCCGCGCGGTGTTTTCCGAGAACGCCTTCGCCATCCCCTCGTAGAGCCAGCCGGCGGCGCGATCAAAACTGTTGTCGTGACCGTGGCGATAACGCGCCAGCGTCATCTCCTCGTCCGACAGGATCGGCGTCACGATGCCGGCGCCTGCCTTGTAGGCGTGCACGGCGATCCGCCGCACCAGCGGCAGCGCGATCGCGGGCGCCGTCAAGAGAAGATCCTGTCCCGGCCGCAAGCCCAGGCCCACCTTCACCGCCACCTCGGCCAGCCGGTCGAGTTTCGCGGGATCGATGGGAGTGGAAGTATTGCGGTGATCAGTCATGCGGGGTCCTCTGCCGAAACTCTCTGTTCAATCTAAGTCTAGCAGCGCGAGACACAAGTGTGCGATTGTCCTGCGACACATGAAAGATACGCAATTTAGCGTATCGTGGTTTTCAACGCGTTGCCGATTTCAGCACCCGGTCGACCATCGCGGGCCCAAGCCCGAGGTAATTTTTCGGTGAGGTGAGCGCGTCGATTGTGGCACGGTCGATGCGGCTGGATATCCGTGGATCAGCGGACAGCGCATCAGCGAGGCTTTTGCCCTCTTCGTTGGCGTGGCGGCAGGCGTCATAGACCACGTCATGCGCCTCCTGCCGCCCGAGCTGCGGCGCGAGGCCCATCATGACCGCCTCGGCCACGATCAGGCCGCGGCTGACGGCGAGATTGTCGTCCATCTTCCTTTCGTCAACGATAAGGCCGGCGAGCGCAAACTTCGCCTGATGCAGCGCGCCGGCAGAGAGCACGAAACTTTCGGGGATCGCCATCCATTCGGCGTGCCAGGGTCCGGTGGCGCGTTCGAAATCCTGCACCATCGCATCCAGCATCAGGCCCGCGTGCTGGCGCACCGCCTTGGACGCCGCGAACATCAGCTCCGAGGAGATCGGGTTGCGCTTCTGCGGCATGGTCGAGGAGGCGCCGCGCCCCTTGACGAAGGGCTCGTAGACTTCGGCGAACTCGGTCGAGGCCATGATCATGATGTCGAGTGCGATCTTGCCGAGCGAGCCGGTGACGAGCGCGAGGAAGTTCACCGCCTCGGCGAAGCCGTCGCGCGCAACGTGCCAGGTCGAGGCGGGAACGCCGAGCTTCAACTCGGCGCAGAGCACCTCCTGCACATCGAAGCCCTTGTCACCGAGCGAGGCCAGCGTGCCCGCCGCGCCGGCGAACTGGCCGACCAGCACGCGCGGCTTCAATTGCGCCAGCCGCTCGGCGTGGCGGTCGAACATCGCAAGCCAAATCGCGGTCTTGTAGCCGAAGGTCACCGGCAGCGCCTGCTGAAGATGGGTGCGGCCCGCCATCGGCGTGTCGCGATAGCGCTTCGAGAGGTTTGCGAGGATGCCGCGGAGCTCGGCGATGTCGCGCTCGACGATCTCGAGCGCGGCGCGCAATTGCAGCACCACGGCGGTGTCCATGATGTCCTGCGTCGTCGCGCCCCAATGCACGTAGCGGCCGGCCTCGCCGCACTGCTTCACCATCTGATGCACCAGCGGCAGGATCGGATAGCCGACGATGTCGGTCTCCTGCCGCAACAGGTCGAAATCGAGCGCGGCGACATCCGTCCGCGCCGCGATCTGATCCGCGGCCTCCTGCGGAATCACGCCGCACCTCGCCTCAGCCTTCGCCAGCGCCACCTCGACCTCGGCATAGCGCGCGACCAGCGCGACGTCGGAAAACACCTCCCGCATCTGCGGCGTGCCGAAGGCGTCGCGGAACAGCATGGAGTCGAGCACGGTGGTGGAGGCAGGGAAAGCGGGCATGGGCGCTTCTTCGTGGTTATGTTTTGTGTGGAGGGCAGCTTACGCAGGCCGCGCTGTTCGGCAATGGACATTGCGGTTCGCCACACATTCGATGGCGTGCGCCTTGCGACCGCGCATTCGGCTGCTCCCTCCGTCATCCTGAGGTGCGAGGCGCGAGATGCGAAGCAGCGCGCGCAGAGCCTCGAAGGATGAGCGGCCGGGATGCAGCCGGGCCGTGCATCCTTCGAGGCCTCCGCTGCGCTCCGGCGCCTCAGGATGACGGATCGATTGCGAGGACGATGGTATCAATTCAGTACGTCGCCCGCGGCAATCTGCCCCAAACCGCCACATTCCGGTTGAGATTGAATTCCTACTCGAAAACGGCATGGCAGCCATCTCGCAATTGCGGTGAACCCGGCGCGCCCTTCGGCGGACTTACAGGCTTCAAGTCGAAATCCATTTTGATTTCACCACTGCCTGATTTCTCCACTGCCTGATTTTGCCGTTGCCTGATTTCATCATGAGGCTTGAGTTCTCGACGTGCAGTTTCTGTTCCGGGATCACCTACTCGACACCGACCGGCGCGAGCTGAGCCGCGAGCAGGTTCCCGTGGCCGTGGAGCCGCAGGTCTTCGATCTCGTCGTCCATCTCATGGAAAACCGTGACCGGGTGGTTAGCAAGGACGAGCTGATCGACAAGATCTGGCACGGGCGCAGCGTCTCCGAATCCACACTGACCAGCCGGATCAATGCGGCACGCAGGGCGATCGGCGACAATGGTGCGAGCCAGACGCTGATCCGCACCATCGCGCGCAAGGGCTTTCGTTTCGTTGGCGATGTCGAGACCAAGCGCGGCGCGGCCGCGCCGGAGCCCGGTCGTGTCGCCCAGACGCAGCCGGCTGCGCTCGCGCTGTCCGACCGGCCCGCGATCGCCGTGCTGCCCTTCACCAACATGAGCGGCGATCGCGAGCAGGACTATTTCTCCGACGGCATCAGCGAGGACATCATCACCGCGCTGTCGAGGCTGCGCTGGTTCTTCGTCATCGCGCGCAACTCTTCCTTCGTCTACAAGGGCCGCGCCGTGCACATCCAAGAGGTCGCGCGCGAGCTCGGCGTGCGCTACGTACTCGAGGGCAGCGTGCGGCGGAGCGGCGAGCGGCTGCGCATCTCGGCCCAGCTCAACGACGTCTCGACCGGCAGCCATCTCTGGGCCGAGCGCTACGATCGCGAGCTTGCCGACATCTTCGCCGTGCAGGACGAGATCACCGAAGCGATCGTCGGCGCGATCGAGCCGCAGCTCTACGCGGCCGAGAGCTTTCGCGCCCAGCAGAAGCCGCCGGGCAGCCTGGACGCCTGGGACCTCGTGATGCGCGCGCTGTCGCATTACTGGCGCATCACCCGCGAGGACAATGCCGTCGCGCAAGGATTGCTCGAAAAGGCGATCGCGATCGATCCCGCCTATGGCAAGGCGCTGGGCCTGCTCGCGACCAGCCATATCTTCGGCGCGCATATGGGCTGGGCCGACATGGCCGCAACCGTCCCCATCGCGGAAGCCGCGGCCCTTGCGGCGGTGGCGGCCGATCGCGAGGACGCCTGGGCCCATCACGGCCTCGCCTACACCTATCTGTTCCGCCGCCGCTTCGACGACGCGCTGGCGGAGTTCGAGCTGGCGCTGAAACTCAATCCGAATTTCGCGATGGCGCACGCCTCCTACGGCGTGACGCTGTGCTACGCAGGACGATGGCAGGACGGCGACGCCGCCGCGCGCCGCGCGCTGCAGCTCAGTCCGCGCGATCCGCTCGCGGGGATCTATTGCGGCGTTGCGGCCTATGCCCAGTTCATCGGCCGCAATTACGAGGCGGCCGTGCAGATGGCACGGGAGTCGATGCGACAGCGCGGCGATTTCGTCGGCGCGCATCGCGTGCTGACGGCCGCCGCCGGAATGTTGGGGGATCCCGTGCTCGCCGCGTCCGCGCTGCAAGGCCTGCGCCGCACCCAGCCCGGCATCTCGCTCGCCTGGATCATGCGCGAGCTCCCGATGCTGCGGGAGGAGGATCGCGCGCACTATCTGGAAGGATTCCGCCGCGCGGGGATGACGTGACGAACTTCTCCCTCCCCCCGCTTGCGGGGAGAGGGTTGGGGTGAGGGGGAGTCTCCGCAGAGGCGCTGGCAGTTGGACTCGCGGAGAGTCCCCCTCACCCGGATTGCATCTTCGATGCAATCCGGCCTCTCCCCGCAAGCGGGGAGAGGCGAAGGACTCCCTACTCCTGCATCATCTCGCCGCTGCCGCCGAACTCGGCGGGAAAGTCCTTCAGCTTGGGCAGGCCGTCGCGCATCGGCAGCACCGTCTCGGCATAATTGACGTGAACCCCGGGCTTGAAGGCGAGTGTGGGGATGGTGGCGGTGAAGACGTCGATCAGATCGAGCGGCGGGTGATTGGTCATGAGATGACCGCCGCACTTCTTGCAATATTTGCGCTGGCTGAGCGGCGTCTTGGCAAAGGTCTCAACGTGCTGGGCGCCCTCGGTGATGCGCACGGCTTCAGGCTTCCACAGGCTGAAGGCGTTCACCGGTCCGCCCGACCACGAGCGGCAGGAGCGGCAATGGCAATAGCCCATCGCCGCCGGCTCGCCCGTGACCTCGATCGTGACCGCGCCACAGAAGCAATTTCCGACATGTTTCATTTGGTCATCTCCTTGATGAGGGTTTGAAATCGTTACCCTCTTTCCGCTCCCTATCCGCCGATAGCCTCGGCGAAGATGAAGGCGGGATCGAGACGAGCTTCGCTCACTCTGAGAGGGTCGAGGTAAGGGGGCGAGGTGACGGGGAATCACCCCGGGGGATATCAAAGACTGAACTACTCCGCCCTTCCGCGCGTCCTCCTTTTG
>NZ_LGHL01000065.1 GCF_001908205.1 Bradyrhizobium sp. NAS80.1
CACGTGGCTTCAACTTAGACGACGAACTGAAGAATGTAATTCTAGCCGTGTCTCGATCATTCGCGTTTTTACACAGCCAGGGTCATTCTCGACCGACTCTGCGGGTTCGGCTGGCGTTCGATGTCTGCTTTTCCCCGAACCGACTAGCTTACTGCGCGGCAACGAAATGACGCGAAGGGCCAACAGCAAACTCATGCGCCGCGCGGCAAATCGCGCCCTATAGATCAGCCTGTCGATGCGGACGAGCACGGCTCATTCGGGCAATCCCGCTTTCCGAAAACCCTCAATCATCAGCTTCGCATTCTTTAATAGCTGGCTCCGAGCGATCCACGTCGCTATCGTGAAGGCGGGGTCGATCTCAAGCATACGAGCCGCCGCCTCACGGGCCTCAGCGTCGCGCCCGAGATGGGCGAAAGCGGATGCGAGGCAGCGATATGGTCCTGGATAGCAAGGGTTGTGACGCTGGGCTTTCTTTCCTGCACTGATGGCCTCATCAAAGCGACGAAGCTCAATAAGGGCAAATCCCATCCCGGTTAAGACAGTGTATCGTTGCGGGTCTAACGGGCTCATTCGCACGGCACGTTCAAAGCTCCGGATAGCTTCTTCTGGCTGCCCCGCAATCTTATAGACCCAACCTCTGCAGTTCCATGCACGATATGAATTTGGGTTGAGCGCAACCGCCCGGTCGGACATCTCGATCTCAGTCTCACAATCGCCGACCATAAGTGCCGAGATCAACGCAGCAGTTGCTAACGTGTCTGGATCACCATCGTTGAGGTTCAACGCCACGCGCATAAGCCGAACGGCTTCCTTGCGTTCGAATTGGGGGTTGATGGCATAGCTCCTGACCACATTTTCCGAGTGACAAGCACCTGCCAGAGCAGCAGCAGCAGCAAATCCAGGATCAAGCTCCAAGGCGCGCTGGACCAATCGGAGTGCCTCGGCCAAACCTTCGCGGGTCGCTAGGACGGCTTGCTGTATAGCCCGGAGATAAAGGTCATACGCGGTGAGGTCTTCCGGCCGCCGCCGCCTCGTCAGTGCTATTTCTGCTTGAAACAACTTCGGCTGAATAGCCAAGACAACGGCAAGCGTGACTTCGTCCTGCAACGCGAAAATATCCGTCACGTCACGCTCGAACTTGTCCGCCCAAATATGTGCGCCCGTAGCCGCTTCAATCAACTGGCCCGTGATGCGAACTTTCCCCGACGCCTTGCGCACCGCCCCCTCGAGGACATAGCGCACGCCAAGCCTGCGCCCGACTTCCTTGATGTCGACGGCTTTGCCCTTGAAGGTAAAACTCGAATTTCGAGCGATCACGAACAACCATCCGAACCGCGAAAGTGCGGTAGTGATCTCCTCAACCATCCCGTCCGCGAAGTACTCCTGCTCCGGATCGCCAGACATGTTCGCGAACGGCAGCACGGCGATGGAGGGCTTGTCGGGAACTGCAGGAGCGCTCTCGGGCGCATCGCCCGGATTTGAGCTCGCAACTCCTCGCGCCTCCCGCACCTGCCCGACGAAGCGGAAGCTCTTGCGCGGTAGTGTTTTGATGAAGCGCTGTTCCTCACCGGAATCGCCGATTGCGCTTCGTGCGGGATTCAGCCGGGTCGTCAATGCTGCATCCGAAACGCTGCGCCCATTCCAAACGGCATTGATGAGGTCGTCTTTACTGACGACGCGCTCCCTGTTGCGGATCAAGTAATCGAGCAGGTCGAATACCTGTGGCGTGACAGAGACCACGGCCGCCCCGCGATGCAACTCGCGCCGGTCAGTGTCGAATGCGTAGTCCTCGAAGAGATAGCGCAAGATGCGAATCCCCTTGGATGAGAGCCCCCGTAGCCGGGTAGCGCTTTGGCCTGGTTGGAAACCGCAAGAATAGGCTGCAGGTGAGGAAAATGTAAGCCGCCGGTAAAGCATACCCTCCGCTCTCGCCCCACTTTCGTGCCGGCTATGACGGCTCCTGACACAATGGTGGCATCGGGCCAAAGCCGAGGAGGAAGCGCCATCCCATGGAGACTTCGCAATGAGCTCGATGCACGGCACAACGTGGCTGAAACGGACATCCGTATCGACCCGGCATGTCTCCAGCTTTATCTGGAAATATTGGGACGCCTTTCGGGAGCGCCGCGAACGCCAAGTATTGCGCGCCACCTTGTCCAACTTAAGCGACGCGGAGCTGATGGACATCGGCACCACGCGCGGGGAGATCGACTACGTCGCCTCGCACCGAGGTCTTGAACCGCGAGGCATCCGACCCGGCGAATGGCTCCAATACCTGCCAACGGCAGACGGCCAGATTGGGCCCATCGACTTCCGGTAAGGGTCATTTTCGACGGTTTCGGAGCGGACTTTCGGTTGTTTGATGTCCGCTTCTGCCCGTAAACGCCGTACCAGGGGGAAGTCTAGGGGCGTTGCTTTCGGCGCCGCAAGTTCCAACGTCATCGCTTCCCAAACGGCTTCCAACCCGCCATTGTGCCGCGGCAACAATCATCTCAGGGGCAGTATCAATGTCGGACAAGGTCTCGCGTCGCCAGTTCGCGAAAATCGCGGGATTGTCCGCGGCCGGAATCGCAAATCCTCTGGAGATCGCTGAAGCCAAGGCGGCAGCGGCGGCGGCGCGTAGCGCGAACGACTTTCCGGCGGGCTTTGTCTGGGGCACCGCGACCTCGTCCTATCAGGTCGAGGGCGCGGTCAACGAGGACGGGCGAGGGGCATCGATCTGGGACAAGTTCGTCCGTATCCCCGGCAAGATCGAGGATGGCAGCACCGGCGACCGCGCCAACGAGCATTATCACCGCTACAAGGAGGATATCGCGCTCATCAGGGAACTCGGCTGCAGGGCCTATCGCTTTTCGGTGGCCTGGCCGCGGGTGTTTCCGGACGGCGACGGCAAGCCGAACCCTGGGGGGATCGACTTCTACAATCGCCTTGTCGACGAACTGCTGAAGAACGGCATCGAGCCGTGGCTGACGCTCTATCATTGGGACCTGCCGCAATCGCTCCAGGATCGTTTCGGCGGCTGGCGCTCGGCGGAGACCTGCAAGATCTTCGGCGACTATGCAGCCTATGTCGCGGAGCATCTGACCGATCGCGTCAGGAACGTGTTCACGCTGAACGAGAGCGGCCGCTTCGTCCATTTCGGCTACGGCCTCGGCATCGACGCGCCGGGCGCGACGCTGCCGCAGGCCGAGGTCAACCAGATCAGGCACAACAGCGCGCTCGCGCACGGGCTTGCGGTGCAGGCGGTGCGCGCCCATGGCCGCCGCGGCACGAGGGTGGGGCCGGCCGAGAACATCGACGTCTGCGCGCCCGCGATCGACACGCCGGAAAACGTCCGCGCGGCCGAGATCGCGCTGCGCGAGATGAATGCCGGCTATCTCAACGTCATCATGACGGGCCAGTATACCGACGCGTTCCTGAAATTCGCCGGGCCCAACGCGCCGAAATTCACCGATGCGGAGTTGAAGATCATCTCCTCGCCGGTGGATTTCCTCGGCCTCAACATCTACGCGCCGCAGAACTACGTGGTGGCCTCCGACCAGGGCGCGGGCTTCATGCCGCTGCCGATCCCGAAATCCTTCCCGCATATGAACTCGGACTGGCTGCGGGTTGGTCCTGAGTCGATGTACTGGGTGCCGAAGCTGGCTGCGAAGATCTGGAAGACGGATGCGATCTATATCAGCGAGAACGGCGCCTCTGGCGACGATGTGGTCACGCCCGACGGCAAGATCTACGATACCGACCGCATCATGTATCTGCGCAACTATCTCGCCCAGCTCCAGCGTGCCACGGCCGAAGGCGTGCCGGTGCGCGGCTACTTCCTCTGGAGCCTGATGGACAATTTCGAATGGGTGTTCGGGCTCAACAAGCGCTTTGGTCTCTATCACGTCAATTTCGACACGCAGGTGCGCACGCCCAAACTCAGCGCGAGCTTCTATCGCAACGTGATTGCGACGAACGCGGCGGGGGCGTGATCGCTTCCCTCACGCGTAAAGCCATCGCACTCCAAGTCGTCATGCCCGGGCTGTCCCGGGCATCGATGTTCGCGCATAGAGCGCGTCTAGCCTTGTTTTTCAGGGTGAATCGCGACCGGTCTCCGTCAAAGAGGCCGGTCGTCGCTTGTCGAAAGCAGCGAATCAGCTTTAGCAAGATGGCTTGCGGGCCTTTGAAACAAGGCAAAAACCGCTGCCCGAGGCGCCGTCCGCTCAGGAAGCCGCTAAAATGCAGGGTTTTTTGCCACAGGGGGCCAAAAAAGCCCGTAAAACCGCGACAAAACTGTGCAGAAGGCTATAGGCCTTCGCCGGTTGGTCTAATATGCAACCGGCAACGAATCAGAGGAGACACGATGCCAACCCAAATGTCGAAATCGCAGCTGATCGAAAAGATTGCGACCGCCACCGAGCTTTCCAAGCGCGACGTCAAGAGCGTCATGGAGACGCTGACCGACGTCGGTCACAAGGAGCTCAAGAAGAACGGCTTGTTCCTGGTGCCGGGCTTCGCCAAGTTCGTGGTCATCAAGAAGCCCGCGACCAAGGCGCGCAAGGGCACCAACCCGTTCACGGGTGAAGAGATGATGTTCAAGGCCAAGCCGGCCCGGAAGATCGTCCGCGCCCGCCCGGTCAAGGCCGCCAAGGACGCCGTGGCCTAAGAACGCAAAGGCCCCCTCGAAGGAGGGGGCCTTTTATATTTGACGACCGCGAGGGCTGAAGCGGAGGGGTTCAGCCCTTGCGGCGCTTCACCCGAACCGGGACCGGCTGAAGTCGCGGCTCCGGTGCCGCCAGTGCATCACGAACCCGGTCGATCGCGCGGTCCAGTAACTGACGCAGTCGCTGCGACTTCCGCGATCTCTTTGCTCCTTCCAGCAGTTTCTTCATCGCATTCACTCCGCCGCTTCGACCTTGGCATCAGCCGGCTCGAGCGCAGCGGCGATCGCCTCGTCGACGCGCTCCAGCCAGATGAATTCGAGCTTGTCCCGCGCGCTCTGCGGGATGTCGTCGTAGTCCCGCTTGTTGCGCGCCGGCAGCATCACCCGCTTCAATCCGGCAGCGGCTGCCGCCACTACTTTCTCCTTGATGCCGCCGACGGGCAGCACCAGGCCGCGCAGCGAGATCTCGCCGGTCATCGCGGTGTCGCTGCGCACCGTGCGATTGGTGAGCAGTGACGTCAGCGCCGTGAACATCGCAACGCCCGCGCTCGGTCCGTCCTTCGGGGTTGCGCCCGCCGGAACGTGAACGTGGATGTCGCTCTTCTCGAACAACGACGGATCGATGCCGAGCTGCGAGGCTCTGCTCTTCACCAGCGTCATCGCAGCCTGCACGCTCTCGCGCATGACGTCGCCGAGCTGGCCGGTCAGGATCATCCCGCCCCTGCCGGGCACGCGCGAGGCCTCGATGAACAGGATGTCACCGCCGACCGGCGTCCAGGCAAGGCCGGTGGCCACGCCCGGAATGCTGGTGCGCTGCGCGATCTCGCCTTCGAAGCGCGGCTGGCCGAGCACCGTGGCGATGTCCTTCGGCGTCACCATGACCTTCGCAGCCGTACCCTCGGCGACCTGCACCGCCGCGTAGCGGAACACCTTGCCGATCTCGCGCTCCAGATTGCGCACGCCGGCTTCGCGGGTGTAGCCCTTGACGATCAGCTTCAGCGCCTCCGGCTCGATCTCGGCCTGCTCGGCCGTCAAGCCGTTGGCCTCCAGCTGCCGCCGCACCAGGTAGCGCCATGCGATCTCCAGCTTCTCCTCCTCGGTGTAGCCGGCGAGACTGATCAGCTCCATGCGGTCGAGCAGCGGACCCGGAATCTGGTCCAGCATGTTGGCGGTTGCGATGAACACCACGCGCGACAGGTCAAAGGGCACGGCCAGGTAATTGTCCCGGAACGTCCCGTTCTGCTCGGGGTCGAGCACCTCCAGCATCGCAGCGGAAGGGTCGCCCTGATTGCCGCGCCCCATCTTGTCGATCTCGTCCAGCATCATGACGCAGTTCCGTGCTCCCGCCTTCTTGATGCCCTGGATGATGTTGCCCGGCAGCGCGCCGATATAGGTGCGACGATGGCCGCGGATCTCGGCCTCGTCATGCACGCCGCCGAGGCTGACGCGCACGAAGGGGCGATCCATCGCGCGCGCGATGGACTGACCGAGCGAGGTCTTGCCGACGCCGGGCGGGCCGACGAAGCACAGGATCGGGGCCTTGCCCTGCGGCGCGAGCTTGCGCACCGCCAGATATCCGATGATCCGGCTCTTGATCTTCTCCAGTCCGAAATGATCGGCATCCAGGATGCGCCGCGCCTCCTTGATGTCGATCGGCTTCTCCGCCGGCAACGCCCAGGGCAGCTCGATCAGCCAGTCCAGATAGGTGCGGACCATGCCGGCCTCGCCGGCGGCCTCCGGCATGCGCTCGTAGCGGCGCAGCTCCTTCTTGGCGTGCGCCTCCGCCTCCGGCGGCATGTTGGCCTTGGCGATGGCTGCCGTCAGCTCGGCGACCTCGGCGGCCTTGCCGTCGCCTTCGCCCAGCTGACGCTGGATGGTCGCCATCTGCTCGCGCAGGATCGCCTCGCGCTGCCGCTCGTCGAAGCTGGCGCGGGTCTTCTGGCCGATCTCGTTGGAGATGCGCAGCACCTCCAGCCGCTCGGCCAGGTGCTTCGACACCTTCTCGACGCGCAGGGCGAGGTCGATGGTCTCCAGCACCTCCTGCTTGTCTTGCGGCTTGATGTCCATGAACGAGGTCGCCAGATCCGCCAGCGCACCGGGCGCGGTGGTGTTCTGGAACATCGCGGCCAGTTCCGGCGGCGCCTGCGGCAGCAGCTCGACCGCCTCGATGGCCTGGCGCTGCAGATTCAGCGTGTGCGCCTCGATCTCGGGCGAGGTCGTGGTTGGCTCCGGGATCTGCTGCATGCGAGCGGCCGGGAACGGCGTACCCGGCAGGAAGTCGAGGAGGCGCGCGCGCTGCACGCCCTGGCAGACGATGTGATGAGTGCCGTCGGGCGCGGTGATGTAGCGCACGATGTTGGCGATGGTTGCGACCCTGTAGAGATCGTCCGGCCCGGGCTCCTCGATCTCGGGGCTGCGCTGCAGGACGATGCCGACGGGCCGCTGCTCGCGCAGCGCCTGTTGTGCCGCGGCGATGGACTTCGGGCGGCCGATCGCGATCGGCGCGATAGCGCCGGGAAACAGCACCATCTCGCGCACGGGGATGATGATCAGCGCGTCGTCGGGGATCTTCACGTCGGAATTGGTCTGGGCGTTATTCATCTGTTCGGTGGCCATGATCGACCTCAGGATTTGGCGAGGCGCAGTGCGACGCAGCCGTCCATCACGAAGCGGCTGATGGCGTAGCGGCCAACGGGAAGCGCGATGCGGCGCTCGAAGCGGCCCTGCGGCAGCTCGAGCCGGTGGATACGGGCGTTGCGAAGCTCCGGCGGAAGGGTGCGCTGGCCGGAGATGACGAGCACGCCGTCAAGGATCACCGTCTCGACATTGTCGGGATTGACCCCGGGAAGCGCTACCAGGATCAGGAGCTCATGCTCGGTTTCGAGCACGTCGATCGGCGGCTCCCAGCAGGCTTCCTGACGGCCGAACTGCTGCCTCAGCCGTTCGGCGCGGGTCAGCGAGTCCAGGGCTTCGGACAGCATCCAGTCGAGGGGATTTTTGGGTTGCATGGGCAAACTCTGGGGGAAGGCGCTGCGATTGGAAAACCAGCATATGGGGACGGTTCCACGGAATTCCAGCATCGCGCGTCTGGAGCATGTCTGGCCCCCCGAACCAGAGGTGGCCTTGCAGTCAGACGCATCGACGCCGCGGCGATGCTCTGCGGCGCCGGAGGCAATAGTGAGGCGCGGCGTCCATATCAGACGGCGGTGCGATACTCGTCTTCCGCTTCGAGAGTGATGACAGAAGTGGCGAGCTCGGTGAGCGCATCGTCGGTCGCGTCGGGCGTCTCCGGAAGCAGCCTCGCCGCCCTCGGGCGATCAAGAGGCTGCGTAAGCAAATGTTCCTCGCGAAGGGCCTCGCGAGCCGCTGTGGCTTGCCGCCAGACCACGCCTGCCGAGACGCATAACCCATGCTCGACTTCGCCCTGTCCGCCTTCGTGACGCTGCTGCTGGTGGTCAATCCCGTCGGCCTTGCGCCGGCCTTCCTCGCTGCGACCGGGGGCATGCCCGACAAGGTCAAGCGGACGGTCGCGCTGCGTGCGCCGCTGATCGCGGCTTCCATCCTGGTCGTGATCGCGCTGGTCGGAAACTGGCTGTTGCGCCAGCTCGGGATCGGCATCCCGGCCTTCCAGATCGCCGGCGGGCTGCTGTTGTTCGGCGTGTCCTACCAGATGATGTTTGGCGACCGCCCGCATCGTGAGGCCCGCGAGGCCGACAAGGCGACGTCGGAGCATGCGTCTGATGTCGCGGTGTTCCCCCTGGCCATCCCCATGATGGCCGGCCCTGGCGCGATCGCAACCACGCTGCTTCTGGCGGGCGATGCCGGCTACGGGGCGAGGCTCGCTCTCATCATCGCGGTCGTTGTCTCCGTGTGCCTGCTCTGCATGCTGTGCTTTGTCTCCGCGAGCCTGATCGCGCGGACCCTCGGGCGCACCGGCAATGCCGTGCTCTCGCGCGTGCTCGGCATGCTGCTCGCCTATTCGGTGCAGTTCGTGATCAATGGCATAGCTGCCGTCCGGGCGAGCCTGCCGTAGGGGCGCGGCAATCTGCTAATGTGTTGATTTTAGGTCCTATTTTGTGGGGCGGCGGGCCTGGCGGCGCAACGGCGCACGACCCGGTCGCTTTCGCTTGCACTGCCATATTGCTTTGACGTACTTCCGGTCTGACAAACGTCCATCGCCAGGAAATCGGGATGTCGATGACAGCGGACGAGCTCGACAAGAGACAGGCCATCATCGACGCCTGCCGCCGCATGAATGCGCTCGGCATCAACCAGGGCACCTCGGGCAACATCAGCGTGCGTTTTGGAAATGGGCTCCTGATCACGCCGACCAGCGTGCCCTACGATGCCATGACGCCGGAGCTGATCGTCTTCATGGCGATGGACGGCTCGCATGCACCCAGCCAGAAGCCGTCGAGCGAGTGGCGCTTCCATCGCGACATCCTGATGTCGCGGCCAGACGTCAACGCCGTGGTGCACGCCCATCCGACCTATTGCACCATCCTGGCGATCATGGGCATGGAGATCCCGCCCGTGCACTACATGATCGCGGCCGCGGGCGGCGACAGCATCCGCTGTGCGCCCTATGCCACCTTCGGCACAGCTGAACTCTCCGAGCATGCGGTGCGGGCGTTGGAAGGCCGGCTCGCCTGCTTGCTCGACCACCACGGCATGATCGCGGTCGGCAAGACGCTGGACAAGGCGATGTGGCTCGCCGTCGAGGTCGAGACGCTGGCGCGGCAGTATCACGGCTGTCTCCAGATCGGGACACCGCCGCTGCTCTCGAGCGGCGAGATCGAACGGGTTCGCCAGCGCATGGCCGGCTACGGCATGTCGGAAGGCTAGGACGGGCAAGCGGTGTTCGCGCGGATCAGATATTTCGTCGATCGCAAGGGGACGAACCGCACCATGGTTCGGCTGCGGGCGCTCCTGCGCAGCAACGAGTTCTACTTGATCCCGCTCGCGCTCGTGATCGGCACGCTGGCCGGCGCGGTCGTAACGCTGATGGCCGAGATCGCGCAGATTGCCCATGTGGTGATCTACGGCATTCCCGTCGACGTCCGCCTTTCCGCCAATGCGCGCGTGAATCCCTGGGCGGCGCTGAGCGCTCCTGCACTCGGCGGGCTGGCGCTCGGCATCATGGAATGGTCGCGGCGGCGGATGAAGATATCGAACGCGGTCGACCCGATCGAGGCCAACGCGCTGCGCGGCGGCAATCTGTCGATGCGCGACAGCGTCGTGGTGTCGAGCCAGACGCTGATCTCGAACGGCTGTGGCGCCTCCGTCGGCCTCGAGGCCGGCTATACCCAGATCGGCTCCGGTATCGCCTCGCTGCTCGGCAAGTTCTTCAATCTTCGCCGCAACGATTTGCGTCTGATGGTCGGCTGCGGCGCTGCCGCGGCGATCGCGGCGGCGTTCGGCGCGCCGATCACTGGCGCCTTCTACGCCTGCGAGCTAATCGTCGGCGTCTACTCGGTCGGCAGCGCGGCGCCGATCCTGGCGGCCTCGCTAGCGGGTGCCCTGACCGCGCAATGGCTCGGTGGCGCGCCGTACTCGATCGAAATACCGAAGGTCAGCTCGGTCGGCGTCGAGCAATATCTGGCGTTGATCGGGCTCGCGCTTGTCACCAGCGGCGTCGGTATCGCCGTGATGCGCTCGTCATCGACGTTCGAGCGCCTGTTCGCCTGGCTGCCGGTCTGGTTCCGCCCCGTGGTCGGCGGCCTCATCGTCGGCGGTTTCGCCATTGTCACGCCGCAGGTGCTCGCGGCCGGCCACGGCGCCATGGTCCTCGATCTCTTTCACGACATGACGATCGGCTTCGTCGCGCTGATCATTGGCCTGAAGCTGACGGCCTGTCTGATCTCGCTCGCCTCGGGCTTCCGCGGCGGTCTGTTCTTCGCCTCGCTGTTCGTCGGCAGCCTGATCGGAAAATTCTTCGCTGGGGTTCTCCTGCTGATCAGCCCGAACTTCGCGATCGATCCGCTGGTCGCGATGCTGACCGGCATGGCGACGCTCGGCGTTGCCGTCGTCGGCGGTCCCTTGACCATGTCGTTCCTCGTGCTCGAGATGACGCGCAACGTCGACGTCACCGCGGTGGTGCTGGCCGGCTGCATCGTCACCTCGATCTGCGTCCGCTTCATGTTCGGACACTCTTTCTCGACCTGGCGCCTGCATCTGCGCGGAGAGACCATACGGAGCGCCAACGACGTCGGTTGGCTGCGAAACCTGACCGTCGAGCGGCTGATGCGCTCTGACGTCGGCAAGGTGCCCTCGACCACGACGATTGCTGCCGCGCGTCGCGAGTTCGCGCTGGGATCGCGGCCCGGAATCGTCATCGTCAACAATGCCGACGAGTATGTCGGCCTCGTCATGCTGCCCGATCTGTTCTCGGGCGATCTCGATACCATCGCCGACGACATCCAGGTGATCGAGCTCGCGCGCCTGATCGACATCGTGCTGATCCCGGAAATGAACGTGAAGTCGGCGATGGCGGTGTTCGACGAGGCGGAGGCCGAGATGCTGGCGGTGGTCGATTCCACCGACAGCCGCAAAGTGGTCGGCTTCCTCACCGAGACCTTTGCTCGCCGCCGCTACGTCGAGGAGATCGACAAGGCCACGCGCGGCGTGCTCGGCGCGTTGTCTTAGGGTTATTCGGGCTGATCGACCTCCCGCCGCGTCGGGAATGATCGTGCCGAGCATCGCGAGATCAGGACGGGGCGAGCCAATTCTTTGGTCCCGGCCAAATATTCAGCAATGGCGTCCGCAGCGCCGATGGACTTGGCTCATGCAATCCGGTTGAATGGGGCGTATTGAGTTCCTAGGCGACAACGATGTCGAGATATCCGCTGGTCCTTCGCCTGATCGCCTCGCCGGCGGCGGCGCAAGTCAAGCTGACTCCGAAGACCTCGGCGGCGCATCCGGACCCTTGTGCCCCGTTCGGGCACACCGCAGGCGGCAAGCTGGTCTACTCGATGAAATGCGAGAATCTGCCGACGTCGCCTCCGCCACCGCCGCAGGCTGAGCTGAAGGAGGCACCCGCGCCGGCCGCCGAGCCCGAGCCGGAGGTGCGGCGGAGCGGCATTTTCGGCTGGTCCTACGACCGCAGGTGACGGGGCGCGCCACTTGCGCGATCCGGTCTGGAGTGCTCTTTGCTTGAAAGTTCCCCGTGAGGCCCATCGCCTCCGATCCAGAGAGATGAGATGAGCAAACTCGTTATCCGCGCCGGCGACTACACCTTCGATGCCCGCTTCGAGGAGAAACTGGCACCCAAGACCGTCGCCGCATTTCGCAAGGCGATGCCGTTCGAAAGCCACATCATCCATGTGCGCTGGAGCGGCGAAGGCGTCTGGATGCCGCTCGGCGACCTCGATTTCGGCGTCGGCTACGAGAACCACACCAGCTATCCCGCGCCCGGTCAGATCATTCTCTATCCAGGCGGCATCAGCGAGACCGAAATTCTGCTCGCCTATGGCGGCGTGCACTTTGCGAGCAAGATGGGCCAGCTCGCTGGCAATCACTTCATCACGCTGACCTCGGGGCTGGAGAATCTCGCGCCCCTCGGCAAGAGCGTGTTGTGGAAGGGCGCGCTGCCGATCCGCTTCGAGGAAGTCTGAGTGACCGACGCCCGCTACCCGCGCGATCTCCGCGGCTACGGCCGCAACCCGCTGCATCCGCAATGGCCTGGCAATGCGCGGATCGCGGTGCAGTTCGTCGTCAATTTCGAGGAGGGCGGCGAGAACAACATTTTGCATGGCGACCTCGCCTCGGAAGCCTTTTTGTCCGACGTGCTGGGCGCGCAGCCCTGGCCGGGTCAGCGCCATGCCAATATCGAATCGATGTTCGAATATGGCTCGCGCGCGGGCTTCTGGCGGCTGTGGCGGATTTTCACCGCGCGCAACTGGCCGACGACCGTGTTCGGCGTCGCCACCGCGCTGAAGCGCAATCCGGAAATCGTCGCAGCGATGAAGGAGGCGGGCTGGGACATCGCGAGCCACAGCCTGAAATGGATCGAGCACAAGGACATGACCGAGGCGCAGGAGCGCGCCGAAATCGCCGAGTCGATCCGCGTCCACACCGAGGCGACCGGGTCGCGGCCGCTCGGCTGGTACACGGGGCGCTCCTCGATCAACACCAACCGTCTCCTGATGGAGGAGGGTGGCTTCCTCTATCTCTGCGACTCCTATGCCGACGATCTGCCCTATTGGATCAAGGGCGTGAGCGGCAAGCAGCTCGTCATTCCCTATACGCTTGATGCCAACGACATGCGCTTCATCAACCCGCAGGGGTTTGCCGAGGGCGAGCAGTTCTTCACCTATCTGAAGGACGCGTTCGACGTGCTCTACGCCGAGGGCGAGAGCGCGCCGAAGATGATGTCGGTCGGCCTGCACTGCCGCCTCGCCGGTCGGCCCGGCCGCGCCGCCGGGCTGATCCGCTTCCTCGACTATATCGGCAAGCACGAGCGCGTCTGGGTGCCAACGCGATTGCAGATCGCGCAGCATTGGCACGACAAGCACGCGCATCTTGCCGCCGACGCATTCGAGATCGAGTGAGAGAGCAATGTCGCAAATCTCGCTCACCGATCTCAATGCCGCCGATAAAGCCAGCTTCGTCGCAGTCCTCGCGAATGTCGTCGAATACTCGCCGTGGATCGCCGAGCAGCTCGCCGGGAAGCGGCCGTTCGCCGGCATCAATCAGTTGCACGCGTCGCTGATGGCTGCGATCCAGAGTGCCGAACCTGACGTGCAGCTGGCGCTGATCCGGGCGCATCCCGATCTCGCCAACAAAACCCAGCGCGCGGCAGGCCTCACCGCGGAATCGACCGAAGAGCAGAACAGCGCCGGGCTCGATCGACTTTCGAGCGCCGAATACGCGGCCTTCGAGCGCGTCAACAACGCCTATCGCGACAAGTTTGGTTTCCCCTATATCGTCTGCGTGCGCCGTCACACCAAGGATTCTGTCCTGCGCGACTTCGAGATGCGGCTGCGCAATATTGCGAAGACCGAGATCCGGCGCGCGATCGAGGAGATCGGCCGCATCTCCGCGCTGCGGCTCGATCAGCTCGTCGTGGCCGACGACAGATTGAAAGTGCACGGCCGGCTCTCGACCCATGTGCTGGACAATCACGCCGGCAAGCCCGCGCCCGGCATTGCGGTCGAGCTGGTCGAGCTCGCAAATCTCGGCGAGAGCCGCGTCATCGCACGCGCCGTGACCAATGCGGACGGTCGCACCGACCAGCCGCTGATCGGCGGCCGGCCGTTGCCGATCGGCCGCTACGAGCTCAAATTCAGCGTCGGAAAATATTACGCCGAGCGCAGCGTGCCGATGTCCGACCCGCCATTCCTCGACGAAATTCCGCTGCGCTTTGCGATCAGCGAGCCGGAAAGCCACTATCACGTGCCGCTACTCGTCACGCCCTGGAGCTATTCGACCTATCGCGGGAGTTAGTCACCGAACCTTTCGAGCAGCGCGGGAAACAGCCGGTCTGGCTTGAAAGGTGTCGCCGTGAAGCGGATGCCGGTGGCGTCCGCGATCGCGTTGCCGAGTGCGGCTGCGACCGGATTGTACGGGCTCTCGCTCATCGACTTCGCACCCAGCGGTCCGATCGTGTCGGATGTGTCGGCGAAGAAGACTTCCGTGCGAGGAACGTCGGCGAAGGACGGCAGGTGGTAGTCGCGGAATTTGGCATTGGTGACGCGGCCGTTCGCATCGATCACCATCTCCTCATAGAGCGCGGCACCAAGCGCCTGCGCGACACCGCCTTCGACCTGGCCGCGGCATTGCATGGGATTGGCGACGACGCCTGCGTCCGCCGCCTGCACGCTCCTCAGAATTTTGAGCTCGCCGGTGCCCGTGTTCACGGCAACGCGAAAGCCTTGGACATTGAAGCCGACCGAGCGCGGCGTGCCCCCGGAGTTGCCGCCGGCCGCGAACGGTTGTCCGCGTTCGCGCGCGAGCTTCGCAAGTTCCACGAAGGACATCCGCCGCACGCCGCAGACGACGGCCTCGCCTTCGAGCATGCAGCTCGTGGCGTCGCATAACCAGGCGCCGGCAGCGACGGCCTTTAGCTCGATTGCAAGCTGCATGGCCGCCGCATGTGTCGCTTTGCCGGCAACGAAGGTGCCGGCGCTGCCATAGGCGCCGGTGTCGTGGCCGCCATGGGCAGTGTCGGACTGAAGCAGGCGGATCTTGTCCACGGTGGTCGCGAGCATGGTCGCTGCGATCTGCCGGTGCACGGTGCTGGTGCCGTTACCGAACTCCGCGGTGCCGACGGTGAGGTCGAACCCGCCATCCTCGCGCAGCGCGATCGTCGCGTCGGCGATATGGCCGGCGGGCGGCGCCGTGTCGATCATGGTCAGTGCGATGCCGTCACCGATCAGCCATTCCGGCGACAGGTCCGGCTGCGGGCCGTCAGCCTGCATCGCACGCTCGACGAGGTCGAGGCACTGATCGAGGCCGTAGGAGCCATAGAGCACATCGTGAAATTCGGACGGGGGCGGCGACAGCATGGGATCGCCGGGCCTGACGATGTTGCGCCGGCGCATGTCGTAAGGGCTGAGGCCGAGCTGCTTTGCCAGCTCGTCGATCGCGGCCTCCACCGCGATCAACGCCTGCGGCAGCCCGTAGCCGCGAAATGCGCCTGATGGCACCGTGTTGGTGTAGACGGCAGCGCCGTCGACCTTCTTGTTCGGGCAGTTGTAGACGCTGATGCTCTCCGCCAGCGCGTGAAACATCACCGGGCCGGCGTGATTGCCGTAAGCCCCAGTGTTGGAGAGCACGTCGAGCTGAAGCGCGGTGAGCTTGCCCTCGGCATCGGCGCCAGCCTTGATGTGGACGCGCATCGGGTGCCGCGTCGAGGTTGCGATAAACTGCTCCTCGCGGGTGAGCTCCAGCTTCACCGGCCGTCCGGTCTTGATCGCGGCGAGGGCCAGAATGTCCTCGACGAACATCTCCTGCTTGCCGCCGAACCCGCCGCCGACGCGCTCGCAGAACACGCGGACCTTGTCCATCGGTAGCTTGAAGATGTCCGACAGTGCGCGCCGGGTCAGGAACGGGACCTGCGTCGAGGTGCGGACGTTGAGCACGCCGGCGGCGTCGAGCCAGGCGAGGCCGCCATGGGTCTCGAGCGCCGCATGCTGCACACGATGACTGTGGAAGGTGCCCTCGAAGGTCACGGCGGATGTAGCGAGCGCGGCCGCCACGTTGCCGAACTCGCCGTGCGTCTCCGCAGCGAGGTTACGCTGGGCATCGGCGATGCGGTTCGAGGCGGTGCGGTCGGGATGAATGATGGGAGCGCCCGGCGCCATCGTCTGCTCCGGATCGATCAGGGCAGGCAAAATCTCGTAACTGACCTTCAGCCGGCGGCACGCTTCCTCGGCGGCGGCTTCGCTTTCGGCGACGACAGCGGCGACCTTCTGTCCGATGAAACGGACGACGTCGTCGAGGATGCGGGTGTCCTCGGGGTCCATCCAGTCCTTCTCATGCCGCGCGGTCGAGATCAGGACCGATGGCGCATCCTCATGCGTCAGCACTGCGTGCACGCCGGGGACGCTCAGCGCTTCCGACTTGTCGATCGCGACGATCTTCGCGTGGGCGTGAGGTGAACGCAGCAGCTTGATATGCAGCAGGTCGTCAATCTGCGTGTCGAAGGTATAGCGCGCCTTG
This sequence comes from Bradyrhizobium sp. NAS80.1, assembly GCF_001908205.1. Classification (GTDB taxonomy): domain Bacteria; phylum Pseudomonadota; class Alphaproteobacteria; order Rhizobiales; family Xanthobacteraceae; genus Bradyrhizobium. The sequence continues at coordinate 16,307 of NZ_LGHL01000065.1, forward strand.
CCGCGCACGATTTCGGGGCCCGCGTGGGCCGGCAGGCTGCGGCCGAATGCGGCGCCGGCCTCGACGCTTTCCTCGACATTGGTCTTGCCGAGAAGTGCGTCCTCGATCGAGCGATAGCCGGTGCAGCGACAGATGTTGCCCTTCAACGCAGAGCCGAGCTCGGTGAGCTGCGCCTGGTTCAGCGAGGCGCAGGTCAGGATCATGCCGGCGGTGCAGAAGCCGCATTGAAAGCCTTGCGCATCGAGGAAGGCCTGCTGCATCGGATGCGCGCCGCTGTCTCCGCCAAGCCCCTCGATCGTAGTAACGGCGCGGCCTTCGGCGCGGAACGCCGGGATCAGGCAGCTATGCACCGGCTCACCGTCCAGCAGCACGGTGCAGGCGCCGCAATCGCCGGCATCGCAGCCTTTCTTCACGCCGAAATGACCGAGTTCGCGCAGGAACGTGCGCAGGCACTGACCGGCGCGGGGCTCTTGCGAAAACGGCTTGCCGTTGACCTCGAAACTCATGACGGCGTCGCCCCCAGGAGTTCGCCGCGAATCTCTTCGGCGAGCCGTAGCGTCATGTGCTTGCGCCAGAGCGGCTTGCCGTGGAGGTCGGTGTGGTACAGATCATCCGGGATCTGCTCTGCGATCGCGTCGCGAAGCGCGCTCGCGTCCGCTGGCTTGGCAAAGGACAGCTGGATCGGCCGCACCGTCGATGCGGTCACCGTCAGCGTCAGCGTGCCATCGGAATCCAGGCTGCCGGTCAGGAGCGCCGCCGAGCGGCCGACCGGTGCCAGCGAGATCTGGCGAAAGGCCGTGCGGCGCTTCAGCGCGGCAAGTGGGATATCGATCTGTCGGAGCAAGTCTCCCGGCGTCAGGCGGTTGCGCTGGTTGCCGGTGACGAAGTCGACGACGGGTATCTTCTGTTCGCCGCCGCCGGCCTTCCAGATGATGCAGACGCCATCGAGCGCGGTGGTGAGTGAGATCATCGGTCCGGCCGGCAGCGACATGCAGAGATTGCCGCCGATCGTCGCCGTCTTCCAGATCTTGAATGAGGCGAGGAAGGCGCGGCAGCACTGGCCGATCAGCGGTGCTGCGAGCCAGTCGGGCGGGCAGGCAAGTCCATCGAGCTGAGCGACGGTGCAGGTGGCGGCGATGGAGAGATGGCTGTCCGTGACTGTCAGCGCCGGCCATTTCAGATCGGTGAGATCAATCAATCGCCTCAAGTTGACCTGCGGCTCCGAGAACAGCCAGGTGCCGCCCGCGAGCCAAGCATCACCTGCCGTCCAAACAGGCAGCTGCGCGCGCGTTTGCGGATGGGCTATGGCTGTGATGGTATTCAAGTCCATGGCTGCGCCAACGCTTCCGCCGGGTGAATCGTACGGGAGAGTCTTGCAAGACCGGAGCCAAGTCGCAACAACAAGTCGCAGCAGGAAAGCGTTCGGGCTAGCGGCTGGCCTGCCGTCAGCGGATGTGAGGAGAAGCAGGATATGAGCGAGCCAAAGCCGATCTGGATCAGGGATCCCCTGGCCATTCTCGCCGACGGTGCGGAGCGCGGGATCGTGGTCAGGGATGGCCGGATCGTCGAGCTCGTGCCGGCTGGTGGTACACCTGCGACCGCGGATGTCGCGGTGTTCGATGCGGGCGATTATGTCGTGCTGCCGGGCCTGATCAATACCCACCATCATTTCTACCAGACGCTAACGCGGGCGCTGCCGGCGGCGATGGATCGTGAGCTGTTTCCCTGGCTCCAGGCGCTCTATCCGGTATGGGCGAAGCTGACACCGGAAGCGCTCGAGCTCGGCGTCACGGTGGCGATGTCCGAGCTCCTGCTCTCCGGCTGTACCACCACGACGGATCATCACTACGTGTTTCCGGCAGGACTCGAGGACGCCGTCGATATCGAGGTCGCAGTCGCAAAGCGGCTCGGCGTCCGCGTGCTGCTGACGCGCGGCTCGATGAACCTGTCGCAGCGCGACGGCGGTCTGCCGCCTGACAGCGTCGTGCAGGACGAGGACACCATCCTCGCCGACAGCGCGCGCGTGGTCGCAAAGCATCACCAGCGCGGCGCGGATGCGATGGTGCAGATTGCGCTGGCACCTTGCTCGCCCTTCTCGGTGAAGACGTCCTTGATGCGTGCCACTGCCGATCTCGCCGAAAAGCTCGACGTCCGCCTGCATACCCATCTCGCTGAGACCGAGGACGAGAACAGGTTCTGCCAGCAGATGTATGGCTGCCGCCCGCTCGACTATCTCGAGCAATGCGGCTGGCTCAATGCGCGGACCTGGCTTGCCCACGGCATCTTCTTCAATGCTGACGAGATGAAGCGGCTCAGCAGGGCCAAGACGACCATCAGCCATTGCGCCTGCAGCAACCAGCTTCTGGCGTCGGGTTGCTGCCCGGTGTGCGAGATGGAGGAGGCCGGCGTCGGGATCGGCATTGGCGTCGACGGCTCGGCGTCCAACGATGGATCGAACCTGATGCAGGAGGTGCGCGCCGCCTTCCTGCTGCAGCGGGCGCGCTATGGGGTGACGAAGGTCAGCCACAAGGATGCGCTGCGCTGGGCGACCAAGGGCTCGGCGACATGCGTCGGCCGGCCGGAACTCGGCGAGATCGCTGTCGGCAAGGCTGCCGATCTTGCGCTGTTCAGGCTCGACGAGTTGCGCTTCTCCGGCCATGGCGATCCCTTGGCCGCGCTGGTGCTGTGCGGAGCGCATCGGGCCGACCGGGTCATGGTCGCGGGAAAATGGGCCGTGGTCGATGGCGCAATTCCTGGCCTCGATGTCGCTGGCCTCATCCGCCGCCACAGTTCCGCAGCGCGGGCGATGCAGGCGGGATAATTCCCAAGCAGAATAGAAAGAGGGGGCGACCACAAGTGCCGGGTGCTTCTGGCCACCCCCTCCGAACCTCCTCCGGGAGGAGCAGGTGATCTCGGCAATGCAAGAAGCGTGCTACTTGCCCGGCAGCTTGTCGTCGATGCCCTTCACGTAGAAATTCATGCCGAGGATCTGGCCGTCGTCGAGGTGATCGCCGCCCTTGCACTCGATCTCCTTGCCGTCCTGCCCAATGACCGGGCACTTGAACGGGTGCAGCTTGCCCGCAATGATCGCAGCCTGGGCATCCTCGGCGATCTTCTTCACGTCGTCAGGCATGTTGGTGTAGGGCGCCATCGCGAACATGTGGCTGTCGAGGCCGCCCCAGCTGTCCTCGGACTTCCAGGTGCCGTCGAGCTCGGCCTTGACGCGGGCGATGTAGTAGGGGCCCCAGGTGTCGAGGATCGACGTCAGCTGGGTCTTGGGCCCGAACTTGATCATCTCGGAATCCTGACCGAAGGCGAGCTTGCCGCGTTCGCTGGCAATCTGCATCGCTGCCGGCGAATCCGTGTGCTGCATGATGACGTCGGCGCCCTGGTCGATCAGCGCCTTGGCGGCGTCGGCTTCCTTGCCCGGATCGAACCAGGTGTTGGCCCAGATGATCTTGACCTTGATATTCGGGTTGATGGTCTGCGCCGCGAGGACCGTCGCGTTGATGCCGGAGACGACTTCGGGGATCGGGAATGAGCCGATATAGCCGAGCACGCCGGACTTCGACATCTTGGCCGCGATCAGGCCCTGGATGTAGCGCCCCTGATACCATTTGGCCGAGTAGGTCGACATGTTCGGGTTGCGCTTGTAGCCGGTGGCGTGCTCGAAATGCACGTTCGGATATTTCTTCGCGACCTTCAGCGTCGGATCCATATAGCCGAACGACGTGGTGAAGATCAGCTTGTTGCCGGCGCGGACGAGCTGCTCGATGGAACGTTCGGCGTCGGGACCTTCAGGCACGTTCTCGAGAAAGGTGGTCTCGATCTTGTCGCCGAGCTCCTTCACCAGCGCCTGGCGGGCGAGCTCGTGCTGATAGGTCCAGCCGAGATCGCCGACCGGGCCAAGGTAAATGAAGCCGACTTTCAGCTTGTCGGCGGCGGAAGCTGCACTGACGCTGCCGGCAAGCAAGAGCCCCGCAGCCAGCGCAAGAAGTGATTTCCTCATCATCAATCTCCAAACATCAGGGGAAAGTCACGATCCGCAACGTGCGCGCCCCATCGCGCCCGCCGCGGAAAAGATCAGCGATCAGGCACGAACACGGTGCCGAGCGCGGCCGGCGCGGTCGAGCCGCCGGTGCGCGCCCGGGAGAGCAGGACCAGGACGATGACAGTCGCGAGGTAAGGCAGCGCCGACATGAACTGCGAGGGAATGCCGACGCCCCAGCCTTGCGCGTGCAGCTGCAGGATCGTCACTGCGCCGAACAGGTAGGCGCCGACGACGAGCCGGCCCGGCCGCCAGGACGAGAACACGACCAGCGCCAGCGCGATCCAGCCGCGGCCGGCGGTCATGCCGGGAATGAAGAACGGCGTATAGGCGAGCGGCAGATAAGCGCCGGCAAGACCGGCGCAGGCGCCGCCGAACATCACGGCGAAGGTGCGGATGCGCAGCACGGGATAGCCGAGCGCATGGGCGGAGACATGATTGTCGCCGCAGGCACGCAGGATCAAGCCCGGTCGCGTGCGGTACAGAAACCACCAGACGCTGATAATCAGCGCCAGCGAGAAATAGACGAAGGCATCTTCGCCGAACAGCACGCGGCCGATCAGCGGGATGTCGGTGAGGCCGGGAATGGAGAGATGCACCGCCGGCGCGATGCGCTCGCCGACGAAGCCGGCGCCGATAAGGCCTGAGAGCCCGATCCCAAGGATGGTCAGCGCGAGACCCGTTGCGACCTGGTTGACCGCCAGCCCAAGCGCCATCAGCGCGAAGACCAGCGACATCAGCATGCCCGCCACGATGCCGAACAACGCGCCGATGAAGATCGAACCGGTCAGCCAGGCGCCGGCAAAACCGCAGGCGGCGCCGACGATCATCATGCCCTCGACGCCGAGATTGAGCACGCCGGAGCGCTCGGTCACGAGCTCGCCGGTCGCCGCGATCAGGAGTGGCGTCGACGCGGCGAGCACCGCCAGGATGATGGCCTCAATGAGTTCCACGGGCCACCTGTCGGTTCGGGAAGACCAGCCTGAAGCGGTAGAGAATGAAGGAATCGCAGGCGAGCACGTAGAACAGCAGAATACCCTGAAAAACCTTGGTGACGTCCAACGGGATCTTCATCGCGATCTGCGCCTGTTCGCCGCCGATAAAGGTCAGTGCAAGGAGAAGGCCCGCAATTAATATTCCAAGCGGGTTCAGCCGGCCGAGGAAGGCAACGATGATCGCGGTAAAACCGTAGCCGGGTGAAATGCCGGGCTGGAGATGTCCGACCGGGCCCGCGACCTCGATGATGCCGGCGAGGCCCGCGAGTGCTCCGGAGATCGCGAAGGTCAGGACGACCAGCTGATCGGCATTGAAGCCGCCGAACCGTGCAGCGCGGGGGGCGGCGCCGACCACGCGGATCTCGAACCCCTTGATGGTCCGTCCGAGCAGGATCGCGGCGGCTGCAACGACAAGCAGGGCGATGATCGAGCCGAGATGCAGCCGGCCGCCTTCGATCAACAACGGTACCGTTGCGACCGGATCGAATTCGGCCGTGGTCGGGAAGTTGAAGCCGTGCGGATCGCGCCAGGGGCCGCGCACGAGATAGTCGAGGAAGAGATCGGCGACATAGACCAGCATCAGGCTGGTCAGGATCTCGCTGGCGCCGAACTTCACCTTGCAGATCGCCGGGATCAGCGCATACAGCGCGCCCGCGGCTGCCGCGAGCACCAGCATCGTCGGCAGCACCCAGGCGCCGGCATCGGTGCCCTGTGTCTTTACCGCGATCCAGCTTCCGGCGACCGCGCCGATCAGGAATTGCCCTTCTGCGCCGATATTCCAGGCATTGGCGAGATAGCAGAGCGACAGCCCGATCGCGATCATCACCAGCGGCGTCGCCTTCACAGCGATTTCCTGCAGCGAATAACCGTCAGTCAGGGGCGCGATGAAATAGGCGTGCAGGGCGAGGAGCGGATTCTTGCCGAGGATCGCGAACAGGATGATCATGGTCGCGATCGTGAGGCCGATCGCGACCAGAGGCGAGACCAGCGCGATCGTGTTGGAGCGCTCGGCGCGCTTCTCAAGTACCAACTGCATGCGCGGCCTCCTTCGGCTCCAGCCTGCTGCCGCCCATGAGTAGGCCGAGCTTCTCTCGCGTCGCTTCGCTGGTCGCGAGCGGAGCGGACAGTCGGCCATGGAACATCACGGCGATGCGGTCGGCGATCTCGGCGAGTTCGTCGAGATCCTGGCTGGTCACGAGCACGGCGGCGCCCGCGGTTGCCAGATCGAGCAGCGCCTGGCGGATCACGGCGGCGGCGCCGGCATCGACGCCCCAGGTCGGCTGGCACACCACCAGCACCGCCGGATTGCGCAGGATCTCGCGTCCCACAATGAATTTCTGCAGATTGCCGCCGGAGAGACTCGCAGCTTCCGGATCGCGCTTGGCCTTGCGTACATCGAAGGTTTCGGTCGCACGGTCCACGGTCTCCAGCGTAGCCGCGGTGTCGATGAAGCCGTGATGGACCATGCCACTGGCGGCATGTCCGGTCAGCAGTGCGTTCTCCGACAGCTTCATGCGCGGCACGGTGCCGTGGCCCAGCCGCTCCTCGGGCACAAAAGCGGCGCCTAGCTTGCGCCGCTGCGTGATCGAGAGGTGGCCGGCAGCGATGCCTTCGATCACCACCGTGCCGGGGTCCTGGGACAGACGTTCGCCGGAGAGCGCGGCGAACAGCTCGTCCTGGCCGTTGCCGGCGACGCCGGCGATGCCCAGGATCTCGCCGCCCTTCAGCTCGAATGAGATGTGCTCGAGCCGCACGCCGTGCGCTTCGCTTGGGGTGAGCGAGAGATCGTTGACGACGAGCCGCGGCACCGTGGTCTTCCGGTCGGCGGCCGCCGCCTTCACTTCCTTGATCTCGCTGCCGACCATCATGCGCGCAAGCGAGGCGGCGGTCTCGAGCCTTGGATTGCAGGTCTCGACCTTCTTGCCGCCGCGCAGGATCGTCGCGGTGTCGCAGAGGCGTTTCACCTCCGCGAGCTTGTGGCTGATGTAGAGGATGGCGCGGCCTTCGGCCTTGAGCCGCTCCAGCACGATGAAGAGTTGGTCTGCTTCCTGCGGCGTCAGCACCGCGGTGGGCTCGTCCAGGATCAGGAATTTCGGATCCTGCATCAGCGCGCGGACGATCTCGATGCGCTGACGTTCGCCGACGGACAGTTGCCAGACCTCGCGCCTGGGATCGAGCGGCAGCCCATAGGTCTTCGACACCTGTTCGAGGCGCGCCGACATGTCCTTGAAGGATTCCGTGCGGTCGAGACCGAGTGCAACGTTCTCGGCTACGTTGAGATTGTCGAACAGCGAGAAATGCTGAAACACCATGCCGATGCCACGGCTGCGTGCTTCCGACGGACCCGACAGCACGATCGGCGTGCCCTGCCAGCGAATCTCGCCGGCGCTGGGCTGGATCAGCCCGTAGATCGCCTTGACCAGCGTCGACTTGCCGGCGCCGTTCTCACCCAGCAGCGCGTGGATCTGCTTCGGCCAGATGTCGATGTCGATGGAGTCGTTGGCGAGGAAATCGCCATAGTGCTTGGTAAGCCCGATCGCCTGAAGCAGCGGGGACTCGTCGGAATGCAGGCCGTTGGGCGTCGGATCTAACATTCGCTGATGCGCTTGCATGGGATGAAGTGCCTCAATAGTGGGCTAGTTTGAACCGCCGCGTAAGGTGTGAAAAAGCGTCATCCCTTGCTTAGCTGCACCGAGTCCACGGTCTATAGTGGTGTTACTGTGAAGTTCTGATCGACGGAGGTCTCACGGCTCGGATGCCGCCGCGCGGGAATGCGCGGCGGCATGTGTGTTTGCGGAGCGAAACGCTGGCGTAGAGTGGGCAAAGCGAAGCATGCCCACCACTTCTGCTTCTATTTCATTCGGATGGTGGGCACGGCGCAAGGGCGCCTTTGCCCACCCTACGGTACAGGCTGTTGGGACGCCTACTTCGTCCACACGCCATCATGCAGCGCTTCGGCCTCGTCCTCGAGCAGGGGGCCGACGACCCCCGTCGGCCGCTGGCCGCTGGCAAAGACCTCACGGCACGGCAGGTCGAGCGTAGGGTTTTCAGGATGGTTGCCGGTGACGCCGCGCAGGCGGTGCTCGCTGAGGCCATAGACGACGCGGCCGATGCCGGCCCAGTAGATCGCGCCGGCGCACATCGCGCAGGGTTCTGCCGAAGAATAGAGCGTGGCCTTCGCCAGCACGTCGCGACCAAGCGTGCGGCAGGCCAGCGTTGCCGCGAGGCGTTCGGCATGCGCGGTGCCGTCATGATCCGGCATGTAGCCGTTCTCGGTCTCGATCAGCACCTTGCCGTCGGCATCGACGACGATGCAGCCGAAGGGATGATTGCCGTGGGTCAGTGAACGCCGGGCGACGGCGAAGGACAGACGCAGGAAATGCTCGTCTCGTCCAGCTGTGCCGCTCATCGCCACTCCCTGGTCAATGCCCCGCCATGTGCCGGCCGACCACCGTGAGGTCAGCCTCGCTCGTCCGTGCTTCATACACGAATTCGCCATGGAACATCACCACCAGCCGATCGGAGAGCTCGAGCAATTCGTCCAAATCCTCGCCGACCAGCAGCACAGCGGCGCCGCGGTTGCGCGCGGCCATGATCTCGGCATGGATCTGCGCGACTGCCGCGAAATCGAGTCCAAAGCAGGGATGGCGGCGATCAGCACCTCGGCGTCGCCGGCGTGCGGGTCTTGATCTTGTATTGGCGATCTTCTTCCTGGCGTCGTCGCGGAAGGCGCTGCGATTGAGCCACCAGCCACTACTGGCTAAAGGTCGAATATTGCTCAGAAAGATTACTGATTAAATAATAGGCAGTATCTACTTATTGTATGCAATAGAGTTAAGCAGTCTTAACGGTCTGGGGTGTGCATGGCGAGCGCTAGACGTCCGCCGGCTCCGCGCATTCATGCTAACCACGCACTGATTGAGACGGGCGCCAACCCCGGGCGATTTTCGCTGGCACCGAACTTGTATCGATGTTCGTAAGGACGGGGCGCAGTCCCCTCAGGATGGAAAGCTCGCCGCGATGGGTGCTGGTAACGCCGTTCAAGACGCATCGCTCGGTGAAGAGATCGTGCAGCGGATCAATAAGCTCGCTGCGATCTCGGAAGAGGCCGGCAAGCTCACCCGCATCTATCTCAGCAAGGAGCTGCGCGAGGCCGCGGACCTCATCCTGAACTGGATGCGCGAGGCCGGCATGAGCGCTCGTCTCGATGCGATCGGCAATGTCTGTGGACGCTACGAGGGCGAGCGGCCGGGTGCGCGCTGCCTGATGCTGGGCTCGCACTACGACACAGTGCGCGATGCCGGTAAATGGGATGGTCCGCTGGGCGTGATCACCGCGATCGCGTGCGTTGCGGACCTCAATCGCCGCGGCAAGCGCTTGCCGTTTGCGATCGAGGTCGTCGGCTTTGCCGACGAGGAAGGTGTGCGCTTCGCCTCGACCCTTCTCGGCAGCCGTGCGGTGGCCGGCACTTTTGACGAGGCCGTCCTCAACGCGCGCGACCGCGACGGCGTGTCGTTGCGCGATGCGCTCGTCACGTTCGGCCTCGAACCCGATCATATCGGCGCGGCGGCGCGGGCCCGGCGCGAGCTGCTGGCCTATCTCGAATTGCACATCGAGCAGGGGCCGGTGCTGGAAGCGCAGAACCTGCCCGTCGGCGTGGTCACCGCGATTGCGGGCGCCACACGGCTTGCAGCGCGACTGACCGGCATGGCCGGCCACGCCGGCACCGTGCCGATGGCACTCCGGCGTGATGCGCTCGCGGGGGCTGCCGAATGCATCGGCGCAATCGAGCAGTTTTGCCACACCGACGAGGGTGGGCTGGTCGGTACCGTCGGCTACATTCAGGCGAGGCCCGGCGCAACCAATGTCATTCCCGGCGAAGTGTCGTTCACCATCGACATGCGCGCGCCGACCGACATGCACCGCAAGCGTGCGGTGGCCGATGTTGTCAGGCAGATCGAGGCGATCGCAAACCGCCGGCAACTTGCGCTCCAGCTCGACGTCACCCACGAGAACCGCACTGTACCTTGCGCGGCCTGGCTGAAGGACCAGATCGCGCAGGCGATCGGAGCGGAGGGTTTTCCCGTATTCGAGCTGCCGAGCGGGGCCGGGCATGATGGCATGGCGATGATCGATGTCGCCGATGTCGGCATGATCTTCGTTCGTTGCCGCGGCGGCATCAGCCATCATCCGGACGAGCATGTCGAGCTCGCCGATGCCGACGTCGGTGCGCGGGTGCTGCTGCGGGTGATCGAGAACTTCAGGCCGCGGGAGGACCGCGCCGGCACGAACTGACTGTCAGGAGCCCGCAAGTCATCGGGTAGAGACACGAATCAGACTTGGTTAGAATGGTGTCGCCCATCACCGGGATCACGACACATTAGCCGACTGACGCATATGAACAGCGACATCTCTTTTCCATCGCATCGCGGGAACCGATTTTACCAGGGGACGGCCGCGACCTTCGTCGCCAACGCCATCCAGGCGGTCAATTTTCTCGGCGATCGATTCCTGAGGAAGTCGCATCATTCGTCGACGGTCATCGAAGACCTTTACCGGCACTCGATGGACAGCGCCTTTTCGGTGACCGAGGCGTTCCTCGTCACCGGAGCCCCGCACGCTTCCGCCTATTACCCGCGCGACTTCGCCTGGTTCTATCCCGATGTTCTCGATCCTGAAACCATCATGGATGCGCAGGACGCGGTGCGGCGGGTGCGCCTGCTCGAAAAGAGCGTTCGGCTGTTGCTGGAGGCCGTTCGCGCTGGCGTCGTCACGACAACCATTGTCCCGGCAGGGCGCGGTCGATATCTCGGCGTGAACTATTTCTCGCGCCCCTCCGATACGCTGCTCGGCATTCTGGCCGGTCTCCAGCAGATGATCACTGCGGACGAGAGGGCGTCGTCCTATCTGGCGATGTCACAATGCGCGCATGCCGGCCGCCTGCTGCTGGCCGAATACGGCGTCGACCTGAAGCGCGCAATCCTGCAGCTCACAGGCGAGCTGGAGCCTTTCGACGCTGACAGGACCAGGTATTTGCTGTGCGATGTCAACGCGCCTCGCTCCGCCGCGACGGATACCCGCGCCGAACGCAGGCGTTTCGTGACCAATGCCTGCGTCTACACGACCTTCGTGTGGGGCGTGCAGCTCGGGGTCATCGATGAGAATGAGCTGAAGCGGCTAATGGGGCGCGACCTCGCACAGTACAAGAAGGACCTGCTCCGCCTGTTCGGTAAGGACGGTTATATCAGGCATTCGCTCGATGGTCCGGCAGGTTCGCCGGTGTCCTCGGTTGCTCTGGATTTCGTCAGCGTGCACCGCGGATTTTGGGATCTGAACGATGCAAGCGAGCGCGCGCTGTTTGCCGCCACGACGGATCTGATCATTGCGGAGCCGCGGTTTCGCGTACCGAGCACGTTCCACTTCCTGGTGTCCGCGGATAATCCGCGGAACAAGATAATCCACAAGATTGCGGCTCCGGCCTATCAGGGACGTTCCTCCTGGCCGACGTTCAACGTCGAGTTCGCGGATCGCATGCTGGACTTTGATGAATTCTCGGGAAGCGAGACCTACCGGGGCTGCGCCCAGGGAATTCTGAAAGACATTCGCACCGCGACCGAGGTTCACGGCGGATATCAGGAACTGATCTCGGAACAGGGTCTGAAATATCGCACCTGGGCCTACAAGGGCGCCGTGGCTCATTCCTGGTTTCCGCGCTTTCTGTCGGTCTGGAGGAGGGCGTATGGAACGCCGCTCCTCCAGTGGAATGACTGATCCATAGCGTCAGGTGAGTGATCCGTCCGGCCCGTTACGCCACGAGATCCAGTAGCCGGCACGATCCACGTACCAGCACCTTGCGTCCCGTTGGCGTCATCGCAGGCACGCCGTCGTCAATGACAACGAGGCCGAGCTTGACGAGGGTTTCGACGAGATAGGCCTTCGAGAGGCGACCGTTTGGCAACGGGTTGCGAAGCGCCTTCAGCGCTTCCCATTGATCGTGCGAAAGATTGAAGTCGACGTCGTCGTTCATGTTGCCTCAAGCGATAGTACCGTTCGCGCGCCCCTGTTAGCGGCGCTGCATGAAGACCATGCGACGACAATGAGTCAGGAGTTCGGTGATCTGTTTGGAACGTCTCTTCACAAATTGCCGCACTCTGTTGCGCCACAAGAGTTAAGATCGCTCGCGGACGAGTATCGTCCCGGTCTCTGATCACTAATTGATGATTTCCAGTTGATGCTGCACTGCGAACTGCCGCAGTGCACGGGAAGCGCCGTTGTCCCATTCTGCGTCGCGATATGTACAGAAATGATGAGACGAGACGTTCAGGACTCTGTTAGGTTGGCTGGTGGGGAATGACTTCACACGACAGGAGTGTGAGTGCATGAACAGGCTGGTGGAAATTCGCAGTCAGGAATCCCTTTGCCGTGAGCGTGCCGCGCTGGATTCGGAGCGCCGGGCGTTCTGGCTTGCGCAAGCCCAGGAATGGGAACAGCGCGCGCTCGACGAAATCGCGTATCACTTTCGGGAGTGCCATCCCGCGCAGGCGAACTGAGCGCCGCCTGACGCAGCAGCGGGCGTGATCGCTGCTTTACTGGTAAGTCGCTACGATGTCTGACACAGCGCGCTCGAGCTGCTGGGCGGTGGCGCATTGGCGCACGACGCTGCAAAAGGTCGCATAGCGCGGCATCTCGGAATCGCCAAAGCCCCAGGCCAACCGTCCTTCGGGATTGAGCCAGACCAGCCGCTTCGAGCGTTCGGAGACACGTCGCAAGATATCGGCGCGCGGGTCGAGATTATTGCTGCGGGCGTCACCGAGCACGATCACTGTGGTCTGTGGCGTCAGCGTGCTCATCCATTCCTTCTCGAAATCGACCAGCGAAGAGCCGTAGTCGGACGAGCCGAAGCCGACCTTGGACATGATCTCGGCCATCGCTTCTTCCGGCGACTTCTTCTCAAGGATCTCGCTGACCTCGATCAGATGCGAGGAGAAGGCGAAGGAGCGGACGTCGTCGACCACTTCATGCAAGGAGTGGATCAGGAGCAGGAAGAAATCCGAGACTTGTGCGACCGAGCCGGAGACATCGCACAGCGCAACGATCTTCGGCCGGTCGCGATGCTTCCGCTTCCACGCGGTGAGGAAGGGCACCCCGCCCCAGGCGGCGTTACGGCGTAACGTGCGCCGGACGTCGAGATGGCCACGGCGCTGGCGCTTGCGCGGCTTCGAGTAGCGTTCGCGCAGGCGGCGCGCGATCTGGCGGATCAGCGCGCGCATCTCGGCAACCTGGCGCCGCTCGATGCGGGCAAGTGGCGCGTTGCGCAGGATCTCGTTGCGGAGGTTTTCGGCCTCCTCGCGGGCATAGAGCGCAAGCCCCTGCGAGACCGTGTCACGGACCGCTTCGCGCAAGGCGTCGAGCGCGTTGCGCAGGCGCTCGGCAAGTGCGGGGTTGGTCGCGGTCAGGTCGTCGAGATCGTCGCGCAGGCGCTGAAGGCCCATAGCGTCGAGGATGCGGCTGGAGAAGATGCCGCGCTGGGTGGAATAGCGGATGTCAGACAGGGAGGCTGCGCCGGAAGCGTTGGCGATCGCGGCTGCGATCGCATTGCGGTCCTGCGACAGCAGCATTTGTGCGAGCGAGCCCAGTCCTTCGGGCGGCTGGCCTTGGCTCGCCTCGCTCGCCGCGCCGGAGGAAGGCGACTGATCGGCGTCCTGCGAAGCCTCGTCGTTATCGGCCTCGGGCTGATCCTGCCGCGGTTCCGGCTGGCTGAAGAAGAGGTCGAAGCAGTCGCCGAGTGCGAGCTTCTCGTCCTGCGATTTGGCAAGCGTCAGGAGTAGCGCGTCGCGTAGGATGGCCCGGTCGGAAATGCCGACCTGCTTGACCGCGCGCATCGCATCGATGCTTTCGGCAGGCGAAACGTGCACGCCTGCCCCGCGCGCCGCCCGAAAGAAACGATGAAGATTCTCGCGCATCGGCGTCAACCGAAGACGTTGGATCGCGCCGCCTTGGCAATGAAGGTCGTAACTTGCGGCGCTGCTGCCTCTATATCGGCCTCGTATTTCAGGAGCACGTTGAGCGTGTCCTTGACGATCTCGGTATCGAGCTCTCCCGCCTGGAGCAGCACAAGCACGCGTGCCCAGTCGATGGTTTCGCTGACCGAGGGTAGCTTCTTCAGATCGAGCGAACGGATCTCGTGAATGAAGCCGACCATTTGCCGGCGCAGCGCCTGCGAGATGCCGGGGACACGGCTCTCGACGATACGCTCTTCGAGCCGCTGCTCGGGGAAGCCGATATGCAGATGCAGGCAGCGCCGTTTCAGGGCGTCGCCAAGATCACGCTCGCTGTTGGAGGTGAGGATCACGGTCGGCGGCGTGATTGCGGAGACGGTTCCGAGCTCGGGGATCGTGACCTGGAAGTCCGAGAGGATCTCCAGGAGAAGCGATTCGAATTCAGCGTCCGACTTGTCGATCTCGTCGATCAGGAGCACGCAGCCACCCGGCTGCTCCAGCGCCTGAAGCAGCGGCCGCGGCTCGACGAATTCCTTGGAGAAGAACACGTCGCCGAAATCATGGAGCTGGTCGAGCGCGGCATGTAGCGTCTGCGCGCCGCCCAGGACTTCGCCAAGCTTGTCCTTGAGGATCTGGGTGTAGAGAAGCTGCTTGGCGTATTTCCACTCATAGAGCGCCTTGGCCTCGTCGAGGCCCTCGTAGCATTGCAGGCGGATCATCTTCATGCCGCGCCAGGCGGCGATGGCCTTGGCAAGCTCGGTCTTGCCGACGCCAGCGGGACCCTCGACCAGGATCGGCTTCTCGATCTGTTGCGACAAATAGACGGCGGTCGCGATCTGCCGGCTCGCGATGTAGCCTTGCGCGGCGAGGCCGCTCTCCACTGCCTCGATCGACGTCGAGGCCTTCTGTTCTGCCACGAAGGGGCGCTCCCAAAGGTCTTGCTTGAGGCTTGTTCTGCCTGCGTTCCCGGCAAAGAACAAGCCTCGTTTGGGAGGCATCAGACCCGCGTGAACGGCGTTTTTTCCGTTTAACGCAAATACTTGAGCGGTTCGCCGATCGCGCGATCAGTGCCGCAGCAGCTCCGGCTTGCGGATGGTCTGTCTGACCTCGGCGCCGCAATCGGCGCATTCATAGACGAAGTCGATTTCGGCAAGGCTCCAGTGCGGTTCGACCTCGCGCACATACATCGGCAGGAACCCCATGCAGGTAGGGCAAATCACAGGCGCGATCTCGATATCCAGATGATGCTGTACATAAGCTGGCATCTCGGCTCTCCTTCGCAGGCGACCCAGTAAACCCCGCGCAGAAGCTACCGCCGGTCGGCCCAAGGCCGTCATCAACTCTTTCGAACAGAGACGGAACGGCGGGCATTTGTCCTTCGCTGTGACATTCTTGTTACGTCTCTGTACTGTAACGGGCGGACCGAATGCCTATTTCACAGGCCGACCCGCATTCCTCGGACCTTCATTCCAACGATAAGGGAGCACCCCAATGACCCATGCCATTCGTTTTCACAAAACCGGCGGCCCGGAGGTTCTGGTTTGGGAGCAGGTCGAGGTCGGCAAGCCCGGACCGGGCGAGGCGCGTATCCGCCACACCGCAGTCGGTCTTAATTTCGTCGATATCTACAATCGCTCCGGCCTGTATCCTGCGTCATTGCCGAGCGGCCTCGGCAGCGAAGCGGCGGGTGTGATCGAGGAGGTCGGTCCCGGCGTCACCGATCTGAAGCCCGGCGATCGCGTTGCCTATGGCGCTTCGCCGCTCGGCGCCTATTCCGAGGCGCGGCTGATCCCCGCTGATCGGCTGTTGAAGCTGCCCGATGGCGTCGACGACAAGACGGCGGCCGCGATGATGCTCAAGGGGCTCACTACACAGTATCTGATTCGGCAGACCTATCGGGTCAAAGCGGGCGATACGATCCTGCTCCATGCTGCGGCCGGCGGCGTCGGATCGATCCTGAGCCAGTGGGCAAAACATCTCGGCGCAACCGTGATCGGCACGGTCAGCAGCGACGAGAAGGCGAAGCTCGCCAAGGCGCATGGCTGCGACCACGTCATCATCTACACGCGGGAGGATTTCGTGAAGCGCGTCGATGAGATCACCGGCGGCAAGAAGGTGCCGGTGGTTTACGACTCCGTCGGCAAGGACACGTTCCTGAAATCGCTGGATTGCCTCGCGCCGCTCGGCGTCGCTGCGCTGTTCGGCCAATCCTCCGGCGCGGTCGAGCCGCTCAATCTCGGACTGCTCGCGCAGAAGGGGTCGCTCTACGTCACCCGGCCGACGCTGTTCACTTACGCCGCCAAGCGCGAAAATCTGGTTGCGATGGCAGGCGAGCTGTTCGACGTCGTCAAGTCCGGTGCTGTCAAGATCGAGGTAAACCAGACCTATCCGCTGAAGGACGCGGCAAGGGCGCACGCCGATCTCGCCGCGCGCAAGACCACGGGATCGACCGTTCTCACAGTGTGATCTCCGGCCGGCGGTGGCGCAGGCCGCTTGAGCCTGCGTCACGTCCGTTCGTGCTTGCGCAGGTCGCGGGCGTGATCGAAACGAATCGCCTGGAGATCGACATCTTCGGGCGGGATTTGGGGGAGGGCCGCTTCCGCCAGGATGGCGTCGGTCACGTCTTCGACCGAGCTCTCCACGATCTCGTGGATGAACGAGATGTTCCGGTATTCACCCGAAGCTATGCGGGAGACGACCTCGCGCCTTGTGATCTCGGGATCGACGATCGCCTCGCGGCCGCGACGTCCGTAGTCGATCATCACGACGAAATACTGCATGAAACAACTCTGCCGCACCCCTGTGGTCGGAGCGCGGCAGAGTATTTCCGAAAAGCAGAATTTACTTGCTCTTCTTGCGTGGGCGGGCCGACTTGGCGCGCAGCCGCTCGAGCTGGCCCTTGGGCATGGAGAGGCAAATCTCTCCGACCCAGTCGAGCTTGACGCCGACGATCGGCTTGGCGTTGAAGCTGGTGAGATTGACGACGGAGGGGGATTTGCCCCGTTCGATGGTCTTCAGGTAGCGCTCGCCGGTCTTGAGCCGGACCACGGCCTCTTCGCCGTAGAAGCTCGACAGCGGGTGGCGCTGGTCCTTGTAGACCACGATCACGTCGCCGCTCTCGTATTTGGGCAACATCGAATCGCCCACGATCTCGAATGCGACCGTTTCTTCCATGATCGGGAAGGGCAGTGCGATGTCGCCAAGCCCCTCCGGGGGGACCTGCTCGTAATCCGGCTCGATCACCGCGCCAGCACCGACCCGGCCCATGATCGGCGCGAGATTGAGCTCAAGATATTCCATGATCGGCAGAATTTCCGAGGCCTTCACCAGGCGCTCGCCGCCGAGGATCTCCGACACTGCGCCGGGACGCACGCCCATGGCCGCTGCCAGGCCGCCCTTGCTCTTGCCCGTCTTCTCGAGGCCTCGCTCGATCATCGCAACGTCCAACATGGTGATATCC
This sequence comes from Bradyrhizobium sp. NAS80.1, assembly GCF_001908205.1. Classification (GTDB taxonomy): domain Bacteria; phylum Pseudomonadota; class Alphaproteobacteria; order Rhizobiales; family Xanthobacteraceae; genus Bradyrhizobium. The sequence goes on from NZ_LGHL01000065.1 coordinate 33,809, forward strand.
CTCGATTGCCAATCGCTCCGCCTCTTGTAATCCGAAATTCGGAATTGATGCAATTATGAATATCAGAAATGTCGCTTGACTTCGACTTCGGAATACCGGAATGTGTGTTCCGTCTGCCGGTCGTTCGACCGGCAGGGCGCATCACAGGATAGCAGCATGGAACCGGGCCATTGGCCGTCGGAGCACTCCGACGCGCTTCGCGAGTATTTTATCAAGGGAATGTCTTATGCGGAGATCGGACGACAGATTAATGCAAGGTTTGGAGCGGCTTACACGCGCAATGCTGTGGCCGGCCGCGCCAAGCGGCTGGGGCTCCTCGCGTCGGCACCGATGACGAGTCCGTCGATCGTGCCGTCTTTGCCGTCTGGAGCCTGTCTTGTTTCCCCGCATCGCTCCGCGCTACCGAATCTGAACCTGCCGCCGAAATCCGCGCTGAAGCCGGCCGCACCGGTCAAGTTGCGCTGCGTCGGCGTCCAGCCGCGCCTGATCTCACTGGTCGAACTTGCGCCCGGCGACTGCCGTTATCCCTACGGTGGCGACAAGGACGAGGAGGAGATCACCTTCTGCGGCCATCCGCGCCAGCCGGACTCGAGCTATTGCACGCCGCATGCACGCCTGACGCGCCGGTCTGAAGTTGCGTCCACCCGTGTCGCCGGTCCCGTCGTGCTGAGGTTGATCTCCGCTGCCTGACCGAGCGGCGACCCATTTAATCGTCAAACTCTCAAGGAGCCTCCGAATGGCGCGTGCCCGACGCAACAAGTCCTACAAGATGGCGAATATCTACGACCGGCGGTCGCGCGACGTGCCGTTCAATGCCGAGATGGTGGAGGTCGAGGTCGACAATCCCCTGGCCCTCGATCCCGGCGAGAAGATTGTCGCCATCCGCTCGATCCGCAGCGATCCGCTCGGCCGGTTGCACTCGCACCACCAGATTGACGAGGCGCAATATCGCGGCGGGCGAGCCTATCAGAACGATTGGGAGAGGGCGGAACGGGGGCCTCAAGCGATGGATCCGACCCGCGAATATGTCGACGGCGCGCGCACGCGCGAGCCTGTCACCGAGAGCCAGCGCCAGGCAGTGCTGCGGCTGAATCGGGTGGAACGCGAACTCGGCACCGACGGGGCGGCGCTGGTGCACGACGTGCTGGTGCTGGGGCTGACCATGGACCAGATCGGACAGCGCCGCGACGTCCGCACCCAGCGCTGGAACGACTATTTTGCGCGACGTTTTCGTGAATGCCTGGACCGGCTGGCGCTGATCTACGGCTTTGCGACGGAAGCCCGGACACAGCGTGCAGAGCGGCGCAGATGACGACGGCACGCCGGCGGCTTCGGCCGCCGGCGGACCAGTCTGCTGCTTACGGATGCGGTGCGATCTGGTAAGGCGTCGTATAGGGCTCGACACGAAGCGAAGCGTTGGCCAGAAGCCCGATCCTGGCAGTCGGCGCCTGCTGCAATTCACCGTTCGGGCCGCGGTGCATGTTATACTGCCAGACCGTGAGATCGCCCTTCTGTGCCAGCGCATGCGCAACCGCGCTCGCATCATTGCCGCCAAGCGCCTGAAGCTCCTCCGTCGACAAGCCGACGACGATTTCGTCCTTGATAGTGACGATCTTGAACAGGTTCATCTTGGTCTCCTGCGCCCATGCGCCTTGTATCGAGAGGGTGAGAAGCGCGAGCGCGGCGCCCTTGATGAGATCGCAGCGAGAAAGCATGCTGTCGTCCTTTGGTGCTGACGCGCGCCCGAATCGGTGAGTGTCCATCAGCCATGGCGCCCGTGATCTGCGTGGCCGTTTCGCGACCACTTGGTCGTTCGCTCCCCAACAACGGTTCACGGGCGTAAATATAACCGGGGCCGATGAACCTTGATGCGAAGACGTGCGTCCAAATCGGGAAGCTCGAGGGGATTCGTCAGATGAAATTCACCGGCATCGCTGGCCTTTTGGTGTCGCTGGGTATCGCAGGCACTGCCCTGGCTGCCGATCCGTTCTACGTCGGAAGCTGGACATTCACGACCGCTGTGGTCGCGCCATGGGCCGATCCGCAACGCAAGCCTGACGATACCGAGCGGGCGCGGCTGATGGGACGGGCGGTCGTCTTCAAGGCGAGAGCGATCTTAGGGCCTCGTCCCTTTGCCTGCGCCAAGCCGCAGTACAAGGTGACGGATTATGGTCCCGACATGATCTTTCAGGGCGCATTCGACGTGATGCAACGTGCCGACAAGAAGGCCGATCCGAAGGCGATTGCCGCCTCCCTCGGCTTCACCGGTGCCGTGATCAAGACGCTGGAGACCGGCTGCGAGATCGACGTTCATTTCGTCGACGAGACAACCGCCGAGGTCGGACTCAACAATTACGTGTATACGCTGAAGAAGCGCTAATTTGCGTCAGCCGCTGTCCGTTCACATCAGAAACATGGTGAAACGCCGCGCCGGTTGACTGCGATCAAGGCTGTGGCGTGTGGATGCAGCTTCTTGACGCAGGTGGGTGACGGCGGTCCATATTCCTGTTACCGGGAATTGCCGTGGCGCGATGCATGCGAAGCGTCACTACACCACTGGTTGGGCTTGCCGGAGGGGTTGTTCTTTGGCATAAGTGCAACTTGTTGGGTTGAGCCTGTCCGTTCGGACGTATCGTTCGGCCCGCTAACCCTCCGGGGCCGCCGGCCGAGGGTTTGTGGTCAAGCATGGCGTCCGGCTATGGCGTTCGGGTCTTGAGCCGGACCTCGACGACAGATCACCTCGACGACAGACCACAAAGGCCGATACTTGTCATGGGTGCGAGATTCATAGGTGCGAGATGAAGAACCTCAATTTCGCGGCCGAACTGCACCTCAAGCTCGGTGCGCCTGCGAGCGGTACCGTGGAAAGCCTGCGCCTGCTTCGCGCGTTTCTCAAGCTTGAGCCGCGACAGCGTTTCGAGGTGATCAGGCTCGTCGAAGACCTCGCCACCGAAGAAGCACTTCCCGAGCGCCCCCTGTCCTGAGCCAGGCCGCGCGCCGGCGCTAGGCCTTCTCCCTCGCTTTCCCGCCGGATCCCGGAACGCCGGGTGACGTCTGCCCCAAGGCAGACCGCTGGAACGCGATCCGGCAAGTGTGGTATTTAGTTAGGAAAAAGGGAGGAGTGCGACCATGATCGAACCGAAGCTCGAAGTTCCGGCCGAACTGCGCGACCTGGCCGAGAAGACGATCGACCAGGCGGAAAAGGCATTCGGCATGTTTTTCGAGGCCGCCACCAAATCGATGTCGTCCGTTCCGGGCTCCAGCACAGAGGTGTCGAAGCAGGCGCTTGCTTTCACCGAGCAGAACATGAAGTCGGCGTTCGAGCATGCACGCAAGCTTGTTCATGCCACCGACCTTCAGGAAGCGATGCGAATCCAGTCCGATTTCCTGCGCAGTCAGTTCACCAGTGCCGGGGACCACATGCGCCAGATGACCGGCAATTTCATGCAACCGGGCAAGGGCAAATCCTGATTCATGGCGTGCGCGCCGCGTGCCTGCAAATTGATCTTGTGTGGGGTGGCGATCCGCACTTCGGTGCTGGCGCGCATCCATGATGGAAGGCTGCGCGCCGCACCGAATGGTTTCCATTCGCCGTCCATCATCCATTCTACTGATCCCTGCCGGTCCTCCGGCAGGGATTTGCACTTTGTGGCGGGTATCGCGATGGGCCGGTGGCCCTACGGACGCAGCGATCCGATATAGGCCGCGATATCGGCGGCTTCGATCCGGCTCAGGGGAAAGTTCGGCATCTTCGGATGCGGGTCGAGCAGGAAGAAAGCGAGCCTCTCCGGACTGAAGTCCAGCGTGCCCGCAACCGAAGCAAAGGAGGGGACGTCGGCGCTCGCCGCGGTCTGGCCACTGGCCACGACATGGCAGCTCGCACACCAGCGCTTGGCGAGGTCGGCTCCGTGATTGGCATCGGCGGCGAGAGCGCACGACGTGCCGAAGCTCGAGACTACGGCAAGCGGAAGGCAAATTCGTTTCAAATGCCGGTGCATCAGGCATCCTTCCTGCGCTCGCTTGCGGCTCATCCGCAGCACGATCCTGGAAATTGGGAGAGATCGATGCGGGCGATGACCGACCGCAGCAGCCTTCGGGTCGAACGATAGAGATGCCGCACGAATCCCGGCGTCCTCGCGGCGGGCAGGCCAAGGCTCCTCGTATCAAGGCTTGCCGTATCAAGGTTTTTCGTATCAAGGCTTTCGATATAGTGCGACACGTGCCTCTCCGAGCTTGTAAGGCCGTTGCTATCATGGCTGGCCAGGAGCTGCCTTGATCTGCCGCAAAGGGTTCCCGGCTAATAGTCTCCGGGATTCGTGATCATCGGGCTTTTCGTATCGGCCGGCGCGAGCGCGCTGCTGGCACTGTCACGCAGGAAGCGGTCAAGCGTCGCCTGGATCTTCTGCTTGACCGCGTCGGGACCGCGGTCGCTCATATCGGTGTGCTGCGCGCCAGTGTGGACGATGTCGATGCCGAGAGCCTTGGCCTCTTCCGGCGTCGGCAGTACGCCGGGGTCAGTCTGGAAGTGCGGATCCTTGGAGCGGAACGACAGGATCTTCAAGTTGTCGCTGAGCACGAAGGGCACACGGAGATTGTCGAGTGTGATTACCTTCGACACCATCTCCGGATGCTGATGGGCGACATACATCGACACGTCGCCGCCGTTCGAATGGCCGACGAGGGTGATGTGGTCGTAGTCGGCGTTCTCTTGCCGGCTCTTCAGTATGCCCAGCACGTAAAGAATGTTGGCCTCGCAGCGCATATAGACCTCGCGCCGTCCGACATATTGTTGGCCGACATGGGTCATCAGCGGTGGATCGCTGGGCAGGTCCTGCTGGATGCTGGCAACGAGATAGCCGCGCGCGGCGAGCACGTTGGCGAGGAAGGAGTACTCGGTGGCCTTGACGGTGTTGCCGTTGCTGATGATGGCAAGGGGAAGCTTCCAAAGGCCGAGATTGGCTTTGGTCTCGTAATCGCGCCGCACGGAGATCTCGACCGAGATCGGCCGCTGACGCGAGGCGTCAAACAGGGTCAAAGTCTCATGGCGGATCGCGAACCGGCTGACGACGAAATATTCGCCAACGCCGAGGACGCAGAGAAACGCCAGGATTGCAAACACCCTCTTCATGGTTCCGTCCCAGATCACTTTTGACTGAACATGGTCATTTGGACTCGCGGATCGAGCGATCGTGAGCAGGTTGCGGGATTAAATTTAGGCAAGTCTGTGAGCAAGGTCCCAAATGGGCCGCATGCCGGGCGATCGCGCGAAGGACAAGGGTTAGAGGCAGCCGGACCTGCCGCGATCGGGGCAGAGTCGGAAGGCGCTCGACAGTGTGAACAGGAAGCGCGGGCTGCGGCGCTCATGTCTGGCGCCTGGAAGCTCAGGGGGATGGCCACGCCGAGATCAACCTGGAGATCGTCCCACAGGAAGAACCGCGAGCCGGCTCCGGCCGATGTTAGCGACGGTAGTTACTGGCGGCCGAGCGCGCCCGCGTCGACGCCGCCCAGACCGCCGCGTATCCAGTCAGGAGCGCCGGCGCGCCACCGCGACGCCGAATAGGAAGGCCACGAAGAGACTGGCCAAGGGGGCCTCGCGCGTGATCGCCGCGACTGTCGAGAGTGGCCGGCCGGGCTTTCGCGCTTCCTCGATCGCGACTGTGAGACGGCCGACGGCTGCATGCAAACCGCCGGCGACTTCGCCGATCGTGCGGGATACATCCGTCGCTGCATCGATGGCGCGCTCGGCCATACCGGGTTGGGGAATGGGCTGCGGTATTTCCGTGCTCAAGCGCGCGATCTCCACGTCCAGACCACAGGTCAGACGACGTGATGGAGGCCGACACCTTTGGCTATCCGCGCGAGCGCTCGTTCTGAACAGCGGGTCTGACGACCTTTGGCTATCCGCGACAGGCGCCGTGTTCTTACGGCGGGTGCCGGCCTTGGATGTGCAATTCGGCGCGCGGGATTTTGTTCCGGCTGGGGGCGGAGCGATCCCCGTGCAACGACGGATGCGAATCTCTGCTAGGTTGGCTGAACCTTGCTGAACTCGGGAGGCAGCCGTGACCGATCGAACCATGGCGGATCGAGCCCGGCGCATCGCCTTACTGGGCGCGCCCATCGATATGGGAGCTTCGCAGCGCGGCACCCTGATGGGCCCTGCGGCGCTGCGCACCGCCGGCCTCACGGCAGTGCTCGAAAGCCTGGATTTCGAAGTCGTCGACTATGGCGATCTCTCCGTGGCCGAGGTCACAGACCTTGCTGACCGGCCGCCCGAAAAAGCCAATCACTACCGCGAAATCCAGCGCTGGACGCGCGTGCTCAGCCGCAGAGGCTATGAGATCGCGAAAACCGGCGCGCTCCCGATCTTTCTCGGCGGCGACCACACGCTGTCCATGGGCTCGGCCAATGCGATGGCGCGTCATTGGCAGGAACGCGGGCGCGAGCTGTTTGTGCTCTGGCTCGATGCGCATGCCGATTACAATACGCCGGAGACGACGATCACCGCGAACATGCACGGTATGTCGGCGGCGTTCCTGTGCGGCGAGCCGGGCCTTGACGGCCTGCTCGGCGACGATCCGCGCGCCTCGATCGACCCTGACAGGCTCGATCTGTTCGGCGCGCGTTCGATCGATAAGCTCGAGAAGGAGTTGATGCGCACGCGCCGGATCAGGGTTGTCGACATGCGCCAGATCGACGAGTTCGGCGTTGCCGTTTTGATCCGGCGCGTCATCGAGCGGGTCAAGGCGAGCAACGGCGTGCTGCATGTCAGCTTCGACGTCGATTTCCTCGATCCATGTGTGGCGCCGGGTGTCGGCACCACGGTGCCGGGCGGGGCGACCTATCGCGAGGCGCATTTGATCATGGAGCTGTTGCACGATTCCGGCGTGGTCGGATCGGTCGACATCGTCGAGCTCAATCCGTTTCTCGACGAGCGCGGCCGTACCGCGCGCACCGCGGTCGAGCTGATCGGCAGCCTGTTCGGTCAGCAGATCACCGACCGGCCCACGCCAAGCAATGCCATCGCGCCGGGCGAGTGAAGCGCGAGCCGCTTGTGCATCGCAAAGAACGGAACTGCTGTCGGGCTGCCGGATTTAGATCAGTCCTGATCGAAATCGCCTGCTTTTGAAATAGCTGCGAATTGCAAATCCGCTTCGCGGAAGGTTTCATGCGGGTTGAGCTTCAGCCGAGGGCCCGCAATGAGCAGCACGATCGACGCCGACGATGAATCCGCGCGAACAACCCGCCGTCGTTTCCTGCAGGGCGGCACCGCGATGGCGGGTGGTGCAGTGCTGGGCGCAAACGCCGCGGTCGCAGCGGAGACGGATAATCTTCCGCCTGCCGTCCCTGAATGGATGAAAAGGCCGGGCGAGCCGATGGGAAGCCAGCCCTACGGCGCGCCGTCGCCATTCGAGAAGGGCGTCGTCAAGAACATCTCGAAGAATCTCAAGCAATACATTTCCGCATCCGGTCGGACGCCATTGCAGGAGCTCGACGGCATCATCACGCCGAACGGCCTGTTCTACGAGCGGCATCATGGCGGCGTCCCGACCATCGATCCGGCGCAGCACCGGCTGATGCTTCACGGCCTTGTCGAGCGTCCCCTGATCTTCAGCATGGACGATCTGCGCCGCTTCCCGTCGGAGTCGCGCATCCACTTCCTCGAATGTTCCGGCAATCCGGGTTACACCAAGCCCTATGGCAAGACCGCATCAGACCTCGTCGGTCTCCTGAGCTGCGCGGAATGGACAGGCGTGAGCCTGAAGCTTGTGCTTCAGGAGGCCGGGCTGAAGCCGGAGGCCAGATGGGTCATTGCTGAAGGCGCCGACGCGGCAGCTCTGACCCGAAGCATCCCAATCGAGAAGTGTCTCGAGGACGCCATGCTGGTCTACAGCCAGAACGGCGAGCGGCTCCGCCCGCAGCAGGGCTATCCGCTAAGGCTGTTGCTGCCGGGCTTTGAAGGCAATATGAGCGTGAAATGGCTGCGCCGCCTGCACGTGACTGCGGAGCCGGCTTATTCGCGCGAGGAGACCTCGAAATACACCGACCTCTTGCCGGATGGCACGGCGCGGGAGTTTTCCTTCTACATGGAAGCGAAGTCGATCATCACGCATCCTTCGGGCGGTCAGCGCCTGAGCGGATACGGCTTCCACGAGATCACCGGCATCGCCTGGAGTGGCCATGGCAAGATCAAGCGTGTCGAAGTATCGGTCGATGACGGCAAGAGCTGGCAGGAGGCGCGATTGCAGGAGCCGGTGCTGACGCGCGCCTTGACGCGTTTCCGACTGCCCTGGCGATGGGACGGCAAGCCCGCCGTGATTCAGAGCCGCGCCATCGACGAGACCGGCTATGTGCAGCCGACGTTGGCCGAGCTGCTTGCAGTACGTGGCGAGAATTATTTCTACCACAACAACGCGATCTGGCCCTGGCGCATCGCAGCCGATGGCGAGGTGACAAATGCGCTGGCGTGAGACTTGCTGCGTTGCCTTTACGATCCTGCTCGGTGCTTGGGCGAGCGGAGCGCAGGCGCAGAGTCCCTACGGCATCGGGCGGCCGGCGACGGCCGCCGAGATCGCGGGCTGGAATATCGATATCGGACGCTACGGCAGCAATCTCCCGACAGGAAGTGGTTCAGTCAGCCATGGACGCGAGGTGTTTGCCCAGCAATGTGCCTCATGCCATGGCGACAAAGGCGAGGGCGGATTGGGTGACCGGCTCGTCGGTGGTCAAGGCACGATCGGAACGACCAGACCTATCCGCACCGTTGGCAGCTATTGGCCCTATGCGCCGACATTGTTCGACTACATTCGCCGCGCCATGCCGCAGAACGCGCCGCAGTCGCTGAGCGATGACGACGTCTATGCAGTGTCCGCCTATGTCCTGAACCTCAACGGGCTGGTGGAAGCGGATGCGACGCTCGATGCCAAATCGCTTGCGGGGGTCAGAATGCCGAACCGGGACGGGTTCGTCGGCGATGCACGACCTGATGTGAAGTGAATGCGCAGACGAGCGAGTTCCGCACGGTGGCTCGGAACCTGCTTGAACAAAAAGCGGAACTCGCGGGACGCATTTGAATTAACCCGCGAGAGGAAAAAGTGTGGGTTCTTCGATGGCAACTGATAGCTTCGCAAACTCCCTGTCCTCAGCGCTTCGCCATCCCGGCGTGATCGCGTTGATTGTGGCGGGCCTGACGATTGCTGCGATGTTGATCGTCGATCACGGGCCGTGGAGCCGCGCCAAGACACAGCCGGCTCATGTCGCGATGTATGCGACGACGGGTGAGGCTGCGCACGCGGTCGGCGCCAAGGTGCTTCCGACCGAGCCCAAATCGTCGATCGAGCCGGAGCGGCCGGGGCCAGAGACGTCCTCGACAGTCAATCCCGTGACGCCGTAGCAGGCCTCAGCTCTTGGGTCTCAGCTCTTGCGCCCGTAGCTCAGAAGCCCGCCGCTCGTCTTCGGCGGATGCGCACGCAAGGCCTCCTCGTTCGGTTCGGTGCCCCAGCCAGGCCGGTCCGGAATGACCAAGTGGCCGTTCTGAATCTCAGGCTCGTGCGTGAAGAGCTCGCGGTCCCAGGCGAGACGATCGATATCGATCTCCATGATGCGCAGGTTCGGCACCGCGGCGCAGAAATGCGCGTTCATCATCGAGCAGAGATGACCGTAAAAATTGTGCGGAGCGACGTTGACCTCAAACGCTTCCGCGGCGGCGGCGATCTTCATCGATTGCCAAACCCCGTTCCAGGGCGTGTCGATGATCGCGACGTCCATCGCCTGCTCATGGAAATAGGGTAGAAATTCCCGCAGGCCCAATAGCGTCTCGCAGGACGATATGGGATGCGGGCTCTGCCTGCGGATATAGCCGAGTGCTTCCGGATTGAAACTGTCGATCTCGATCCAGAACATGTCGAGATCCGCGATGGTGCGCAGGATCTTCAGATAGCCTTCGGTCTTGGCGTTGAAGTTGCAGTCGAGCAGGATATCGACGTCGGGCCCCGCGCCGTCGCGGATTGCTTCGAGATGCATGCGCAGGTCGCGCAGGATCTTGCGATCGATGTTGATTTCGGGCGCGAAAGGTGAACCGAAGCCGGGGCGCCAGCCGGTCAGCCTGCCGTCGTCATAGGAGAAGATGTTGGTCTTGAGCGCGGTGAACTTCTTCTCGCGCACCTCGCGTCCGATCGCCTTGACGCCGTCAAGGTTTTCGATCGGTGGCTTGTACCAGGACGGGTGATTGATCCGCCACGTCGCGCAATGCGACCAGTAGACGCGGACGCGGTCGCGGATCTTGCCGCCGAGGAGTTCGTAGCAAGGCACGCCAAGGCACTTCGCCTTGGCATCGAGCAGCGCATTCTCGATCGCGCCGAGCGCCTGCGCCACCACGCCGCCGGCGGCGGGACGCGTAGCCGCGAACAGTTCGGCATAGATGCGCTCATGCTGGAAGACGTTCTGCCCGATGATCCGGGCTGACAGGCGCTGGATCGCAGCGCCAACGCCGGGCGAGCCGAAGCCCTCGTCGAACTCGCTCCAGCCGACGACGCCGTCTTCCGTCGTCAGCTTGACGAAGTGGTAGTTTCTCCAGCCGGCATCGCAGGCGAGGATTTCGAGGCTTGTTGCTTTTGACGATTTGGTCATATCGCTCCCTGTCGTCCGGCTGTGCCTGTTTTTCTTATGGTCCGGTAGCAAGCCCGGCCCCGGCCGCAATTGTTAAGCTAACGGCACTGCGTCGTGAAGCCCGCCAAGATGCGGCTGGAAGCGCCATTCGGTCTTTTGCAGCGGAAAATTCCGTAGGATCCAGTGGGGATAGCCAATGACGGCACTATCGCCGGTCTAGCTAATCAGCCGAACAAGGACGACCCGAGCAGGGCGAGGACGGCGAACGCCATCAGCGCGGTGCCGAGCCAGCCCAGCGCGATCAGCCATGAGCGAGCCCTGAAGCGGCCCATGATGGCGGCGCTCGAGACGATCAGCATCATCATCGCCATGAGGGGAACGGCGACGATGCCGTTGAGCACCGCGCTCCACACCAGCATGCGGATCGAGTCGATCCCGGTGAAGCCGAGACCGAAGCCGATGATGGTCGCTGCAGCGATGATAGTATAGAAGCCGACCGCCTTCTCGGGCTTGGCTTCCAGCGTAGCGCGCCAGCCGAAAATCTCCGCAACGCCGTAAGCCGCCGAGCCTGCCAGCACCGGGATCGCCAGGAGGCCGGTGCCGATGATGCCGAGCGCGAACAGCGCGAAGGTGAAGTCGCCGGCGAGCGGCCGCAGCGCTTCGGCGGCTTCCGTTGCCGAATTGATGTTGGTAACGCCATTTGCGTTCAGCACCGCCGCCGTGGTCAGGATGATGAAGAAGGCGATGCAATTGGAGAGCAGCATGCCGACGATGGTGTCGGCCCTGATGCGCGCGATTTCGGGATCGCCGCCGCTCTGAAGATCGCGCAGCGGCTTGTCGCGCTTGCCCTGGTTCATCTCCTCGACCTCCTGCGAGGCTTGCCAGAAGAACAGATAGGGGCTGATGGTGGTGCCGAGCACGGCGACGACCATCATGAAATAGTCGGCGCTGACATTCGCCGTCGGCCACACCGCGGCGAGCAGCGCCGTGCCCCAGGGGATTTCCACGGTGAAGGCGGTCGCGACATAGGCGAACAGCGTCAGCGTCAGGAATTTCAGCACCGGCGCGTAGCGGCGGTAGGGCAGGAAGACCTGGAGCAGGGTCGAGCCGGCGGCGAAGATCAGCGCATGCTCGTGGTTGAGCCCGCCGATCACCAGCGAGAGCGATTCCGCCATTGCGGCGATGTCGGCGGCGATGTTGAAGGTGTTGGCTACGACCAGCAGCGAGACCAGCGTCATCACGATCCAGCGCGGCCCGAGCTGCATGACGTTGGCGGCGAGGCCCTTGCCGGTGACCCGGCCGATCCGCGCGCTCACGAGTTGAATCGCGATCATGAACGGCAGGGTCAGAAACACCGTCCACAGCAGCCCGAAGTCGAATTGCGCGCCGGCCTGCGAATAGGTGGCGATGCCCGACGGATCGTCGTCCGCCGCGCCGGTGATGAGGCCGGGACCAAGCCGCTGCAGCAGCATCGGCCTGAACTTCGTCGGCGCGTCGGAGCGGTCGTGCTTGGCCGGGCGGTGTTGTGATCGGGTCGACAGGGCTGATCTTCCGGAATTGCGAATTTACGCTTCAATTGCGATCATCGCTGCAAAGTTCCATCGGCGGCGAGCGTCGCGCCGTCTGCTGAAGCGGCACGGTCCGTCATGCGTTTGGCACGTCGGGCAAAACACCAGTAGATTTCTACCATCACAGAACTCGTCGAGCCCGCACTGTCACCGGCCACGCACCGGTCGCGGGCTTTTCTTTTGCGGTTGCCTGGCTCCACCTTGAACGAGTCTCGCGCCCTTGGGCGGGCGCGTGAAGCCCTTGCATACAGCACGTTGAGATTGTAGGGAGCGGCATGAGCCTTTGCGTGCCGCCCACCAAAGTCGATGCGCTGAACGCGGAAGAGGCTGCCGTCCTCGACCGCGATGGCTATCTCCTGCTGCGGGGCGTCGTCCCCGCGGCGTGGCGCGATGCGCTGCGAGCCGCCTTCGATGCCGGCGTGGGGACCTTGGATCAATGGGCCGCCCCGCGCGGCGCCGGCTGGCGCCACGCCCTCGTCGATCTGGATCCGACAGTGCAGCGAACCTGCCGCCTGCCGCCGCTGCTGGCGGCGGCCGCGCAGATGCTGGGCGGTCCGTTCTTTCTCTGCCAGGTCGAGGGCCGCGAGCCGCTGCAGGGCGGCGGCCACCAGCCCCTGCATCGCGATGGCGCAGGCATGAAAGCCGTCGCCGCCCTGGTCTTCCTCGACGGCTTACGGGCCGGACAACGGCGCCACGCGTATCGTTCCGCGTCATCTCGACGGCGGCGAGCCGGACGAGACCCTGTCCCTGACGACGGCGGGCGAGGCGGGGGACATCCTGGTGTTCGACGCCGATCTGCCGCACGGTGCGACCTGCAATCACTCCGGCGCGCGGCGGCGCTCGCTGCTGCTGAGCTTCATGCAGGAAGGCAATCGCGCGAGCATGGAGGCCTGCCGCGCCATTCGCAACGTGCGCATGGACACCGGCGAGGTGTTCATCCCCTGAGAGACGTAGGACTTCATCGGCAGCAAGGAACGAGCAAGGCGGAGGGAAGTTTGTTCGCCAGGAGGAAACACCGATGAAAGCGACAGCTCTTGTTTTGGCCGTCCTGCTCGCCATCCCCGCCGGCAACGCCTCGGCCCATAGCGCCAAGCGACACCATCATGGCTGGTGGAATTCGATGAACATGATGCATGGCCCCGGCCGCACCGCCGCGCGAACCGATCCGAACGGGACGGCCAGGGGCCCGACGAGCGTCAGCGGTACCGGCCCGTCGAAGTTCGGCGGCCAGATTCCGGGATCGAGCGGCGCTAGCCGGCAGTAGGCCTGGCGGAAGCTTGAACGATGCCGCTCGGCCTCGAGTTGGGGCCGGGCTGTCGTCCTACTTGATGCTGACGAACATGCCCCAGGCGGCGGCGAGCGCCGCGCCGGAAAAGACGATCATCGGGTTTTCGCAGAACGAGCTGCCATAGGTGCACATGGTGACACCGAACGAGCCGATCTCGTGCTGGCTCGCGGAGTAGAACAGTCCCGACAGCACCAGCAATGCAGCGGCGACGTAGTACATCGGTCATCTCTCCGAAATTGTCCCGATTGCGTCTGCGCAAGGGGCATGTCCCAGCATGGCGCGAAGAGATTTCATTTCGCCAAATTGGCTTCGCTGCATTTTAGATAAAGTTTGACCCGTCGGGCAAAACACCGATCTGATGGCAGCAGGCGTCCCTCGCGAAAGCCGGTTTCGGGTCGCTAGAAGCGGACGAAACACTGGACGGCTTCTTTCTCTTTCGGCTGGCTATGTGCGACTGGCGGCGGTTAGAAGCAGAACAAGGGCGCGAGGTATGGGGACCAAGCGCCCTTGCACGCCCAATCGTCGGTTGCCCTGAGTGTGAGTTCTTGGGGATCGCGGGGCAACCCACGAACGCCGGCTACCGGGACGAATCACTACCTCATGCTGTTGTCATGATTGCGGCGCTTTTCGATTTTGGCACAAACTGCACATCACCGTGGTCCGATCGGGGAGTACTGTTCGACCGACGGGCGAAACACCGCGTGATGGTTGTTGTTCCTCACAGCGGTCCTCGTTCTGATGTTTTGACAGAACATGCGCGATCCGCATGCGGTTGCGACTATCGTTGATGTGTTGCGGCGGGCCTACGGCGACAGCCATGCACGCCTGCTTCTCCGCGATGGCATAAGCGTCGAGGCACTGATCGATGCGCTGCTGTCCGCCCCGCTGAGCGAACGTGATGTGGCGCGGCTGATAACCGTCGCGCTGGAGTCGGGCGACTTCGAGATGACGCCGGATTTCACCACGCGTCCTTCGCATCTGAAGTTTATCTACGATCCGCCAAACTCACTGCGGGTGGTCGACATCGTCATGCTGACGGAATCGCGCGCATTTTCGAGCGCCGATATCTGGCTGCGTCTGCGGGACGTCTAGCCCGCCGGGCCCTGCACGGAAGCGTTCACGTTCGGTCTCGAGGCCGCCACTGGCCGATGGAAGGTCATGGCGGCGGTCCTTCCCATGGCAGCTAGTGGACCCGATACGGACTTCAGCGGTCGGTCTCAGTCTCGGCAGTGTCCGTCCAGACTGCATTGAGCGCGAGTACGAAGACCGTTGCCCCACAGCCCAGAGTCCAGGTTGCGGCGACAGCTATCGGTCCAATCGTCGGTCGATGCGGAAACCCGGCGGCGTTGCTGACGAGCGCGACGACGACGAGCATCGAGACTGAGACGATTGGCATCCAGCGAGCGCACGGCACCGGGCCCGCCATGATGGCAGCGCGACGCATTGGATAGGTCGCGCCGAAGCAGAGGAATACCGTTGCAATGATTGCGCTTGAGATACGCCAAACCGCGGTCTCAGTCAGGCCGCAAAGTGCCAACAATGGAGGCAACATGCAGAATGCCGCCGAGAAGAGTCCAGACTCCAGGTACAATCGGGTCAGAACAAGGTGGAAGCCCGATATATCGTGTCCAGTCGTTTGACGCAGGACGATGACGATTGCGCAGAAGCCGGCAAATGTCATTGCCAGAGTCGCAAGCGTGTACAGATATGCCGATCCAAGTAGTTCCATCGTTTCCACTCCCCGTCTCAAATTAGGATCGCGAAGGCAAACCGCTTGATGGGGGAGATCTCAGATGAAGACCAAGACGCCGCAACAGACGGTCACCTTCAAGGCTTCACCACGCCAAGTGTACGACATGCTGATGGTTTCGAGGAAGCATCAGTCGTTGTCGGGGCAGCCCGCAAAAATCGGCCGCAACGTCGGCGGAAATTTACAGCCTGGGATTCGCACACCTCGGCGCTGCTCCAGCATGCCCGCCTCACTCGAAGTTCACGCGGCATCAAGCACTGCTTCGTGTCGAGTATAGTTTCTAGAAGCTGCTTGCGAAACGTCTGCTTGGGCCCTTGGCGGACGCCGCGTCGATTCCGCTCGATCACTGCTTCTGATCCGAGCTGTGGGTGGGGGCAGTCGTGCTCGGCACGATGGGATTTGGCGTGGGAGCGCTTCTTGCCGCGCGGGTGAGAGCCATGCCGGGTTTGGCAGATTGCCAGAGCCTCTTGCGTCTGTTGATCGCAAGGGGAGATCCGAAAGCGATCCCGCTCGCGGAAGGCGCCATCGATCAATATCTGAACATCACGCCGGTCAGCGCCCGCGGGCGCGGCCTGCGCGTGCTCCAGCGCGATGCGCTCGACCAGCACATTGCCGCGGTCGGCGTGCAGCGCTCGTTCGCCGAGACGGTGGACGCCTACATCGCGCGGAAGCTTGCGGAAGAGTGACGTGCGCGTCCTCGCCCCGGCTGTAATCCAGTTCACAAGGCCGATCCTGCTGGTGCCGCTAGGTTCGCGCGCCCCTCAGGCGCACGCTGGAGCTGCCGATGATGACTGCACTTGCAAAGGCAATGTCCCGCGCAACGGGAGCCAACGTTGAGGTCGAAACGCTTAAAGTGCTGGTGACCTTCTCGGGGGCGGGCCTGCTGCTCTGCCTCGTGGCCGCGATGATCTACGCAACATATCTCGGCGTTGCGCTGGACTGACTTCCGCTCGGCGAGCTGCTGCGCATCTGCTGGCGCTCCGCTGTTTACTCCTTCTCGCCCGCTGAACCGGACGATGGCGACGAGGCCATGCGACGCGATCAGTCCGGGAGTTTCAGGTGCAGGAATTGATTGAAGGCGCTCGGCTCGTAATCGGCGAAGGCCTCCCCGTTCACGAATCCATACTTGCGGTAGAGCGCCAGCGCCGGTTCGAACGCCGGGCCGCTTCCGGTCTCGAGGCTCAGCCGGGTCAGCCGGCGCGCTTTGGCCTCGCGGGCGATGTGGTCCAGCAGCAGCACCGCGACGCCCCGGCGCAGATGATCGGGATGAGTCCGCATCGACTTCACCTCGGCGCTGCCGTCGCCCAGCTCCTTCAGCGCGCCGATGCCGATCACCTCAAGGCCGTCGCGCACCGACCAGACCGTGACGCCTGGGGCTTTCAGCCCGGAGAGGTCGAGCGCGAATACGCTGCCGGGCGGCGAGTTCGCGCGCATGCCGGCGAGGTGCACTGCGAGGAGGCGGCGGGTCGGCTCGCCGGTGAGGTCGTCGACGTGGATTTCGAACATGGGCTGGCTAGGGCTCATTGAAGCCGCTCGGGAATAATCTTGTGGCCATTTGACGAGCCCACTAAGGAGAAAATTTAAGCCCACATCTTATGCTGCGGTGTTTGTGATCTATCCGCTCGGATACGCGGTCCACGAATGCATGCACCTTGGTGTAGGCTCGCAACGCTCGTCGGTCGTCATACAGTTTGCATACATGCATCACTTGACTGCGATATTCACCGTTGAAGCCACTTAGATCGGCCAGTGCCCCACTGTAAAAGGACAAAGCGTCGTCTTTAGCCTTGCCTGCTTTGGCTTTGTATGTGGGCCGTCGTAATCGCATTGAAATTCATCATGCGAACTTTTTCCCAATGCAACTCACCGTCGCACCACGGGTATGCGAAGTACTCCGTAGATGACCAGACCTGACACGTTTTTTTGCTATCTTGACTCATTGTTCATGTTTTGTTCTTATTCGTCATCTTCGAATGGAGATGGCTATGGACAACCGCATCAGTGAAATCCGCAGAATAATCAGAGCCTTACGCGTGAGTATGCTGGAGGCGGAGGCCATCATGCGCGAGCAGATCAACCGGGATGAGGACTGCGTCTTCGTGGCGGAGGAGGTCATGAAGATGCGCTCCGTCATGAGCCATCTTGCCCAGGAACGGACGACGCTTGGAGACACGGATCCCATCCTCGTCAAAAGCTTCTTCGTTCAGCGCCGGCTTTCGGCACAGAAGCCGGAAGCCCGGCCGCTCAAGCTCGTCGGGAGGCTCTGATCGTGAAGGAGAGGCCGAAATGGTTTTCCGACAGCAACGATCACCCCGAGTTCATCAAGGCGTTGGACAAGGCGAGACGGCTCTCTTGTCATGAGGGCTGGTGTCGAGCGCACATCGAGGCCATCCAGGTTGCGATCGATCAATACGCCGAAGCTGCCTATGGCAATCGGGAGTTCTTCCTGAACAAGCCGCACAGCGTCGGTTAGCGAACCGATGGCGCCGTAGGAACTTTCAGCTTCAACCTCGAATTTGCTACGTGGCCGGTCTACCGTCGATTGACCGGCCTGAAATGACGGCTCCGGCGCGCCGAGCCCCCCGTCTCGCGCCGGGGCCGTTTCCGCTATTCAATGTTTGATTGAGTTTGACTCGTCGGGCAACACACCGGCATGATGGCATCGTCGAAAGAGTTCGGTTCAGCCCGCGTGGAGCAATCCGCCGCGGGCTTTTGATTTTCGCCTTTGCGTCCAACCTGCAACTACGCCGCGTCAGCCTGCCCGAACCATTTGGTCAGCGCCTCCATAAGTCCGCGCTGGCTCGCGTCTCCGACCCAAGCCACGTGCCCATCTGGCCGCACAAGCACGGCTTCGGGCGCCGCGACGTGCCCGATGGCCGGAAGCTCCCACGGGCCGTCGTAATCGGCGTCGATGCATCTGACACGATCCGCCCAGGGCGCGATGTTGACGCGGCCGGGCTTGCCGAAATTGAGCAGCAAACCTCGCGCACCGTGCAGCAATGTGAATAGCCTTTCGGGGCGGCCCTCGACCGTCAGGTCGAGATCGGGCATGCGGCGTCCAAGCAGCTGATGTCCTTCGCCAAGATCGTATTGAATGTCGAGCCCGGACATCATTGCGCCAAAGCCCTTGCGTGGCTCGTCCATGCCGAGCAGTTCGGAGACGACGTCACGCGCGGCCTTGAGGCCGTCGTCGGCACGGCGGAGCAGGGCGATCTGCGCCATGGTGTTGCGCAGCACGCGCGCTGCGACGGGATGGCGCTCGGCGTGGTAGGTGTCGAGCAGGCTGTCGGGCGAAATGCCCTTGACCACCAGCGCCAGCTTCCAGCCGAGATTGACGGCGTCCTGCACGCCGGTGTTGAGGCCTTGCCCGCCCACGGAGTGATGGACATGCGCAGCGTCGCCGGCGAGCAGCACGCGCCCGGCGCGATAGGACGCAGCCTGCAGGCTGACGTCGGTGAAACGGGAGATGAAGGACGGGGTGTGGAGTCCATAGTCTGTGCCGTACACGGCGATGAGCGCGTCGCTGAGATCGCGCAGCGTAGTTTCGCCGGTACGGTCGAGTGTCCGCTCCGTCACGAGGACCCGCACGCGTCCGTTCTCCGATTTGCTGAGGCCATGAAAGCCGAGTGCGTCGTGACGCAGACCCCATGCGGGCTCCCCGGTCATCTCGACCTCGGCCATGAGGTTGCTGAGCGTGGGATCGGAGCCGGCAAAGTCGATGCCGGCGGTCTTACGCACCAGGCTGCGACCGCCGTCGCAGCCGACGAGGTAATTTGCCCGCAACGTCTTGCCGCCGGACACCGCGACGTCGATGCCGGTGTCGTCCTGAACGAAGCCCGTCACCTCGGACTTGCGATAGACCGGCACCGCGAGCTCCTCGACCCAGGCGGCCAGGATGCGCTCGATGTGGCCTTGCCACAGCGCGAGCCCGTAATTATGCCGGGTGGGCAGATCGCTGATGTCGAGCCTGGTCCAGGCAAAGCCGGCGAGCTGGGCAATCTGCCCTTCTCGCAGGAAACGATCCGCGACGCCGCGCTGATCGAGGATCTCGATGGTACGCGCATGTAATCCGCCGGCGCGCGTGCCGACGAGCTCCTGGTTGGCGCGTCGCTCGACAATCGCGACGTCGACATGCGCAAGAGCCAGCTCCGCGGCCAGCATCAGGCCGCTGGGCCCGCCGCCGGCAATGACGACCTCATGGTCGGTGGCTGCCGCGCGTTCTGCGCTCGCCCGGTCGCGCGACCGGGACGTGGGAACCAATACTGGCATGTGATGACCTCTCGACTTATTGCTTTGGTTGGTTTCCTGGGCCGAGGGTTCTACGCGATGGTCGGGGACTTGAAGCAAGCCCGGTGCACGCCACATATCAAGCTGGGAAGAAGGACTTCTTCTCTAGCGTTCGACGAAGTTTGACACGTCGGGCAAAACACTGGCAGAATGGCATCATCGAAACGAGTTTGGTTCAGCCCGCGCGGAACGGTCCGCGGCGGGCTTTTTCATTTCAACGCCGGATCGGAGTCGGCCTCGAGAGGGCGCTCGGCCGGGTTCATCTCTGTCCATGAAGGATCGCGCGAGCAGCGGTAATACATCAGCCAGGCATCTGGAATGTCGACACGCCGCACGCGGATCTCCGTCTCCGACACAACCTTGAACTTCGGGTCGCCCGCGATCGGCGTATTGGGAATCCAGGGCTTGCTGCCGCAGCCAGTGGGATAGCAGAACGTGACCGAGAACTGGCTTGCTTCGGCGCGCGAGACCTTCAGGCCGTAGGCCTTCGCGCAGTCGCGCTTCCACGCGCCGGAGAAATCCGGAGAGGATTCTTCGGCAACCGCCGGGCGGATCGTGATCATCAGTGAAAGCAGGATACCAAAGAACTTCATCGGCGAACTCCTGACGCGGCTCCGATTCCGGGATGACGTGCCTTGCGCACGGTTGATGCCGCGATCGGAAGCTATGCTAAGGCAATATGCCCTTTGCTAGCGTGATCGCCGGCACATTGCGATCACGGTGATGAGCGATCCCGTTGCAAACTTGGTTTGACACGTCGGGCAAAACACCGGCAGAATGACATCATCGAGACGAGTTTGGTTCACCCGCGCGGAGAGCATCCGCCGCGGGTTTTTTTCGTTCTCGATTCCAGAATCGGACGGTGGCCGCGCATCCGGCCATGCACTCGCTGAACATGGAGCGCCGATCGGCGCGCAGCAGTCCGAACCATTGATGGCCGTGCACGCGCGAACGTGCCTCGCGGCGCGAGCCCGTTGCTCGCGCCGCTGCGGTCTCCGAGAACGGAGATAGGGTTCGCGCCCGAAACGATCGCGCTTTGTCACGCGATTTGCCGCGTATTTTCTTTTTCGTGGAGAGTCGATGACCACCTATCTGATATCG
This sequence comes from Bradyrhizobium sp. NAS80.1, assembly GCF_001908205.1. Classification (GTDB taxonomy): domain Bacteria; phylum Pseudomonadota; class Alphaproteobacteria; order Rhizobiales; family Xanthobacteraceae; genus Bradyrhizobium. Next base: position 54,408 of record NZ_LGHL01000065.1, read on the forward strand.
CTCGCGCTCGCGGGCCTGGTTGCAATCGTGCTGTGCGAGACGTCTTCTTTAGCGGGGAGATCAATCTCGTGGTCTCTTTCTACTTCGCCAAGCGCAGTTCTGAGAGTGTAGCAAGGATCACCAAGCGATGAAAATTCAAGACGACGATGTTCGAGCGATCGTCGCCGAGACGCTGGCCGAGCAGCACAGGATTCAGCAGGAGAGCGTCGACGGCATCGTATTGAAGGCGGTGGCATCAGTGCTCGCCTCGTTTGGGATTGAAGACGACGACCGGAAAGAGCTTCGAGCGGACTTCCTGCACTTGCGGAGGTGGCGAAAGAGCGTGGAGCAGGCGCAGAGCTACACCTTCAAGGCCGTGATTACGGTGATCGCCACCGGCTTGATGGTGGCCGTTTGGCTAGGCGTCAAGGTCGTGCTGGGTAAGTGAGCTTCTCATGGCGGCGACGCCGCAACGCGCCCGATCAAGATCGTTCCTCGCCAATGAGCCGTTGCATGTACAGAATTCGTATCGTCGATGCATCTGATGATGACGTCGCCGACAACTTGGCCGATCTGCACCAGCTGACGTTCTTCGATGCCGCGGCTATGCCGCAGTTCGACTTTGGAGCGCGGTGGCTAGCCTATAACGGCAATAACGCGGTCGCGTTTGCGGGTGTTGTGCCGTCGACGCATGCGCGGAACAGCGGGTACTTTTCAAGGGTCGGGGTCTTGCAGCGGCATTGGGGGCAGGGACTGCAACTCAGGCTGATGCGGGCGGTCGAGGCGCGGGGGCGGCGTATTGGATGGGACAGCATTGTCTCCGGCACGACGGACAATCCGGTGGTTGTAAATTTCATCCTGGCGGGCTATCGGCTCAACCAACCCGAGGTACCCTGGGCTTGGTCGCATGGCTATATTGGCGAAGGTCCCTTCGCTGAGCAATGCGAGCAGGTTTCCCGTGATGCGGAACGTGACTTTCGCAAATTAGAACGGCGCGCGAGACGTGGCGCAGCTTCAGAAGCCCCAGAACGCTCAACGGCCCGGCACCTTGATGGCTGCCGGGTCGTTTTTCCATTTCAGGTGAGGTTCGTGAAGCACTTGCGAAGTTGGCGGTGCCGGGCTTTAAGTTTGCTCCTGCAGGAAATTCGGCGACCATAAGCCGATGTAAGGGAGCGCTGTCGATGTCCACCAAGCCTCAATTGCCGGAACGTTCGTCGCGGGCGACGGGAAGGCCGACTGCACTCGATGGTCTTCTCGTCGTCGACTTTACGCGCGTCGTGGCGGGGCCAGCCTGCACGCAGACCCTTGCCGATTTTGGCGCGCGCGTCATCAAGATCGAAAATCCGGACGGTGGCGACGACACGCGCGCCTATGAGCATGCCGAAATCGGCGGCGAAAGCGCGGCCTATCTCAGCCTGAACCGCAACAAGCGAGGCATTGCTCTCGACCTTGCCGTGCCGGAGGCCCGCGAGATCGCGCTGGATCTGATCCGTAAGGCGGATGTGGTCGTGGAAAATTTTTCGAGCGGGGTCATGAAGAAATTCGGCCTCGACTATGAGGCTGTCGCGCCTCTCAACCCGCGTCTGGTCTATTGCTCGATCTCCGCTTATGGACGGACCGGCCCGTTCGCCTCGCGCCCCGGCTTCGACCCCATCACCCAGGCAGAAAGCGGCTTCATGTCGCTCAACGGGTTTGCCGATGGCCCGGCGGTTCGTACCGGCCCACCCATCGTGGACATGGCGACAGGGATGTCTGCCTGCAACGCCATCCTGCTGGCGCTATTGGCGCGGGATCGGCTCGGCCGCGGACAGCATGTCGAAGTCGCCCTGTTCGACATCGCCATGGCGATGACCGGCTTCTACGGCATGGCCTATCTGATCAACGGCGAGAACCCTGGCCGGTTCGGCAATTCGCCGAGCGGGTCTCCCACGGTCGGCGTCTATGAGGCCTCCGATGGGCCGCTTTACATGGCCTGCGCGAACGACCGGCTCTATCGCCGGCTGGTGGTCGAGGTGCTGAACCGGCCCGACCTGATCGCCGATCCGCAGTTCGCCACGCGCAAGGCGCGCTCCGAGAACAAGGAACTCTTGCGTGCGGCCATCGCGGAGGTCTTCGCGAGCGATACCCTCGAGAACTGGATGGCGAAGATGAAGCTGGCCAATATTCCAGTCGGTTATCTCCGGACGGTCGAGGAGGGCTTCAACGCGCCGGAGGCGCGTCAGCGCCACCGCCTGAGCAGGATTCCGCATCCTACGGCGGACTGGGTCCCCAATATCGAGACCCCGATTACCATGAGCCTGACCGGCGCGATTGATCCCGTTGCCGCACCTCTGCTCGGCGAGCATACCGAGAATGTCTTACGCGACACACTTGGTTACGACGAGCGTCAGATCACGGAGCTTGCCCAAAAGGGAGTCTTTGGATCAGGCAAGCCTTCGCCGGCTTGAACCGGAGAGGTTGATTCCGCGGCACCAAGCATGGCGCAGCTTGCGGATCGCCGCTTCGCGATGCCGACGTTCGCGACATCGCATCCTTTTGGGCTCAGGGTATAGGGCAACCGCGGCCCGTCGACGCTGCCCCAGCTTGATTTAGCGAGGTTCCCGCCGCATAACTGTGTGAAAGCGAGGGACACGAATGGCGCCTGGTCAAGAGCCAAGCATGGGCCAGCCCACCGGGCCGGAATCCGGCGAACGCGCCTACGCGGCAATGCTCGCGAAGACCCGGGCGCTCGTGCCACGGCTGCGAGAGCGGTCGGTCCGGACCGAAGAGCTGCGGCATCTACCGCCCGAAACCGAACAAGACCTGCACGACGCCGGCCTGTTCCGGATGCTCCAACCCAGGCGTATTGGCGGGGCTGAGCTCGACTATGTCGCCTTGATCGATTGCGCAGACCTGCTCGGACAGGCCGACGCGTCGGTAGCCTGGAATTTCGCCAATCTGGCAAGCCATCACTGGATGCTCGGCATGTTCGAGCAAAAGGCGCAGGATCTCGTCTGGGGTCGTGATCCGGATACGCTGATTGCATCCTCATTCATCTTTCCTGCCGGCCGGGCCACGAAGGTTGACGGCGGATACCGACTGCACGGAAGCTGGCCATTCTCCTCGGGAGTCGCGTCCTGCGAATGGAACATGCTTGCAAGCGTGGTCTCCACTGACGATGAGGCAGACGGCATCGAGTATCGGATATTCCTGCTCCCGAAAGGCGATTACAGAGTCCTCGACACCTGGAATGTCGCGGGATTGCGCGGAACGGGTTCCTGCGATGTGGAAGTGCGGGACGCCTTCGTGGCCGACCATATGACTGTCACCGTCGGTGAACTCATCGGTGGCCGGACGCCGGGAAGCAAGATCAATCCCAATCCGCTGTATGCGTTACCGGTGTTCTCGCTGTTTCCTTACGTGCTGTCCGGCGTCGCGCTGGGGAATGCGCAGGCGTGCCTGAATGACTACGTCGAGGTCGTGCGTCATCGCATTTCCACCTACAACCGTGCCAAGCTGAGCGACTTTCAGAGCACACAGATCAAGATCGCGGAGGCCTCGGCCAAGATCGACGCTGCGCGCCTGATCATGCGTTCGGCTTGTATCGATGCCATGGAAGATGCCAGGCGTGGTCATGTTCCCGATATGGCGGCCAAGACCAGATATCGACGCGACGGGGCTTTCTCAGTGAACTTGTGTACGGACGCGGTCTCGATGCTGTTTGCGGCGAGCGGGGCGCGCGGCCTGTTCACGACGGGCGTGTTGCAGCGGCAGTTCCGCGATGCTCACGCAATCAACTCGCATCTCGCGTTCAATTTCGATGCGGCCGGTACCAATTATGGACGCGTGGCGCTGGGCCTGCCGTCCGAGAATCTCACGTTGTGAGGCCGGCCGATGAACGATCTGCCGAAGCAGCCGGCCATCCCTGATCCAGCCAACGAACTTGCGAGCGACAGCTCGCCGATCGATCCCCGTGATTTTCGCAACGCGCTTGGCACCTACGCCACGGGCGTAACGATCATCACCGCCGCCGCCCCCGATGGAAGGCCTTATGGCATCACCTGCAATTCGTTTGCGTCGGTCTCCTTGAATCCGCCTCTGGTCCTCTGGAGCCTCGGAGTTTACTCTTCGAGTCTGCCCGTGTTTCAGAACGCCAGCCATTTTACTGTGCACGTACTCGGCACTTCGCAGCAGGCGCTTGCGAACAAATTCGCAAAATCGTCCGACGACAAGTTCGCCGGATTAGACTGGGCGCCGGGTCTCGGCAACGCGCCGGTGCTCGCCGAGAGCGTCGCTAATTTTCAGTGCAGATCAGTCAACCGCTATTATGGCGGCGATCACGTGATCTTTCTCGGCGCGGTCGAGGCCTATGCCTACAATACCAAGGCCCCTTTGCTGTTTGCGCGAGGGACCTACGGCCGGTTTCTTGCTGATGACGAGCGCAAGAAATCGCCGTAACGCGCTTCAGGTCGCCTCGACACCTTAGCGCTCTGCCGCTGAAAGCTTGTAGATCTCCAGCGCATCCGCATCCGCCCCCCGCGCGGCCTTGGCGAGCCTGAAAAGTTGTCCCGCAAGCGAGGCCATTGGCACAGGCGTGGACGTCGTCTGCGCGACATCGGCGACCGTATCGAGGTCCTTAAGCATCGTGGCGATGTGACCGAGCGGCGGTGAATGAATCCCCTGGACCATCCGCGGCACGAAGAGTTGGAGCGGAATGGAATCGGCGAAGCCGCCGGCCAGAGCTTCCGGCAATCGATTGGCGTCAATTCCGGCGTTCACGGCAAGGCGCGTGGCCTCGGCAAGCACGGCCATCGCACATCCGACAATCACCTGATTGCAGAGTTTTGTGGTCTGGCCGGCGCCGGTCGGGCCCATATGGGTGAACCTGCGCGCCATGGCCAGCACATAAGGCCGCGCCCTCTCGATGTCGGCTGCTTCGCCGCCGGCCATGATCGCGAGCGTGCCTTCCTCGGCGCCCTTGGTGCCGCCGGACACCGGCGCATCGATCCAGCCTGCGCCGTTCGCAGCTTTCAGTCGCGTTGCAAGATCGCGCGCGGCGTCCGGATGAATCGACGAGAAGTCGACGACAAGCTTGCCAGCGCCGGGAGCCGCTGCAAGACCCTCAGGCCCGAAGATCACCTCTTCGACGGCAGCGGCATCCGTCACGCACATGAAGACGATCTCCGAGTTCGCCAACAGGTCACGAGGCGTGGCTGCGCGCTTGGCGCCGGTCTCGACGAGCGGAGCGACCTTGCCCTCCGAACGGTTCCAGACCGTGACCTGATAGCCAGCCTTGAGCAGGCGCCGGGTCATGGGTGTCCCCATGAGTCCAAGGCCGAGATAGCCGAGCCTCTCGACGCCTTGCGAGTTTGCCTTGCTCACATCAGCCATAGGTTGCCTCCTTCTACCGCGGCGTAACGCTGCGCGACCGCCGCTCTACCATACATGGCGCATCCCACAGCGAAACCGCCCGGCTCGCATGGCTTGCCTGACTGTTTGAACCATGAAACATTTGAGGCGGTCGGGTTGGGTGGCGCCGGTCGGCGCCGGAGCAGCGGAGTGGGCATGATGCGAACCGTTTCGAAGTGGATCCTGGCTTTGGGGGCGGCAGCGGTCGTGAGCGCGGGCGCAGCCCCGTCATGGGCCCAGCAGACGATCCGCGTCGGCTGGACGATCCCGGCCGAGGAGTCCAAATACTGGATGATGCGCCGTCCGGCTGAATTTCCCGATATCGGCAAGACCTACAATATCGAATGGACCCAATTCCAGGGCACCGCGCCGATGACGCAGGCGCTGGCAGCCGGTGCACTGGATTGCGCGACGCAAGCGCCGCTATCGCTCGCCAACGGCGTGGTCGGCGGCAATCTCAAGGCCTACATCGTGGCGCAGCATGTCTTCGAGAAGCCCGGCGGCTTCTCGGTCTACTGGGCGGTCAAGGATGACTCGCCGATCAAGACGATTGCCGATCTCAAGGGCAAGACGGTCGGCATTTCCGTCATCGGCGGCGGCACGCAAGGGCCGTTCAACCTGCTGCTCAAGCAGAATGGCGTCGATCCGGCCAAGGACATCAAGCTGGTCGAAGTCGGCTTTGCCGTCTCCGAAGATGCGCTGCGTCAGGGGCGCGTTGATGCAGTCAACCTGAACCAGCCGTTTGCCGCGCGTGCGGAGGCGAAGGGCGGCACAAGGAAACTGTTTTCGCTGTCGCAGGCCATGCCGAACATTGTGCACATCCTCGAAGCCTGCCGTGCCGATTTCGTCGACAAGAACCCGGAGTTGGTCAAGGCTTATGTCCGCGACATCACGTCAGGCATGAAGAAGGCGCTGGCAAACCGCGAAGAGACCTTGAAGGTCGTGTCCGAAGTGCTGAAGGCGCCCGTTCCTGTACTCGAGACCTATCTGCTCAAGGACAACGATTTTGGTCGCGACCCTGGTGCTGCTCCGAACTTTCCAGCGATCCAGAAGATGCTGGATATCTACGCGGAGACGGGCATGCTGCCGAAGCTGGACGCCGCGCAGTTCAAGCATCCGACGATCGTCGCACCGCTGCAATAGGCGACAGAGCCAATTAATCCCAGAAGGAGACCGCGGCGTCCTGGTTGGCTCAGGACGCTGCATCAAGAAGATGAACGCATGAAGAAGTTGCGATCACGGGTCACAACAGACGGCCTCGACCGGGCCCCGCACCGCGCATTCATGCGCGCAATGGGTCTCGACGACGCTGCGATCGGCAAGCCGATGGTGGGCATCGTCAGCATGAAGGGTGAACAGACGCCCTGTAATATGACTCACGACTTCCAAGTGGCCGCAGCCAAGACGGGAATCGAGGAGGCCGGCGGCACGCCGCGGGAATTCTCGACCGTGTCGGTCTCCGACGGTATCAGCATGAATCACGAGGGAATGAAGTTCTCTCTGTTTTCGCGCGAGCTGATCGCCGATTCGATCGAGGCCGTCGTCCATGGTCTCGCCTACGACGCGCTGATCGGATACGGCGGATGCGACAAGACGCTTCCCGGCGTCATGATGGGCATGGTTCGTTGCAACGTGCCATCCATTTTCATCTACGGCGGCAGCTCACTGCCGGGGCGCGTGGACGGGCGGACCCTGACGGTGCTCGACTCCTACGAGGCTGTCGGCAGCTTCATGACTGGCGAGATCGACGGCGCCACGCTCGAACGGATCGAGCGCGCCTGCCTGCCGACCATCGGCGCTTGCGCCGGCCAGTTCACCGCGAACACCATGGGGATGGTGTCGGAGGCGATGGGCCTCACCATTCCCAACGTTTCGATGGTGCCAGGTGTTTATGCCGAACGCGCGCAGATATCCCGACGCGCCGGGCGGTTGATCATGGAGATGCTGGAACGTGGCGGGCCATTGCCACGCGACATCGTGACGCGGAAATCCCTGGAGAACGGCGCAGCGATAGTTGCAGCCACGGGCGGCTCGACCAACGCCGCCCTGCATCTGCCGGCGATCGCGAACGAGGCCGGCATCGCGTTCACGATCGATGATGTCGGCGAGGTCTTTGCCAGGACGCCGCTGATCGGAAACCTGCGGCCAGGCGGCAAGTACACGGCAAAGGATGTCTACGACATCGGTGGCGCGGCCGTTGTGATCCGCGAGCTGATCCAGAGCGGGCATATCGATGGTAGCTGCTTGTCCATCACAGGCCGCACGCTTGCCGAAGAATATGGCGCGGCCAACGCGCCCGATGGCGAGGTTGTTTACGCGACTCGCGCACCGATTATGCCCGACGGCGGCGTGGCCGTGCTGAAGGGAAATCTCTGTCCCGATGGTGCGGTGATCAAGGTCGCAGGCCTGAAGAGCCAGTTCTTCGAAGGCGTGGCACGCGTGTTCGAGGACGAGGAGGCTTGCGTCGCAGCGGTGCGAGACCGCAGCTACAAGGCGGGCGAGGTGCTGGTGATCCGCAATGAAGGGCCGGTCGGTGGCCCCGGCATGCGCGAGATGCTTGGCGTGACCGCGCTGATTTACGGGCAGGGCATGGGCGAGAAGGTGGCCTTGATCACTGATGGCCGGTTCTCCGGCGCGACCCGCGGCATGTGCATTGGTTACGTATCCCCCGAAGCGTTTGTTGGCGGTCCGCTAGCGCTTGTTCGCGACGGAGACAAGATCCGGATCGATGCCGCAAACCGCCGGATGGATGTGCTGGTCGACGAGCAGGAACTCATTGGACGCCGGCGCGATTGGAAGCCACGGCCGCCTCGTCACCGCGCAGGTGCGCTCGCGAAATATGCGCGACTGGTCGGCCAGGCTCCGGGCGGAGCCGTTACGCATGAGGGCCCGGCAGAATGGCCCTGGTTCGAATGACCCGCCGTACCCATGTGGATGCAGCCAGTGGCCTGGCAAGTTTCTTGCTAAGCTCGTGCCGCTGAAGGAGGACTTTCAGCAGGCTAACGAAGCGACGTGTGTGCGGGAGTGAAGCGAGAGACGGGATGAAGGTAGTGCCTTCGAGATCGAGTGAATGGGTGAGACCGGTGGCATCGCAAAAGCCGGCTTCCGCGATTATCGAGATCGACCGCGTCTCGCAGGTTTTTCAGACCTCGACGCGCAAGGATCATTTGGCGTTATCAGACATCTCGCTGACGATCGAAGAAGGAGCCTTCGTCTCCATTCTCGGCCCATCCGGTTGCGGCAAGTCGACACTGCTTTACATCGTCGGCGGCTTCGTCAGCCCAACCAGCGGCGCGGCCAAGATAAAGGGACAGGCGATCACGGGGCCGGGGCCGGATCGCGGTCCGGTGTTCCAGGAGTTCGCTCTATTTCCATGGAAGACCGTGCTCGGCAACGTGATGTATGGCCCGCGCCAGCAAGGTGTGCGCGCCACCGAGGCAGAAGCGCAGAGCCGGGGTTTGATCGAGATGGTCGGCCTCAAAGGCTACGAGAACTTCTATCCCAAGGAACTTTCGGGCGGCATGAAGCAGCGTGTGGCACTGGCCAGGACGCTGGCTTACCACCCTGAAGTCCTGCTGATGGACGAGCCGTTCGGCGCGCTCGATGCTCACACCCGGACGCGCTTGCAGAATGATCTCCTCAACATCTGGGAGCGTGACCGCAAGACGGTCCTGTTCGTCACCCACTCGGTCGACGAGGCCGTATTCCTGTCGGACAAGGTCGTGATGATGTCGAAATCGCCCGGCCGGATCCGGCAGGTCATCGACATCGACTTGCCGCGGCCGCGGCGCCGCAACGAGCTTTTGCTCGATCCGCGCTACCAGAAGTACGTCGTTGATATCGAGCGCATGTTCGATGAGAGCGACGAGACTGGATCTCCTTCATGATGTCGGCGGCTGCCTTGACCAGACGAGCTGCCCCGGCGCTGGCTTGCATCGGATTGCTGGCGACGTGGCAGGTCGCGTCGCTGGCGCTGAAGAATGACAGCTTTCCAACGGCGATCGAGGCGATCCGCGCGATCCCGGACATCCTTGGTGACAAGGAATCGCTGATCAACATCCTCGCCTCGCTCCGCCGCATGGCGATCGGGTTCGGCATAGCCGTGCTCGTTTCGATTCCACTCGGCCTTTTGATGGGGCGCAGCCGTGCGGTCGCAGCCTTCTTCAATCCGCTCCTGATGGTGATCTATCCGGTGCCGAAAGCGGCCCTGATGCCCATCATCATGCTGTGGCTGGGCGTCGGCGACATCACAAAGACGCTGGTGATCTTTCTCGGCGTCAGCTTGCCGGTGATCTATCACAGCTTCGAGGGCGCCAAGGCAGTTGAAGAGAAGATGCTGTGGTCCGGCGCGGCGATGGGCCTCTCGGCTGCGCAACGGCTGGTGCGGATCGTATTGCCGGCGGCGTTGCCGGAGATCCTGACCGGGTGCCGTACCGGGCTGGTGCTGGCGCTGATCACGATGATCACCAGCGAGATGATCGCCCGCCAGTCCGGGGCCGGGAATATCCTGTTCAATGCTCTCGACATGGGCCAATACGACACCGTCTTTGCGATGATCATCATCGTGGGGGCCATGGGGATCTGCCTCGATGCGATCTTCGAGCGGATCCGAGCCAGGCTCGTCCGCTGGTCCGAGCCTCAGTTCGACATGCCGCTGAGCTTCTCATGATATCGCGACCTCTCTCAGTAAACGTCATTCTTGGGCTCGCGCCGATCGTGCTGGTGATCGCGGTGTGGCAGGGCCTCGTCTCGTCAGGCCTCGCACCGGCCGTCTTGTTGCCGCCGCCCGGGTTCGTGTTCAGCCGGCTGCTCCAGCAGCTCGTGACATGGACGTTTCAGCAGGAGATTGCGGCGACCCTGACTCGGCTGTTTGCCGGTTTTGCGATCGCGGTCGTGCTCGGCGTCGGCATGGGCATTGCGGCCGCCGCCAGCCCTGCAATCAATGCCGTGGTTCGGCCGATCGTGCGCGTCCTGGCGCCGTTGCCCAAGGTTGCGCTCTATCCGGCACTCCTGCTGTTGCTTGGTTTCGGCCACGGATCGAAAATCACGCTGGTTGCAGCGGACGCACTCTTTCCCATTCTGCTGTCCACCTATTACGGCGCGTCGACGGTCGAGCAGAAGCTGATCTGGTCGGCCATGGCGGCGGGAACACCGCGCTACGAAATCCTCTTCAAGATCGTGTTGCCGGCGGCGATGCCGTCAATCCTGACCGGCTGCCGGATCGGCCTTGTCATTTCCTGCATCGTGGTGTTTCTGGCCGAGATGATCACGTCGACGGATGGACTGGGTCATGTCCTGGTCACGGCGGCCCGGACCTTCCAGGCCGTGGACATGTTCGTGCCGCTGATCACGATCTCGCTGCTGGGCTTGATTCTGAATGGCCTGTTGGGAGCCGTGCGGTCATATCTACTTCGGGGCTTCCCCGAGGCGTAACGAATTGAACAAGAAACCACGATACCGGGAGTGAACCATGCTGGCTGATCGCATCGAAGCAAAATGGATCGACGCGTTTTGCGAGATTTTCGAGCGATGCGCAGTCAAGGCCGGCGATACCGCGGCGATCCTCTCGGAAACGCAATCGCGTGCGTTGAATGTTCATCTGGCGGAACTCGCGCTGCTGCGCATGGGCGCGCGGCCATTTCATGTGGTGATGCCGACCCCGCGCAATCGCCACGTCGTGCCGGTGCGCTCTACGGGAGCGAGCGAGGCGATCCAGCGGCTTGGTCCGGTCATCACCGCGCTTCAGCAGGCCGGCTTTGTGGTGGATTGCACCATCGAGGGCCTGATGCATGCTGTGGAGACACCCGAGATCCTGAAGGCCGGTGCGCGAATCCTGGTGATTTCCAACGAGCATCCTGAGGCGTTGGAGCGCATGGTGCCGGACACGGCGCTCGAGAAGCGTGTTCGCGCCGCGGCAAAGATGCTGCGCGGGACCAAGCGGATGCGCGTGACTTCGAAGGCCGGTACGGCGCTCGACGTGGATATGGTTGGAGCTTCAACGGTCGGCGTATGGGGCTGGACCGACAAGCCGGGCACGCTCGCGCACTGGCCGGGCGGCATCGTCGTCAGTTTTCCCAAGAGCGGAACGATAAACGGCACGCTGGTGATGGCGCCGGGCGACATCAACCTCACCTTCAAGCGTTACCTGGCCTCGCCGGTGAAGATGACGCTGAAGGACGATTACGTCGTCGAGCTGGAAGGCGAGGGCACGGATGCGGCGATGATGCGCGCCTATCTCGCGGCCTGGGGCGATCGGGAAGCCTATGCGGTGTCGCATGTCGGTTTCGGCATGAACCCGGGCGCGCGCTACGAAGCGCTCTCGATGTATGACCAGCGCGACACCAACGGCACAGAGATTCGTGCCGTCTCCGGCAACTTCCTGTTCTCGACTGGCGCGAACGAATTCGCTGGCCGCTACACCGCGGGCCATTTCGACCTGCCGATGATGGGGACAACCATCGAGCTCGATGGTGTCGCGGTGGTGCGGGAAGGCGTGCTGCAGGACGTCTTCGGCTAGTTGCGGTCGAGCACCGGGGGGCGAGCTAGGTCGAAGTGCCGAAGCAGGTCGACCATGGCCTGGAGCCTTTTTGCGCGATAAGCATCGACGTCAAGGCCGGAATAGTCGAGGAAGCCTGCGCCCGTTCGCAGGCCGATCCGGCCTTCGTGCATGTTCTTTGAAATCACGTCAGGCGCGCGATAGCGGTCGCTGCCAAGCGCGCCCTCGAGATAGCGGCTGGCATAGTACAGGATGTCGCCGCCACCCCAGTCGATGAACTCGAGCAGCCCAAGTACGGCGTAGCGGAAGCCGAAACCGTAGCGGATCGCCTTGTCGATCTCCGCGGCGCTGGCGACGCCTTCCTCGACCATGCGCGCTGCTTCATTCATCGCGAGTGCCTGGATGCGTGGGACGATGAAGCCCGGTGTCGCCGCACAGACGACGGGCACCTTGCCGATGCCCTCGAGTAGCGCCTTGACCTCGTCGACGATGGCGGGGTCGGTAGCCTTGCCGGGCGAAACCTCGACCAGCGGAATCAGATAGGCCGGATTGAGCCAATGCACGTTGAGGAAGCGGCGAGGGTTCACAATCGCGCCGGATAGATCGTCGACGAGGATGGTCGACGTGGTCGAGGCAATGATCGTATCCGGGCCGACTTGCATTGATGCGGACCCCAGCACTTCGCGCTTGAGCTCGACGACCTCGGGAACGCCTTCGAAAACAATGCCCGCGTCGGACAGCGCTGCGCCGCTCTGACTGGCCGGTACAACCGAGACCCGCGCGATGAGCGGGCCGACATCTGCTTCAGTTAGCAGCCCCAGGTTTGACAGGCTGACGAACGTCTTCTTGACCTCGCCGAGCGCGTCCGTTTCCAGCCTGGCGAAATCCTCCGCAGAACGCGCCTTGACGTCGATCATTGTAACACTGTGCCCGGCATAGGCGAACGCGACGGCGATACCGCGTCCCATGCGTCCGGCCCCGAGACAGGCGATGTTGGCGCGGCCGGTCATCGGTCAAAATCCCTTGCGAAGGAGCGTCTGCAGTTCGGCCTTGCCGAGATTGCCGAGTCCCAGAGCCTCGAGCGTTCGGCCGCCTCGCGCAAAATCCTCGCCGCAGATCGCGCTACCAATGGCCAGGAAAGCCTTCGCAAGCGGTGTGTCCACGCCCGCCAGCCCGGCGACGGAGACCAGCAGCGAGAGCCCAAGCCGCAAGTCTTCGCGCATGTAGCGGTGCTCGGTCAGCACGATGCGTTCACGCCAGTCGCCGGAATCGGTCAGGCGGTCATGCGAGCCGCGGCCATACATCCAGATCTCGCCCTCTTTGGCGTAGTGGTGAGCAAGCGGGAAATGCGGCGCGCCGTATCCGAGCGCCTCGCGCACCGCGATCCGCTCGGCGTCGAGCGCATCGGTCGCCCGGCGGATCGCGCCCTGCGTGCCCTCCTTGTGGATGTCCCATTTTTCGAAATGCTCGATCGGGCCCGCATTCATCACGATCAGCGGCGGATGGATGATCGGGCCTGCGTTCATCAGCGCGCCTGATAACGCGTCCCCGCAGGGCTCGATCGCATCAGGGAAAGCGCGTCCGATGACTTCGAGCGCGTGCGGCGCCTGGTCGAGCGGGAACACGCCGACCGGGAGCCGCTTGGCGCGGATGGTGATTGCGACCTCGAATGGTCCGTGCTTGCGGGTCAGCCAGGGCAACGTCCCGGTCTCGGCAAAGCTCGCCCTGGCGTGGTTGCCGGCATCCCGCGCGGCTTTGGCGAAAATCATGGAGCCGAATGTGGCAGGCGGTAGAAACACGACCTGGCCATCCCGCAGATGCGGAGCAAGCGAGCGGGCAATGTCTGGCTGTGCGAAGGCGGGGGCAGGGCACAGGATCAACTCGGCGCCGCTGACGGCCTCGGCCATGTCGGCCGTAACCAGTGCCAGTTGCGTGTCGTGACGGCCGTTATGATCCTTCACCAGGATGCGCGAGCCGGCGGCGCGATGCGCTACCACCTGATCAGTGTCGCGGCGCCACAGCCGGACCTCATGCCCCGACAGCGCAAAATCGCCTGCGGCCGCGAAAGAGCCGTTTCCCCCACCCAAGACTGCGATCTTCAAGATGCTTCTCCTTGCGCACGCGACTGCGCATCAAGCTGCTTCAGCAGGAAATGCTGGACCTTACCCAGCGCCGTGCGCGGCAGGTCCGTGACGAAGACGATGTCACGTGGAACCTTGTATCGCGCGAGCTGCGCCTGCAGGTGCACTCTCAGTTCGTCCGCTTCGAGCCGGCATCCTGACCGCTGGATGACATAGGCAACGGGCACTTCGTCCCAGCGTGGATCCGGCCGGCCAATCACGGCGCATTCGCTGACGTCAGGGTGTTCGAGCAGGACCCGTTCGACCTCGGCTGGATAGATGTTTTCTCCCCCGGAAATGATCATGTTCTTCTTGCGGTCGCGGACCCAGAAATAGCCGTCCGCGTCGCACAGGCCGATATCGCCAGTGCGATACCAGCCGTCGTGCAGCGCATCGCGCGTGGCATCGGCATTGCCCCAATACTCGAAGAACACGTTGGGGCCACGGACTGCGATCTCGCCCGGCGTGCCTGCGGGTACTTCGGTGCCGGCTTGATCGATCACCTTGGCTTCGCAGCACAGGCCCGCAAGTCCGGTCGACCCGGCACGCGACAGATCTCCCCCGAGCCGTGTGTAGATTGCAATGGGGCAGGTTTCCGTCGAGCCGTAGACTTGGAGCACCGGAACGCCGCGCGCGACGAAGCGGTCGATCAGGTGTGGCGGCACGATGGTTGAACCGGTGGCGACGGACTTTAGGGACGAGAGGTCGGTCGTGGCCCAGGCGGGGTGCTCGCTCACGGCCTGGATGATCGCCGGAACCATCACGGTTAGCGTCGGCCGTTCCCGCTCGATGGACGCGAGCGCAGTTTCCGGCGCGAAGCGGGCATGAATCGTGACTGTCGCACCGACCTGGAGCGCCGGCGTGGTCTGAATGTTGAGACCGCCGACATGGAAGAACGGCAGCACCGTCAGCACATGATCGTCGGACGTCATGTTGTGCATGTGCTGGCTCATGACGCCGTTCCAGAACAGCGCCTCCTGCCGGAGCACCGCACCTTTTGGTCGTCCCGTCGTTCCCGACGTGTAGACAATGAGGAGCGGGCAGGAGAGGTCGGTATGCGGATTTTGGCAGCTGCCGTCGCCGTGCGCCAGCAAGGTCTCGAATGCGGTGCCACCGGGCGGTTCGAAATCAAGCCCGACGACGACAGCTCCCGGCGCGGTCCGCCCAAGCGCTGGAAGAACCGCCTCAAACGCCTGCTCGAGCACCAGGACCTTGGCGCCCGCATCGGTGAGAATGAAGAGTTGCTCGGCGACGGCCAATCGCCAGTTCAACGGCACCAGCATCGCGCCAAGCCGCGCGCATGCATAGAGCAGAACCAGGTAGTCCGGCCGATTGAGGCTCAGGATCGCGACGCGGTCGCCGCGGCTTACGCCGAGCTTCTGTTTCAATCCAGTGGCGGTCTGTTCGATCCGTGCCGCGAATGCGGCGTAGCTCAGCCGCTGGCCCTCGAAGGCAATGGCCGTCTTGTCTGGCGCGAACGCCGCGTTGCGATCGATCAGACTGCAGAGGTCCACCGTCAATCGTCCGTTTCGCCGGCTTCGTACAGCGCCTCGCGCCCAATGCGGTCGAGGCAGAGCTCGGCTGTCCAGGGCAGCATCAGCGAGCCGCAGCGGCTATCGCGATAGATACGCTCGAGCGGCAGCGACCGGAGCATGGCCTGACCGCCGCAGGTGCGGATCGCGAGCGCGGCGAGCTCATTGGCGCCTTCCATCACCGAATATTGCGCGGCATAGGCCCGCAGCACCTGCTCCTTGCTCGGGTTAGCGCGCGCGTCCGTGACAGCCTGGAACCAGATCGCCTTGATCTGCTCGAGCTTGATCTGCATCTGCGCGACTGCGATCTGCTTGGTCGGATACATCCGGCGCTTGACCGGCGGCATGCCCGGCACCTCGCCGCGCAAGTAGCGCACGGTGAAATCGTAGGCGGCTTGCGCGAGGCCCATATAGGTCGGCGACAGCGTCAGGAACATGTGTGGCCAGCGCATCGCAGCCTGGAAGTAGACGCCGCGCGGCATCAGCGCAGCATCCTCCGGCACGAACACGTCCTTGAACAGGAGTGTCCGCGAGACCGTCCCGCGCATGCCGAGCGGATCCCAGTCGCCGACGACCGAGACGCCCTCCGATGTCGCGGGGATCGCCAGGTAAAGGGTGTTGCGGCGCGAAGCCTTTTCGCCTTCCTCGATCTCGGTGCAGAGCACGCCGTAATAGTCGGCGTGGCCGGAGAGCGACGCAAAGATCTTCTTGCCGTTGACGATCCAGCCACCCTCGACCGGCTTTGCTTCCGTGCCGAAAGCGACGCCACCCGCGGCGGCAGCTCCGCCCTCGGAGAATGGCTGCGAGTAAATCGCACCGTCCTCGATGATGCGCTTGTAGTGGACTGCGCGCCGCTTCTCGTGTTCCGCGCGTGTCTCCGCGTCCATGTCGAGATCATCAGCCAGCGGGCCCGACCACAGGGTCGAGCAGACATGCATGTTCCAGGTGAGCGCAGTCGCACCGCAATAGCGGCCGAGCTCGGCTGCTGCCAAGGCATAGGTCTGGTAGTTCGCACCAAGTCCGCCGTGTTTCTTGGGAATGGCGATGCCGAGCAGGCCGGCGCGATGCAGGTCGCGATAATTCTCGGTCGGGAAGATCGCCTCGCGATCGTAAGTTGCGGCGCGACCGGCGAACACGCTCTGACCAATCTCTCTTGCGCGCGTGACGATGCCGGCCTGCTCGTCGCTCAAGCGGAACGCCACGGGATCGAAGATCGGGAGATCAAGGGCAACCTTGTCGGTTACGCCGATGTTCTTGTTGACTTGCATGGTCATTGCGCAGTCACCTTACGCTTTGGTCGCGACGGAATTCAGGAATTGGCCGAGAGCCTCGTCAAAGGCGTCAGGGCGTTCAAGGTTGGCGAGATGCCCGACACCGGCCAGCTCGACATATTTGGCCGAAGGAATGTAGGTCGCTGTCTTGGCCATCATGGGCGCTGGCGCGTTATTGTCCTTGGAGCCGGACAGCAGCAGCGTCGGGACGGATATATCCTTGAGCGTGCTGCGTTGATCGAAGCCGATCAAGGCCAGCATCATGGCGCGATAGCTCGCCTCGGGCACACTTCCCATGCACGCCCGCGCAAGCTCCATTCCCTTGGGATCAGGATCGTCGCCCACAAGCTCCTTCACCAGGGAGGGCGCGAGCGACGTCATCGTCTCGCCGCGATCGAGCGGCCCGAGGCGTGCCGCGATGAACGATTTCTGCCAGTCGCCGTCGGCCTTGCCGAACGCCGGGCTGGTCTGCGCGAGGACGACCGCGCGCGCCAGTTTGGGGGATTGCACCAGCCATTTCTGGACGATCATGCCGCCGATCGAATGGCCGACCAGAATAGGCCTGCTTGCGCCGATCTGTTCGATGAATTGCTGGAGCGCATCCGCCAGGGCCGCGATGCTGACGCTGGCAAGCGGCGCCGATCCGCCATAGCCCGGCATGTCCCATGCGATTGCGTGGAATCGGTTGCTGAATGTGGCAAGCTGATGCCGCCAAGCCCGTGCCGCGCCGCCAATGCCATGCAGGAAAATCAAGGGTGTCGCGTCCGGGGCGCCCGCGGCTTCATAGGCGAAGCGTCCGTCCTTTGTTATCATTGGCGCAGGCTGCGACACGCGACATCCTTTTGCTTGGCCCGTCGATGCTAACAGGCCTGTAGGGGATGGGAAGAGATAATTTTATACTTAAAGCAATATTCGGGCCGGTCTCTCGCGCGCGGGCGTGCGCAGCGTCGATCGGCGCTTTCGTTGCAAAAATTTGAAGGTTAAAATATATCGGACTAACGATCAGTAGATCCCAGGGAGCCAGCGCATGACCGCATTGCCGCATTCGCCGCACGCGCTGGTGACCGGTGGTGGCCGCGGCATCGGTCGCGCGATTGCGGCATCCCTCGTCGCTGCAGGTGCCACCGTCACGGTGCTTGGCCGGAATGCAGCAACTCTCGAGGAGGCTGTCAGCGCGGGAGCCGCGCATTTTTCGGCCGTTGCCGACGTTTCGGATGAAGCTGCGCTGAAGGCCGCGATCACGGAAGCGAGTGCGCTGAAGCCGATCGATATCCTCATCGCCAACGCGGGCAGTGCTGAATCCGCGCCATTCGCGAAATCGGACAGTGCTCTTTTTTCGCGCATGATGGATGTCAATTTTATGGGCGTGGTCCATGCCATCAGCGCTGTGCTGCCGGGGATGAAGGATCGCCCTTACGGCCGTATCGTCGCGATTGCGTCGACGGCGGGGCTCAAGGGCTATGCCTACGTGAGCGCGTACACGGCCGCCAAGCACGCTGTGGTCGGTCTCGTGCGCTCGCTCGCCCTCGAAATGGCCGGCAGCAATGTAACCGTGAATGCGGTCTGTCCCGGATTCACCGACACCGATCTGGTCGCCGGCAGCATCGAAAACATCATGAAGAAGACAGAACGAACCCGCGAGCAGGCGATCGCCGAGCTTGCGAAGCATAATCCGCAAGGAAGGCTGATCACGCCTCAAGAGGTGGCTGATGCCGTGCTTTGGTTGTGCGGCGAGGGCGCCGGTGCGATCACAGGGCAGGCGATCGCCGTTGCCGGTGGTGAGATCTAGCGTGACGCGGGTTCGGAACAAGAAAGCCAAGGAGATCGCATGAGCAGACCAGCCAATCCCGTCACCGTGCCGCTCGCGGACTATTCGCCGCAACACTTCCTGCTGGCCGTGGTCGACGGCGTTGCCACCGTGACGCTCAATCGTCCCGAACGGAAGAATCCGCTGACGTTCGAGAGCTATCGGGAGTTGACGGATTTCTTCCGCGCCTGCGCCTTCGACGACGCGGTCAAGGCGATCGTCGTCACGGGCGCCGGCGGCAATTTCTCGTCTGGTGGCGACGTATTCGAGATCATCGGTCCGCTCGTGAAGATGGATACGAAAGGGCTGACGGCCTTCACGCGAATGACAGGCGACCTCGTCAAGGCGATGCGTGCCTGCCCGCAGCCGATCGTGGCTGCTGTCGAGGGCATCTGTGCTGGCGCCGGCGCCATCATCGCGATGGCGTCGGACATGCGTCTCGCAGCGAGCGGCGCCAAGGTCGCGTTCCTGTTCAACAAGGTGGGCCTTGCCGGCTGCGACATGGGCGCTTGCGCGATCCTGCCGCGGATCATCGGACAGTCCCGGGCCTCCGAGTTGCTCTATACCGGCCGGTTCATGACCGCGGAGGAGGGCGAGCGCTGGGGCTTCTTCAGTCGCATCGTCACGCCGGAACAGGTGCTGCCTCAGGCACAGCTGCTGGCAAAGCAGGTCGCGGAGGGGCCGACCTTTGGCAACACCATGACCAAGCGGATGCTGGCCATGGAATGGGCAATGTCAGTGGAAGAGGCGATCGAGGCGGAAGCTGTTGCTCAAGCCCTTTGTATGACGACGGCCGACTTCGAGCGGGCCTTCGAGGCTTTTGCCAACAAGGTCAAGCCGGTCTTCAGGGGCGACTGAGCCGGCGGGACTTCCCCACGGGGAGGCCTGCAACGGGGACTTGCGCGGAATTATTTTAGGGTTAAAATAATTTCCGCCGGGTCAATTGGCGAGGCTCCCATGAAAGTCGCGATCATCGGTGGCGGACCTGCGGGTCTCTATGCTGCGATCCTCCTGAAGAAGCAGCGGCCAAGCGCCGACATCACAGTATACGAGCGCAACCGCGCCGACGACACGTTCGGCTTCGGCGTGGTGTTCTCCGACGCCACACTGGACAATTTCGAGAAACACGACCTCCCGAGCTACCGCCGCATCACCCAGGAATTCGCGTACTGGGACGACATCGCCGTACATTTCCGCGGCACCGTGCACCGGGTCGGCGGCAACGGTTTTTGCGGCTGCTCGCGGCAGAAGCTGCTGCTGATCCTGCAGGAGCGGGCGCGCGAGCTCGGCGTCAATCTTCATTTCGAAGTGGACATCGAAGACGAGTCCCGCTTCGCCGTCGCTGATCTCATTCTGATTGCGGATGGTATCAATAGCCGCTTCCGCGAGAAATACGTCGAGCACTTCCAGCCGGAGGTCGACCTCCGCACCAACAAATTCGCCTGGATGGGATCGACCAGGCCGCTCGATGCTTTCACCTTCATCTTCCAGGAGACGGAGTGGGGACCGTTCATCGCCCACGCCTACCAGTATGAGGCAGGGCACTCGACCTGGATCTTCGAGACCGATCCGGAGACGTTCGCGCGGGCAGGGCTGACGGGGTTGAATGAGACCCAGTCTGCCGCGCGGATGGCCGAAATCTTTGGATGGTTTCTCGATGGGCACAAGCTGCTCACCAACCGTTCAATGTGGCGCAATTTCCCGATGATCCGCAGCAAGCGCTGGGTCAAGGACAACATGGTTCTGCTCGGTGACGCCAAGGCGAGCGCGCATTTCTCGATCGGCTCCGGCACGAAGCTCGCGATGGAAGACGCGATCGCGCTGGCCGAGGCGATGGCAAAGACGCCCAGCGTCCAGGCGGCACTCGATCTCTACGAGCATGGCCGCCGTGAGGAGGTCGAGAAGACGCAGCATGCTGC
The DNA here is from genome assembly GCF_001908205.1 of Bradyrhizobium sp. NAS80.1. GTDB lineage: Bacteria > Pseudomonadota > Alphaproteobacteria > Rhizobiales > Xanthobacteraceae > Bradyrhizobium. Next base: position 74,920 of record NZ_LGHL01000065.1, read on the forward strand.
GGACGTCTCGCTGGTGTGGTTCGAGCACGTCGATCGTTTCTGGGACTTCGATCCGGTGCAGTTTGCCTTCGGCGTGATGACGCGTTCGAAGGCGATCACCTATGACAATCTTAAACTGCGCGCCCCGGATTTCGTCGCAGAGGTTGAGGAATCGTTTGCGAAGCGCGTTCGAGACAGCGGTTTTGAGGTCGACACCGGGAAGCCCATGGTGCCGCTGTTCCAGCCGTTCCGGCTGCGCGAGATGGAGATCGCTAACCGCGCCGTGATGTCGCCGATGTGCATGTATTCGGCGAAGGAAGGCGTGCCGACCGATTTCCATCTGGTACACTACGGATCGCGTGCGATCGGCGGTGCCGGCCTGATCTTCACGGAAATGACCTGCGTCAGCCGCGACGCACGGATCACGCCTGGCTGCACCGGGCTGTGGAACGACGAGCAGGAAGCCGCGTGGCGGCGCATCGTGGATTTCGTCCACGGCAATTCGGCTGCAAAAATCTGCCTGCAACTCGGGCACGCCGGCCGCAAGGGTGCGACCAAGCTGATGTGGGATGGCATGGATCGCCCCCTGGAGGAGGGCGGCTGGGACGTGTTCTCGGCATCGCCGCTGCCTTACTTCCCCGACAGTCAGGTGCCGCGCGAGCTTGACCGCGCCGGCATGAATGCGGTGAGGGATGCATTCGTCGCGGCGGCCGAACGTGGCGAGCGCTGCGGCTTCGACATGCTTGAGCTGCACTGCGCCCACGGTTATCTGCTCGCGAGCTTCATCTCGCCGCTGACGAATACCCGTACGGACGAGTATGGCGGCACACTCGCCAATCGCCTGCGTTTCCCGCTGGAGATCTTCGAGGCGCTGCGGGCAGTGTGGCCGTCGCACAAGCCGATGTCGGTCCGCATTTCCGCGACCGACTGGGCTGATGGCGGCATCACCGGTGACGACGCCGTCGCCATTGCGCGCGCCTTCGCCGAGGCCGGCGTCGATCTCGTCGACGTTTCGACCGGGCAGACCGTGCGCGATGCGCAGCCGGTCTACGGGCGCATGTTCCAGACACCGTTCTCGGACCAGGTCCGCAACGAGGCGCGCGTGGCCACCATGTGCGTCGGCAACATCACGACGGCGGACCAGGCCAATACCATCCTGGCTGCAGGCCGGGCAGACCTCGTCGCACTCGGCCGGCCGCATCTGGTCGATCCATTCTTCACCATGAAGGCGGCGGCCTGGTACGGCGCAGACGACGCTTTCTGCCCGCCGCAATATCTGCCCGGCAAGGATCAGATTTTCCGCAATAGCGTGCGTGACCGGCAGGATCTCGAGGAGCTGCGAATTAAGGCTAAGCCCAAGACCCGGGCTGAGCTCAGGGTGGAGGCGACAAAGCCGCTTGCGGCGGAGTGACCGCCCGTGCGACGTTAACTCCATTGCCTGGCGTATTCGAGTGGAGTAGGGGCGATGAAGGCGATTATCGTCGGTGGCGGCATCGGTGGTCTCACCACGGCTTTGATGCTGCGGGCCCGCGGGCTGGCTTGCGAGATTTTCGAGCAGTCCGATACCATCCGCGAGCTCGGCGTCGGCATCAACACGCTGCCGCACGCCATGCGTGAGCTCGCCGGGCTCGGCTTGCTGCAGAAGCTCGACGACGTCGCAATCCGCACCGACCAACTCTATTACCTCAGTCGGCACGGCCAGGAGGTCTGGCGCGAAGCGCGAGGCATCGATGCCGGTCACGACGTGCCGCAATTCTCGATTCACCGCGGCCGGCTTCAGGGCGTCATCCATCACGCCGTCGAGGAACGGCTCGGGCCAGAAGCAATTCACACCGGCTGCCGGCTCGGCGCGTTCACGCAGGACGAGGGCGGCATCACGGCCTATTTCTTCGATCGGACCGGCGCGCACATCCACACTGCGCGTGGCGATATCCTGATCGGCGCTGACGGAATTCATTCGCGCGTGCGCGAGACGCTGTTCCCGAACGAAGGGCCGCCGTGCTGGAACGGCCTGATGCTGTGGCGCGGTGCGCGTGACTGGCCGCTCTTCCTCACCGGCAGGTCGATGATCGTGGCCGGTGGTCTCAACGCGAAGGTGGTGATCTATCCGATCGCGGAGGGATCGAGCCCGGCGAGCCGTCTTACCAACTGGGCGGTGCTGGTGAAGGTCGGCGAGGGCAATGCTCCGCCACCTCGGAAAGAAGATTGGTCGCGGCCCGGGCGACGCGAGGAGTTGATGCCGCATGTTGCGCGCTTCTCGGTGCCTTACATTGATGTGAAGAGCCTGATCTCGGCAACGCCCGAGTTCTACGAATATCCAACCTGCGATCGCGATCCCTTGCCCTATTGGTCGTCCGGCCGCGTCACGCTGCTCGGCGATGCCGCGCATCCCATGTATCCGGTCGGCTCGAACGGAGCTTCGCAGGCGATCCTCGATGCGCGCTGTCTTGCGGACGTGCTGGTACGCGCTGAGCATCCACGCCAGGCCTTGGTCGAATATGAGAAGAAGCGTCTGCCGATGACGGCAGATGTCGTCCGCTCCAACCGCCGTGGCGGCCCCGAGGGCGTCATCGATGCCGTCGAGCAGCTCGCGCCCGACGGCTTTGACAATATCGAAAACGTCCTGAGCTATTCCCAGCGCGAAGCGATCGTGCGTGGCTATGCGACCAAGGCGGGTTTTGCCGCAGTCCCCGGACTTGCAGCGGTGCGCGCTTAAGACAGCTGCTAGCCGCCGGGAGGCGGCGGCAGGAAGTGGATGTTGAACTCGGCGGCCAATGCCACCACGTCCTCCGGCTTCTGTTCCTTCATGTTGTGAAGGCCCCAGAACAGGTCGAACAGCTTGCGGCTCGGCGCGACCCAGAACAGCACTTTCGCGGTCTGCTCCGATTTGTTGAAGATGCCGTGCGGCACGCCCATGCCGAGCCGGATCAAATCGCCTGCGGTTGCCTGCGACTCGGAATTGCCGAGCATGAAGTCGAGCTTGCCCTCCAGCATGTAGAGATACTCATCCTGGTCCGGATGAATGTGCGGCGGCACGAACGTACCCGGCGGCAGCGTCGCGTGCCAGGAGAAGCTGTTTTCAGCGTAGCTCTTCGGCACATAGGTCTGGCCGAGGATGTTCCAGGAAATGCCCTGGATCCCCTCATTGGCCCGCGTGATGCCGGTGATTTCGCTCTTCATTGCAGTCCTCCCGTAACACGATGCGGCTTAGTTTGCCGCCTTGCAGTCCTTGGCGTAGCGGTCGCCATAGTTCTCAAAAACCTTCTGGACGATCTCGGTCTGGAACTTGCCGTCCGGACGCTTCGCGACCTTGGTCAGGTAGAAATCCTGGATCGGATATCCGTTGCTGTTGAACTTGAATGCGCCGCGCAGCGAGGTGAAGTCGGCCTTCTTCAGTGCGGCCGCAACCGCATCCTTGTTGGAGAGATCGCCCTTCACGGCCTTGACGGCGCTGTCGATCAGCATCGCGGCATCGTACGCCTGGAAAGCATAGGTCCCGGGCACGCTGTTGTAGGCGGCCTCATAGGCCGCGACGAACTTCTTGTTCTGGGGATTGTCGAGATTAGGCGCCCAGTTCGCGCCGCCGAACATGCCGACGGCCGCGTCCTGCTGCGCCGGCAGGGTCGATTCATCCACCGTGAAGGCCGAGAGCACCGGAATGGTGTCGGCGAGGCCGGCTTGCCGGTATTGTTTCACGAGATTGACGCCGAGGCCGCCCGGCATGAACGTGAAGAGAGCATCGGGCTTCTGAGACGAAATCTTGGATAACTCCGGCTGGAAATCCAGCGTATTGAGCGGCATGTAGGACTCTTCGACAATCTCGCCCTTGTAGTCGAGCTTGAAGCCTGCCACCGAGTCCTTGCCGGCCTGATAGTTCGGCACCATCAGGTACATGCGCTTGTAGCCTCGATCCTGCGCGACCTTGCCGAGGATCTCATGCACCTGATCGTTCTGATACGACGTCACGTAGAAGAACGGGTTGCACTCCTTGCCGGCAAAGGTCGATGGGCCGGCATTAGGGCTGATCAGGAACACCTTGGATTCCGTGACGGGCCGGTGGATCGCCTGGAGGATGTTGGAGAAGATCGGGCCTACCACGAAATCGACCTTGTCGCGCTCCAGAAGCCCCTTGACCTTCGTCACCGCCGCGTCCGGCTTGAGCTCGTCATCGGCAACGATCACCTCGACATCGCGGCCGCCCATCTTGCCACCGAGGTCCTTCACGGCGAGCGCAAAGCCGTCTCGAACCTGTTGGCCGAGCGCGGCGGCAGGTCCCGACAACGTCACGATCACACCCAGTTTGATCTTTTCCTGGGCGAAGGCAGGGTTTACGGCGGTGCCGAGCAGCAAGGCGGCGGCAGCCAAGGTCCATTGCGTCTTCATGATCTGTCCCCCATGACAATCGGGCTTGCGCTACAAGCCGCGTACTCCAATCCAAGCTTATGCCGATGATGGCTGCCGCGGCAAGCGAAGCTCAAGGCGGGTCGTCATCCTGCGGGAGGCGGCACATGCAAGCGTTGCGCCAATTATTTGAAGCCTAAAGAAACTGACGCGCGGTCGATTATTGCAGCTTTGCACTTGCGGCGGGCTTCAATTTATTTGAAGCTCAAAATGTTCGGGAATCCGTGCCGGCGCCAATGCCGGCCCTGAGTGATCGCATCCATATGCTCGATTCCGAGACAAAGGCCGTCGAAACTCCGGAGGACCATGCCGAAGAGCTTCGGCTGTGGCTGCGCCTCTTGACCTGCACGACCTTGATTGAAGGTGAGGTCCGCGGCCGGCTGCGGCAACGGTTCGACGTCACGCTGCCCCGTTTCGACCTGATGGCGCAGCTCGACAAGGCGCCTGACGGCATGACGTTGTCCGACGTCTCCAAGCGCATGATGGTGTCCAACGGCAACGTCACCGGCCTCGTCGAGCGACTGGTGGAATCCGGCCATCTTGACCGGCGCACTTCGGAGACGGACCGTCGCGTCCAGGTGATCCGCCTCACGAAACTCGGGCGCGCCGAGTTTCGCAGAATGGCCGCGGAACACGAGACCTGGATCGCCGATCTCTTCGCCGACCTGACGCCGAAGGATGTGCGCGAGCTGATGCGGCTCCTCGCCAAGACCAAGGCGTCGGCGCAGAAATCGGCTGCGCGCCGCCGGCCTTAAGTCCGCGGGCGGGGTAGCCGCCCGGTCCCACCTTGCCGCAGGAAAAAGCACGGATGCCCGAAATCCGCTATTGCGCCGAATTGTTTTAAGCCTAAAATGTTTTGAGATAGAGCTGCCGGGTGCTTTCCATGCTGAAAGGAGCGTGCGATGGCCAACGCCGCCAAGGTGCAAGTGTCGAGCTCGTGTGACGGCAATGCTGCGACGGCTCATGCCGATACGTTCGCACGGCAGCAACTGCCGCCGCGTGAGCTCTGGCCGGAGTTCATCTTCACGCGGCCGGAACTGCACTATCCTCCGCGATTGAACTGCGTCAGCTATTTCCTCGATCGCTGGGTCGAGCAGGGGCACGGCGACGCTCCTTGCGTCATTAGTCCTACCGTGAGCTACAGCTATCGCGAGCTGCAGGCGCTCGTGAATCGCATCGCCAATGTGCTGGTCGGCAAGCTCGGTCTGGTCACCGGCGAACGCGTGCTGCTGCGCTCGGCCAACAATCCGATGATGGTCGCGACCTATCTCGCAGTGATCAAGGCCGGCGGGATCGTTGTCGCGACAATGCCGTTGCTGCGCGCCAAGGAGCTATCCTACCCAATCCAGAAAGCGGAGATCACGCTCGCTCTGTGCGACGGAAAGCTCTCCGAGGAGATGGAGAAAGCGAAAGCCGCGGCGTTCGGTCTCAAACATGTCATCTATTGGGGCAATGGCGCGGAAAACTCGCTCGAAGCATTGATTGCGGACGCGAGCCCTGAGTTCACCCCTGTCGATACCGCCTCCGACGACATTTGCCTGATCGCCTTCACGTCGGGCACGACCGGCGATCCCAAGGGCACCATGCATTTCCACCGGGATATGTTGGCGGTCTGCGACAGCTATTCGCACAACATCTTGCGGGCCGAGCAGAAGGATCGCTTTATCGGCTCGGCGCCGCTCGCCTTCACCTTCGGTTTCGGCGGCGTGCTGTTTCCCATGCACATCGGTGCCTCCTTCGTCGTGCTGGAGAAGACGACGCCGGATGACATGCTGACTGCGATCGAGCGGTACAAGACCACGGTCTGCTTCACCGCGCCGACTGCGTATCGGGCCATGATCGGCAAGCTGGCAGGACGCGACATCTCTTCGCTTCGAAAGTGCGTGTCCGCAGGCGAGACGCTGCCCAAGCCGACATTCGACGCATGGCTCAAGGCAACCGGCATCAAGCTGATGGACGGCATTGGCTCGACCGAGATGCTGCACATCTTTATCAGCGCGACGGAAGACGAGATCCGCCCGGGCGCGACGGGTAAGCCCGTGCCGGGCTATGAAGCGAAGATCGTCGATGATGCCGGGAACGACGTGCCGCCGGGTACCATGGGCCGGCTCGCTGTGCGTGGGCCGACCGGCTGCCGCTATCTCGCCGACGAGCGGCAACGTAAATACGTCCAGAACGGCTGGAACCTCACCGGCGACACTTATCTGATGGATAGCGACGGCTATTTCTGGTACCAGTCGCGCTCCGACGACATGATCGTGTCATCCGGCTACAACATCGCGGGCACCGATGTTGAAGCGGCGCTGCTGACGCATCCGTCGGTTGTCGAGTGCGGCGTAGTCGGTGCGCCCGACGAGGCGCGCGGGATGATCGTGAAGGCCTATGTCGTTGCCGCACCCGGCGTGACGCCGGACGCGCAGCTCGCGGCCGAGTTGCAGGAACATGTCAAACGCGAGATCGCGCCGTACAAATATCCGCGCGCGATCGAGTTCGTGACGCAATTGCCGAAGACTGAAACCGGCAAGCTGAAGCGCTTTGCCCTGCGGCAAATGGCGCTGGCTGCAGCGACGTCCTCGGGCGTCGCGGCAGAATGAGAGAAGGACAAAGAATTGTGACGACGCCGAAAGGCCCGCAGCTCGCGGTGCTGCCGACCGACGATGATAAGACCCGTGCGAAGGTGCAGATACTCCAGCCGTCCGGTTGGCCGATGCCGAAGGGCTATGCCAACGGCATCGCCGCCGACGGCCGCATCGTCGTCACCGGCGGTGTGATCGGCTGGGATGCCGAGGAGCATCTCGCTGACGGGTTTGTCGCGCAGGTGCGCCAGACCCTGAGCAACATCGCCGAGATCCTCGCTGAAGCCGGTGCGCGGCCCGAGCACCTCGTGCGCCTGACCTGGTACGTCATCGACATGGACGAATACCTGTCGAACCTGAAGGAGCTCGGCAAGATCTATCGTACCATCTTCGGCGCGCACTATCCGGCGATGGCGCTGGTTCAGGTCGTCCGCCTCGTTGAGAAGGCGGCGCGCGTCGAGATCGAGGCCACCGCCGTCATTCCCCGCTGAACCGCGTTCGGCTCGCCTTTTCAGCCAGCTTTGGCGAGATCGTCGTCCTCGGGCGAATTCAGATAGACGCCCGACATCGTGTCGACCCAGCACAGGTGGTCGTGCACCTTCTTCACGCCCTCGACATTCTCCGCTGCGACAACCGCGGCCTGCCGCGCGCGTTCCTCGGTGATGACGCCGCTGAGATGAACGATGCCGTCGCGGACGATAACGTTCAGCCCGAACGGGCACCAGTCGTTCTTTTCCATGGTGTCGATGATGCGGACGCGAATGTGATCGTCGTCGGCCGTCGGATCCGGCACCTCGCGGGCAAGCCCCGCCACCGCCTGCAATAGATTGGCGCGCGAGACGATGCCGACGACCTTGTCGCCGCGGACCACCGGCAGGCGCTTCACGTTGTTGCGTTCCATGAGATCGACGATCTCCGCGAGCGCGGTATCCTCGGTGATGGTCACGGGTGAGTCGGTCATCACCTCCGAGACCTTGCGGCCGTGCTCTTGAACGAAATCGCTGGCCGACGTGCCGGGGCCGAGGATGAACCTCAGCCAGCGCCCGCGCTTGCGGCCGGTGCCGATTTCGCTGCGGCGGATGAAATCCCCTTCCGAGACGACGCCGACCAGCTTGCCGGTTTCGTCGACCACGGTAAGGCCGCTGACGTGCCGCTTCAGCATGATGTTCGCGGCTTCGACGATGCTGGTGTCGGGAGTAACCGAGATGACTGACCGGGTCATGATCTGGTGGGCGCGCATGGGGGAGCTCCGCAGGTTCGACGAAATTCGATGGGCGGAACCTATTTCAGACTTGGAGGCCTGTTTTGACACAGGTCAAGCGGGCGACGTCGCCCGATGATGGTGAAGCAATCGTGATCGGCGTGCGAACTTGATACAGCTCAACGCGTCCGAAACGGACCGCCATATCGTCCGGGGAGGTCAAACCGGAAGTGCGCAGGAATAATCAGCCATGAGCGTCGTGCAGCTTGTCCCGCGAAAGGAAGAGCCGGCAGGGGAGCCTTCCGTGAACCCGGTTGTGAGCGTCGCCCCTCCGACCGGAAAGCCGGCCATGAGGCCCACGCCGGCGTCAGAGCCGTACCCTCTTGATCGCGCATTTCACGCGATGCTGGCACGATTTACGGGCGGGATTTCGCCGGCAGCCCTGTCGCTCGCCTGGCTCGATTGGAGTTCGCATCTCGCGGCAGCGCCGCAGCGGCAAGCGGAGATCGCCCGCAATGTCCTTCAGGATACCGGCCGGTTCATCGAGGCCGCGCTCCATGCCGCGTCCCCGGATCAAAGGCCGTGGTCCGTGATTCAGCCGCAGGGGCGGGATCGACGCTTCAGGGAGCCGCAATGGGAAGCCGCGCCGTTCAATCTGTTCGCCCAGGCGTTTTTGCTCGGAGAGCGCTGGTGGCACGATGCCACGACCGGCGTGCGTGGTGTGTCGCGCGCAAATGAGGCCATCGTCGAATTCTCGGTCCGCCAGATGCTCGACATGCTGGCGCCGTCGAACTTCGCCGCGACCAATCCGGAGGTTCTGGAAAAGGCGTTCCAGAGCGGCGGAGAGAATTTTGTGTTCGGATGGCAGAACTGGTGCAGCGACCTGGTGCGCCTTCTGTCTGTCTCGAAGCCGGTGAGAGACGAGCAGTTTGTCGTCGGCAAGACGGTGGCAGCGTCGCCGGGCAAGGTCGTCTACCGCAACGAGTTGATCGAGCTGATCCAGTATTATCCGACGACCGCGCAAGTGCGGCCCGAGCCGATTCTGATCGTGCCGGCGTGGATCATGAAGTATTATATCCTCGATCTGTCCCCGCAGAATTCGCTGGTCAGATATCTCACCGGCCAAGGCTTTTCTGTGTTCGCGATCTCCTGGCGCAATCCCGAGGCGAAGGATCGGGATGTTGCCTTCGACGACTATCGCAAGCTGGGCGTGATGGCGGCGCTGGATGCGATCGGCCGAATCATGCCGGGTCGGAAGACCCATGCGCTCGGCTACTGTCTGGGCGGCACGTTGCTGTCGATCGCCGCTGCCGCAATGGCGCGCGACGGCGACACGCGACTGGGGACGATCACCCTGCTTGCCGCTCAGACGGACTTCACCGAGGCCGGCGAGCTGACGCTGTTCATCAACGAAAGCCAGATTGCTTTCCTCGAAGACATGATGTGGAAACGGGGCTATCTCGATACCACGCAAATGGCCGGAGCGTTCGCGCTCCTGCGCTCCAATGATCTGATCTGGTCGCGGCTGTCGCATGACTATCTGATGGGAGAGTCGGCGCCACTGAGCGACCTGATGGCCTGGAACGCCGACGCCACGCGGCTACCTTATCGCATGCATTCGGAATATCTGCGCAAGCTGTTTCTCAACAATGACCTGGCCGAGGGCCGCTATCAGGTCGCCGACAGAAGTATCTCGCTGTCCGACATCCATGCGCCGATGTTCGTGGTCGGCACACCCACCGATCACGTGGCGCCATGGCGATCGGTCCACAAGATCCACTACCAGGTCGATGCCGACGTGACGTTCGTGTTGACCAGCGGCGGTCACAATGCCGGTGTCGTTGCGCCTCCGGAGGAGTCCTGGCATAGCTATCAGGTGCTGACCAAGGTCGCGGATGCGCCCTATGTCGGTCCCGATGAATGGCTGAAGCTGGCTCCGCACATCGAGGGGTCGTGGTGGCTGGAATGGAGCAGCTGGCTCGCGGCCCGCTCGGGCGAGCCCTGCGCCCCACCGCAGATCGGGATCGAGGGCGCAGACAGTCTTCCAGATGCGCCGGGAGACTACGTCCACACCTAGCAGGCTGTTGAAGAAGTCTTGGAACGGCGCGCGATGAACGGGATGTTGTCGCCGTTGAGGAGACAAATCTCCCCTTCGAGTGAGCCGTCATCCTGCAGTTCGGCC